>NZ_CP011450.1 GCF_000512205.2 Sphingomonas sanxanigenens DSM 19645 = NX02
TATCCGGCCGTCCCCGGCCTGCCGGACATCGCCATCACTTCCGAGATCGTCGCCGCGATCCGCGCCGGCGCCTGGATCGTCTTCAACCTCTCAGGCGGCAAGGACTCGAGCGCGGCCCTGTTCGCGGTCAACCTTCAACTCGATTCACTCGGCCATCCGCGGGCGCGGCGGATGGCGATCCATGCCGATCTTGGCCGCGCCGAATGGGATTCGACCCCCGATACCGTCGCGCGCATAGCCGCCAGCGCCGGCGTGCCGCTGACGGTCGTGCACCGGGCGGCCGGCGACTTGGTCGACCGCTGGATCCAGCGGTTCGGAAGCGGCAAGCGCCGCTACGAGGCGCTCGAGATCTACAACCTGATTGGTCCCTGGTCGTCGGCGTCGCTCCGCTTCTGCCAATCCGAGATGAAGGCGGCCGTAATCGGTCCGGCGATCGCCAGAATGCTGCGAGGCCAGCAGATCATCTCCGTTCTGGGCCTGCGCCGCGACGAAAGCCACAACCGCGCCGCCACCCCGATCGCCAAGGCCGATCTTCACTATGCCAAGGCCGGGAACCGGCACGGCACCGCGATCACCCTCTGGCACCCGATCGCGCATTGGAACAGCGAAGAAGTATTTCGTGCTCACGGCGCGCTCGGCATCACCCTGCACGAGGCCTATTCGATATGGGGCGCAACGCGCCTCTCGTGCCGCTACTGCATCTTCGCCTCGCTTCACGACCTGTCGGCTTCTGCCGCAGCCCCGGCGAACACCGAGGTTTATCGCGAGCTCGTCGGCATCGAGGCGCGATCGACCTTTCCATTCCAGCCGACACGCTGGCTCGCCGACATCGCACCGCATTTGTTGAGCGGCGGGCTCCGCGCGGACGTCGAACGCGCCAAGGCCGACCAGCTCGAGCGCCGGCATCTCGAGGCCTCGATGCCGGCAGGCCTCAGATACGTCAAAGGCTGGCCTCCGCGGATGCCCACCCTCGCCGAGGCCGATGACATCGCCGCGGCACGGCGGCCCATCCTTGCGCGCCACAGGCTCGAGAACCGCTATCCGACCGGATCAGCCGTCCAAGCGCGCTTTGCAGAGCTGAGGGTCGCGGCCGGGCGGCAGATGTCGTCGTGAGGACGATCGATGCCGCCGTCGGCTCCTTCCGGATCATCGCCCGCATCGAGGACCCGCCGCCCCTCGGCTGGCGCTTCTGGACGCTTGCCGGCTTTTCGGGCGATCCACTGGATCCGAGCCCCTATGGCGGCTCGCGCTGCCTCGCGCTCACCGTCGTCGACATCGACGGCAGCGACCGCTGGCTCTGTGCGATGGAGCTCGACCACAGCTTCCGCCTGCTGTGTGCTCACGATCTCTTCCCCTGCCCGAGCCAGGCGGGCGCGGGCGCCTTCGCCAACGCGATCATCGCCCGCCACGCCCGCCAGCGCGCGCTCCTCTGACCGACGGATTCTGACCCATGCAGACCGACCGCAGCCAGCGCTGGCGCGAACGGCGCGCTCTGTGGGCGCGCGATCTCACTCTGATCGATCCCGGCGCCTACAGCGTCGATGTCATCGATCACGCGGACGCGCGCGCCTTCATCGCGCAGCACCATTATCTGCCTCGCTATCCGGCCGCGCAGCTTGCGGTGGGGCTGTTCGCGCGCAAGGGCGCGCTCGAAGGCGTCGCCGTTTTCGCTGTTCCGACCACCGGCGCCGTCATCTCGCGCCACACCGGGTTTGACGATCCTCGCCGCGGCTGCGTCCTCGCGCGCCTCATTCTGACCGACGCCGTGCCCCAGAACGGCGAGAGCTTCTTTGTCGCGCGGGCCTTTCGCCACCTGCGCCGGGAACGGCCTGGGATCGAGGCGGTGGTAACCTACAGCGATCCAGGGGCGGGCCATATCGGCCGCGTCTATTGCGCGCTCTCAGCCGCGCACCGCGCGGTCACGAAGCCGCGATCGGTCCTTCGGGTCGGCAACATCACGATCTCGGGGCGCACGCTGTCCAAGATACGCCTGGGCGAGCAGGGCCATGCCGGCGCAATCGATCAGCTCGTCTCGCTGGGGGTCCCGAGGCCGCGCATCGGCGAGGAACCGCGAAGCTGGCTGTGGCGGCTCCAGCGCGAGCGCCATCTCGTCACGCATCAGCAGGCTGGGCTGTTCGCCTATTGCTTTGAGCTGACGCGCGAGGCCCGCCGCCGCGGCCCCACCCTTCCGCGCCTGCCGTATCCCAAGGCCCTTCCGCCGCGCAACGCGCTGCTTCCGCTCATTTGGCCTGATCAGGAGACCCTCCATGGCTGACATCACGCAGCTGCCCGTCATGACCGCGGCCGATGCCGAAAGCATCGGCTTCGCCCGCTTCAACGACGTGCCGACGCTCCCGATCGACATCCCCGACGGCAACTTCACGATCAGCGCCAAGACCACCGACGGTCGTCGGATCACGTTCTCTTCGGCGAATACAAGCGCGGCTGCCCGCCAAGCTTCGTCGACATCCAATATCACGACAAAGGGACACGCATCGCCAACGCGAACGGCGGTACGTCACCGACCTTCGACATGCTGACGATCGGCCTGGGCGGCCGGAACCTCTTCGACAGCCGCAAGCTCGGACCCGACGACAAGCCCTCGATCGCCGTGATCCTGATGGGCGAACCGACGTCCCGGCACCCCGCCACGACACGGCCGCCGGATAACTGACGAGGCCCGGCTTTCGAGAGGCGGCCCGAAGACACCCGCCTCCGGCGCAGCCGCATCGGACAAGCGAGGGGAGGGGGGCCTTGAGTTTGGCGGCATTCAGCCGCGTTCAAGCCCGAGGCCCCTATGATCACCTCTGCCACGCTGAGGCCGGTCGACACCATCATGGTGTGCGCGCCGCCGCCGGTCGTCCTCGCCTATGGCATCGGCGTCGACTCCACGGCCCTGCTCGTCGAACTCGAATCGCGGGGAGAGCGGCCGGACCTGGTTCTCACCGCCGATCCCGGCGCCGAGAAGCCTGATACCTACGAATACCAGAAGTTGATCGCGGCGTGGATGGCCGCGCGGCGCATCCCTTATGAGGTGGTCCGCTACGTGCCGCAGCGCTTCAAGCACTGGCCACCCTATTACTCGATCCTGGCCAACGTGCTCACCAATGCGACGCTCCCCAGCATCAGCCTCGGCCGGCATAGCTGTTCTCTCAAGTGGAAGGTCGCGCCGCAGGACGCCTACCTCAAGCAATGGGCGCCGGCCCAGACCGCGTGGCAGCGAGGCCAGAAGGTCGTTCGGCTGATCGGCTACGATGCCTCGCCTGCCGACACGCGTCGCTACGCGCATGTGTCCGCGCTGAACGATCCGCTGTTTGAGTGCCGCTATCCGCTGCGCGAGTGGAACTGGAACCGCGACCGGTGCGCCGCGCGTATCGAGCAGGCCGGACTTCCGATCCCTCCGAAATCGAGCTGCTTCTTCTGCGGGGCCATCCAGCCGGACGAAGTACGGGCGCTGCCAACCTGGTGCCTCAGGCTGATCGTGCTCATCGAGGCGCGCGCGGAGCCTCGGCTGCGCACCGTCGAGGGGCTCTGGCGGCGTTCAACCAGGACAAAGCCCGGCAGGATCACCGACTTCATCCGCGGCGAGCGGCTGCTCCCGGCCGCCGAGATCCAAGCCATTCGCCGCGATGCGCCCACCGATCTCATCCGGTTCCAGGATGCAGCGAGCATCGTGCCGCTTTCCGAGCAGCCGACGATGGAAGCCTGGATCGAGACCTTCAACGCTGGCCTGATGGAGGCTGCATGACCGACCAGCTATCCCGCATCGCCGAACTCAACGACCGCTGCCGGCACGGCCTCGATCCGACTGCCCGCGTCGTCATCACTGCGGCTTGCCTCGCCGCATTCGCCGGCGAGCTCTCCGCCCAGGCCGAGCTGCTCTCGGCGATCCGAGGTTACGCATTCACGCGCGACGATGGCCCGGAACGCTCTCGCGGGGAGTTCACCGTCCGTGGCCAGGCCGTCCATTTCGCGATCGACTATTACGACCGCGCGCTGGAATGGGGATCGGAAGACCCTGGCGATCCGCACGTCACCACGCGAGTCATGACGATCATGCTGCCCGAGGACGACTGAACCTGGGGAAAGGGAAGGGGGGAGCGGGTCGGGGCAGTAGGCGCGTAAATGCAAGTCGGACTCTACCCTGCAAACGCCCCGCGCCCGCTGCAGACGCGCCTTTCCGCATCCATCGTCCATCCAAGGGAGAAGCCCATGCGCCGGATCGCCTCCGCCACGCCCGCTGACGGGCACGCCATTGCGATAGCCGTTGAGCGGCTGCGCGAAGCACGTACCTTGCTTCGCCAGGCCGGAGCGCGTCAGGCTGCGTCGGCCGCCGGCAAGGCGATCAGCAGCGCCGAAGGCGCGGCGCGCCATGTCCAGCATCGCATCCGGAGGACGATGGAATGAGCCGTCACGACCTTCAGCCCAAGCCGGACCGCCCAGACGTCGTCCGCGCGACGGTCGGATGGGACCGGCCGCTTCAGACCTTCTTCGCGCAAGTCTTCTTTCGCACCGAAGACGAGCCCGCAGAAGGCGAGCCCCTCGTCTGGATCGGCACGGAGCCGGGCGAACTCCTCTCCGCCGAGGCCGCGATCGCCGTTGTCGCGCCTCATGCCATCATTCCTCCCGATCTCCACCGGCAGCTCACTGCCGATATGCAGTCGTCCATCGGCGTCGAGGATGGCAGCCAGCAAGTCGCCGCCAAGCGCTACCTGTTCGGCTCGACTCACTGAAGCTGCAATCAGACAGGTGCCGGCGCGGCCGAGCCGCTGCCGCCACGATCCTTTCCAAGGCTCGATCATCACCGGTCCCGCGATCACCGCGCGGTGGCCGAACGTGCGCGCTGCGCCGCGCCCAACCAGAGGAGACCATCATGGCCGACCGGGTATCCGCCTCCATCGTCATCGGCGGCGCGCTTGACGCTCCCGCCTTCGCAGAACTTGCCGAGCTCATCGCCGCCGAGCGCCTTGCCGTCGAGTGGGACGGCGATCCGTTCGAGCCGGAACATCGCGTCGACGGCGAGCCGCTTCGCCTGTTTGCGCACGAAGTCGCAGGCGGTCGCTTCGAGGAGATCGAGGACTGGTGCGTGATGCATCGCGTCCCCTTCGTACGCTGGTGCGGGGGCTATTCCGGGCAGTGGGGACCCGAGCGCGTCGTCGCCATCGGCGACGGCAAGGCGGTGTCCTATGCTGTCACCGAGGACGACGAGGTTGTTATCAGCCGCAGCACCATCGCGGCGCTTGGCTCGCTCGATGCGATCTTCGCTCATTTCGATGCAGCGGAATTCGTAGTGCCGGCGCTCGTCGTTGCGGATGCCGCTCCCGCGCTCCCCCCGACTGCGGGAGCGCACCATGTCCAATAGCTACACCAAGGCGGCGTTCGACCTGACCGTCACCGTCGCCGAGGCCGACATGCTACGCCGGGTCATCGCCGCGGTGGATCTGATCGACGGCACCGAGGCCGGGAGCGACGTTCGCGACGCGCATTATGCCAGCCTTGGCAAGGACTTCGCCCACCTATTCCCGCGCGGCGACGAGGACCCGTTTGGGGGATTGCTCGACCTCTTTGAGGATCCGCAATATCCCTATGTCGATTTCCATGTCGCGTTTAACGAGGCCGACCAGCTCGGCCAGGTGCTCGTGACCTTCTCCGGCGAGCAGTTCGGAATCGATGTCGCGGCCAGGCTGATCCAACGTTGCGCGCGCTCGGCGCTGCCCTTCGGGTTCGAATGGGCGTCGGATTGCGACAGGCTGCGGGTCGGGGAGTTCGGCGGCGGCTATGTCGTCATTACTGAACACCGCATCAGCTATGGCCACACGACCCAACTTCTCGATCGCGCAATTGCCCGCGCGCGCGACGAAGGCGTCGATGGATTCGTCCTCGCGATCCGCGATCCGCAGCACGGGCTCAGCTTCTGGAACGACGATACCGGCTTTGACCGATTGTCGCGCGCGCGGGTCTTCAGCGAAGCCGAGGCCGCGAACCATGACGTGCCGCTCGCGCACGACCAGCCCGAATGGCTGGCGATGCCGGAGCCCCTGCGCCTCTGATCCGAACGTCGCGATTGCGCGATCGACACAGACGTATAGCATCGCCGCCGGAGATGCCGATGACTTCGATACCCACCGATCACGACGCGATGCTGGCGGCGCTGACCCGGCTGATACCGATCGCGATGAGCGATACTGGCCAGTCGCGCCGGGTCGCGAACTTCCTGATGGCGTGGTGGAACGGGCCGGAACTCGGCCATTTCGAGATCGCCGACCTGTTCGGGCTGGATGTCGCTGTCGCCAACGACATTGCGACCATCGTCGGCTATCTCGGACAACGCCCCGGCGCCATCTACATCGACGCCCTCGGTTTCGCCGAGGAGATGCAGGATATCATCGCGCTCTGGGGCAAGCCGGTCTCGACTTCGGCGACCTGACCGGGCGCCAGCACCCGAATTTTTCGGACCGAGGCCGCCACAGACACCCCAGGGGCGCCAAACCTTGCGCGGCATTCATCGCGCGCCATAACGGACGTCGTCGGGCGAAGATCGCCAGGCGTATCCTTTCGTGGGAGGTGCGGTTGCCGGAAGAGAACAACCTTGTCGCGATGACGATCGAAGTCGTCGCAAGCTACGTGGCGCACAATAATATCCGACCCGAAGACGTGCCGGACTTCATCGCCAAGACCCACGCTGCGATCGCCGGCATCGCCAAGGAACCCGAAACACCCGCCGAAGAGACACCGGCAGCCCAGTCCGAGTTCACGCCGGCCGTCTCCGTGCGCAAGAGCCTCGCCTCGCCTGATCACATTCTCTCGATGATCGACGGCAAGCCCTACAAGTCGCTGAAGCGACATCTCAGCGGCCACGGCCTGACCCCTGCCGAATACCGCGCCCGCTATGGCCTCAAATCCGACTATCCGATGGTGGCGCCCGGTTACTCGGCGCAGCGGCGCGAGGTAGCCAAGCGTCTCGGCCTGGGTCGCAAGCGGCAGGAGCCCATAGCGCCCGCCGAGGCACCACCGCCATCAGGTGACGCCGCGCCCGCTCCGCAACCGAAGCCCCGCGCCCGCCGCGCCAAGGCCGAGGACCCGTCCCCCGCCCAGGCCGGCGCCAAGACACCGCGGCGGCGCAAGCGGGAACCCGCAGACGCTGGCGCAGTCGAGGCCTGAGGGTTCGGGCCGAGGCACCTGCGACGACGGTACGATCCCGACGGCGCCGAAGAGGCGCTCGTCGGAGCGGCGCTGACGCGCCTTACTCGGCCGAACGGCCGAGGAGCTGAGTGGGTGAGAGAGAGTGTTCGGACAAGGGGTTCGAGCGCTCAATCTCAGGAGACTTCCCATGAACATCGGCACCATCACCCAGAACGCCAGCGGCACCTACACCGGCAAGATCTCGACGCTCACCGTCGCGATCGTGATCGCGCTTCGGACGGTCCAGTCGACCAACCCGCGCGCGCCCAAGTTCGAAATCCTCGCACTGTCGGCCGCCCGCCAGTGGGTGCAGGTCGGCGCGCTTTTCGAGTTCGCCTCCAACTCGACCGGCGAGACCTTCCTCAACGGCAAGATCGAGGATCCGAGCCTCGACAAGCCGCTCTACATCTCGGCGTTCCGCCAGGAGGATGGCTCCTACAACATCGTCTGGTCGCGTCCCACCCGCCGCCGCGAGGCGCCCACCGACACGGTCGCGACCGACGACGGCCTGCCGCCGCTGCCGGGGACCGAGCAGCCGGCCGCGCCCGTGGGAACCGACGGTCTGGGTGAGTCCTCCGCCGAAGGCGCGTTCGGCGGCAGCGAGCCCGCGCCGGGCGGCCGCCGGCGCCGCACGCCCGAGATGGCGGACTGATTGCCGCCAACCGATTGGCGCGCAGCTGCTCTGCGCGCCGGCGCCACGACAGGGCCTGCTTCGCCTCACCGCGAAGCCGGCCCTTTTTTTGCCAGCGTGCGAGGACGTTCTCTGCCCCTCGGCAACACATCATTGAACAAATCCGTCCGGTGATGTATATGCCAATGTATATGCAAGGAGTCTGCCGTGACACCCGATCATGAAGCAACGGTCACCAGAGAAGCGAAGCTGTTCCGCAACAACAAGAGCCAGGCAGTGCGCATCCCGGCCGATTTCGAGCTGCCTGGGGACCGGGTCATGATCCACCGGGAGGGAGATCGACTGGTCATCGAGCCGATCCGCCGCCGAAACATCGTCGAGGTCCTTGCGAGCCTCGAACCCCTTGGCCCCGAGGATGAATTCCCGGACATCGACAGCACCTTGCTTCCGGCCAAGGCCATCGAATTGTGACCCAGCTCTACATGCTCGATACCAACATCGTGTCGGAACTCGCGCGAAACCCGCACGGCGCCGTAGCCACCCGGATCGCGCAAGTCGGTGCCGATTCGATTTGCGTCAGCATCATCACCGCGGCCGAGCTGCGCTACGGCTGCGCGAAGAAGGGGTCCCCCAGGCTCCTGGCCCAAATGGAGGCGATCCTCGGCAGCGTGTCCGTGCTTGCGCTCGATGTCCCGGCGGACACTGAATATGGCGGTATCCGAGCCGAGCTGGAGAGCGCGGGCAAACCCATCGGGCCCAACGACCTCTTCATCGCGGCTCATGCCTATGCGCTCGGCGCCACATTGGTGACCGCCAACATCGGCGAGTTCTCCCGCGTCCGGGCCCTCAAGGTGGAGAATTGGCTGAGCGACGTCCATTGAGGCGTTCGCACCGAGTGACGATAGCTCCCCAAAGTCGCCGGTCCTCGCCGTCTGCCCGGCACGCCGTCCAACCCTGTTCCGCTCAACCTCCAAGACATGCCGATCCAACCGCCTCCCGCTCCGCACCCCTCGCTGTTCATGCCCCTGAACCGGCCGCCCCGCGTACACCGCCTGCCGAAGATCGGCCGCAACGACCCGTGCTGGTGCGGATCGGGCAGGAAGTTCAAAGCGTGTCACGACGGGCGTGAGCGGCTGCCGCAATTCAACCACCACCATGTTGCCGAGGCGTTCCGCAAGGAGCTGCGCCGACGCTACTGCTCCTATGCCGGCGAGGCCGGCGAGCCATGTGGCGCCGAAATCATCGGCGCCCACACCGTTCAGAAGGAAGGCGGGCTGCGCGCGATCTCGCGCGCTGGGAAGGTCTATTCCCTTATCGCGACGATGGGCGGGCTCGAGAAGAATGGTGGCCGCCTCGACCCGCGGCTGGTGGGCATCGGCGACGCTTCGGTCTTCCCGGGCTTCTGCTCGACCCATGACAACGATCTCTTCAAGCCGATCGAGGACAAGGACTGCGCGATCGGCGCCTGGGAGGCGCTGCTTTTCGCCTATCGCGCGGTGTCGTTCGAAGCCTTCTTCAAGCGCGCCATGCTTGCGGTGGCGCCGCTCTTCGCACGGTTGGACGAGGGCCTGCCCGTCGAGGACCAGGAACTCGCCCAGAACATGGCGCGCCATTTCCATCACGGCGCTCTCGCGGGCGAGGCCGGCACGCGCGCCCGGAAGGCAGCCTATGACGCGCGGGTCCGAGCCCGGGACGTGAACGGCTTCTCCTATGCCTGGACACGCTTCGACGGGCTCCTGCCACTGGTCTGCTGCGGCGCGTTCCTACCCGACAATGATCTGACCGGCCGCCCGCTCCAACGACTTGCCCATGGCACGGGTCCGTTCGAGCAGGTCACGCTCAACATCACATCCTATGGCGGCCAGTCGGTCATCGTCTTCGGGTGGACCGGCGGGCCCGAGGGCCCGGCGGAGCGCTTCGTGCGGTCCTACCAGAACCTCGGGGACGATGACCGCGCCGCCGCCGCGGTCCGCCTTGGTCTCGAATATCTCGAAAACAGCTATCTGAGCCCGGCCTGGTGGGACGCACTGACCAGCGTCGATCGCCGCCGTCTCGTCCGCCATTCGGTCGAGACCCACGGTCCGCGTTCGGCGGCCGTCTCGCTCGGACTGCGCCAGCCAGTCCCCCATCTGCGCCTCCGCGTCATCGACCGGGGCGGAAGCCTGCCGACCTCGGTCTGAGCCGCCGGCCGGCGGTCAGTCGTCGCAGGGGCGCCGCGTCCCCAGGGCGCCGCGGCCTTCCTCCGCCTGTTCCTGCCACCTGCGGCGAGACAGGCCCGCCCCGCAACCCCTGCCGGTCGCCCGTGTTGCCGCTATCGCGGCTGCCCGCGCCAGCTCCCTTCAGGAGTTCCCCTCCGCTCGCGCTCCGGTGCGGAGCGGGCCTGCACGCCGCTCCCCGGTGGCACCGGCGGAAAGGCCGCTGGACCCAACAAGGAGCATCGCCATGAACAACGTCAACATCGCCGGCCGGGTCGCCAAGGATCCCGACGCCCGCGGCAGCGTCACGACCCTCATCGTCGCGACCGATCGCGTGAAGCTCAGGGACGGGAAGACCTATGTCGACGAGGCGACCGGCTATACCGCCAAGGAAACCGAGTTCCACAAGGTCACCTGCTTCAACGGCCTCGGCAAGGCGGCGGCGTCGCGCGAGAAGGGCAATGTCGTCGCAGTGACCGGCCGGCTGCATTATTCGAGCTGGGAAGACCGCGACGGTATCACTCGCTACGGTTGCGAGATCATCGCGGACAAGCTCGACTTCTTCTGAGCGCATGCCGGACGGCGCTCCGGCGCCGTCCGGATCGGTCGAGCCCCGCTACCGCGCGTCAGCGTCAACGGGCGGCGCGAGCGGCGACACCGCGTTCGCATAGACCCACGCTCGGGCAAGCTGGCCGGTGAGCGGATCGCGATACATCACCAGGCGCCAGCGCCCCTGCCGCCTCTCGATCGCCAGCACCATTCCGTCGGGCGCCTTCAGCACCACGGCGCCCGCGCGCCGCGGTTCGCGCCGAAACGTCGCATCCCGGCTCAGCTCGGCCCTTGGAAGGTCCGCGACATAGGCTTCGTCCGCGCGCGCCTCGGCCTCGTGATAGCGACGTGTCTCTTGTTGAAGCGCCTCCGCCTTCTGGTTCAACGCGGCGAACGCCGCTTTCTCCTCGGGCGACTGATCAGGATGGAGGGCGGCGGTCGCCAGCAACAGGCCGAGGATTGCAGGCCGCTCGAGAGGCGACGCTGGTCGTCGAGCAACCCTGCGCTCCGGTCGACGATGCTGCGCGCGGCTTCAGAGATCGACAGCGCCCAGGCACTGCTGGTGAGCTGCCGGAAATCGCGCTGGTGCCGACGATCCCGCTCCAGCACATCGAGGACGCCGCGATAGGGAGCGCCGAAGTCCCGAGCCAGCCGCTTCGAACGTCGGCCGCCTCCCGGATAGCCTGGCCGGCGGTGCCGGCGCCGAGCAACTCGCGATGGCGCCGGGCGCGCTCGCGCTCCTCGCGCAGGAGGCGCTCGACGCTGCTCTCGGGAAAGCCAAAACGGATCCTTCATGCGCGCGATCCTGTCAGATCATCCCCATCCGCGCGACCGGCAATCGCCGCACCAGAGCATCCGCTGGAGGGCGGCGCATCCCGGCCCTTCGCGCTGCTCAGGCCGGGACCGGCGCTCTACTCGCCTCCGGCTCCCGGAGCCCCGCGATGCGCGGGTCTCCGCCCTTCGGGTGACGATCACCTTGCGGGGGGCCTGGCTGCACCGTGGTGACCAAAAATCTCTCTCTCTGACTTCCTAGATATGACGTGCGGGGATTCGAGCCCGTCAAGGATGAGCGGTTCCCCCAATTTTCACGAGCCCGCAACGCCCGCTACGCGTCCGCTCCGCGCCCGAGAAAATCGGCTCCCCCGCTCCCCGCTGGCGCGGCGTTAACCGGGGTCCGGCTGCGCCGGCTTCCCGGTTAACGTCCCTGACTGCCCCGACCGCCGCACGTCGAAGGGGAAGCCTCATCGAGTGGATGAGATCCAACGGAGGCTATCATGCAGACCACTTTCACCAACTTCGCCGACCTCGCCAGCCACATCGCGGCAAGCCGAGAGAACGAGGAGCTGACGCAGACCTACGACGGCGCGTTCATCGAGCCGAACGAGATGGCGAAGCTCAGCATCGTCGACGCGCCGGAGGCACTCGACATGCCCGATCCCGAGCAGGTCCGGGCCGCCGTCGACATGATGATGCAGACGATGTTCGATGTCCTTCGCGACACGCGCATGGAGCCCTTCGCGAACGATCTCGCCTGGGGGTTCGCCAACAGCTTCCATGTCGTCGCCAAGCGGATCGAAGGGCGCGAGGACGATGCCGCCAAGAAGCTCGGCGAACTCGCCCGCAACTACGATCCGTCCGAGATCTACGCGACCGAACTGGAGGACACGCAGCTGCTCTGCCAGACCCTCCAGGGGTGCCGCGAGGCAATGGAATGCATGCGCGATCACGCCGCCGAGGTGTACCGCGTCGAGACCGGCAAGCCCTTCTCGCCGGTCCGCGGCAGCAGGGTCTCCAGCGCCCTCAACGCCTCGATGATCGACGCCCGTGACTATCTCGCGTCGCGCGCGCGGGAACGCCGTGAGCAGTTCGCACCCGAGGGTCCCGTAGTGGCCTTCTCCGGCGGGCAGGTCTGGGAGGATGCCGACCTCCTGTGGAACGGCCTCGACAGCATCAAGGCCCGCATCCCCGAGATGATCCTCGCGACAACCGCGCAGGCCAAGGGCTGCGATGCGGTGGCACACGCCTGGGCGGCATCGCGCGGCGTCAAGGTCATCCAGTTCCGTCTCGACCGCAGCCAGGGCAACCGCGCGGCCTTCGTCCGGAACGACCGCATCCTCGGCCTGAAGCCGGTCGAGGCGGTCATCTGCGAGGGCTCGGGCATCCAGCAGAACCTCGCCCAGAAGCTGCGCCAGGCAGGCGTGCCGCTGCACATCGTCCGGCTCGCCCACCAGCGCACCGCACGGCGGGCGTGAAGCCCTCGCGGAGAGGCTCCGGCCACGGCCGGGGCCTCTCCTCCTTTTGCTGCGTCAAGGGCGGCGCTCGGGGGCATCGAGCCCCCTCGCGCCGCGAGGAGCCGGCGCCGACGCGCAGCCGACCTGCAGACCCGCGAGGCGGCCAAGGGGAGAGGGATTGAGTGGGAGCGTTCAACAGGGGAGGACGAGATGTCCATCACGTTTCGCATCGCCACCGCCGCTGACGACGAGGCCCGCCCGATGGCGGTCATTGCCGCGCGCCAGCTCGCCGCCTTTCGCACCTTCCTGCGCGGCGAGGGCGAGCGTATCGGCGCCGTGCTGCTCGACCCGGATGCTCCCGAGGACGCGTTCCTCTCCTACCGCTTCGAGGCTCGCGTCTGCCCGCTCGCACTGGCGTCAATCGCCCGCCTCTTCGACTATGCCGCGGACGTCATTACCGTGGTCGAGGAAGCACAGTTCCGCGGGCGGCGCGTCAGCGTCTTTCGCGACGAGGCGGCTGGCACGATCAACCTGACCGTGGCGCTCACCACCGACATGGCGCTTGAACTCGACCTCGCCTCGAACAACGCGTTCGCGCTGCTCGAGAGCCTCGGCCTCGGCGCAGAAAGCGTGGGCGAGACCGCGATCGAGACCATCCGGGAACGCCTCGCCAGCCCGGCCGTCCGGCGGCACGCGGCCGAGCAGGGCGTAGCCCACCATATCGAACGGCTCGAGCGCCTTGTCGCGGCGGCGGCTCCCGACGAATCCTGCCGGCTGGAATGGGCCTAGCCTCCACCCAGAACCGGTCGCCAGGCGGGGCGCGCCAGCTCGCTGGCGCGCCCTCACCGCCTCCGAAAGCCAGGCCTCTCACCCGCGTCAGGATGCGGCCGCATGATCCATCTGCGGAGCCCGCTTCAGCACTGCATCCACGGCGTCGCGGAGGTGCGCGGCAGCCTTGTCCTCGTCCGCCGCTTCCAGCCACTCCAGCGCCTGCCGCATCAGCGCGAGCGCCATCGCTTTCTGGAGCGTCGGGTCCGTGTCGAGATCGTCCATTTCGATTGCCCGGGCGCACCTGATCCCAGCGGTCGCGTCGGAGCGCCCCGTCCAACGAACTCCCGCGCGCTGGGCGCGGGAGCCGGGGCTGGTAACACGTCGAGACATGCGCCTACGCTTTTAGTGCCGGGGCACCTGGACATATGCGCAGGCACCCCGGCGTGAGACCACACCGAGTTGCCGTTCTCGACGGGATTACCAGTCCCGGCGCTGCCGCTCTGCAGCGCCCCTGCGGACTAACATAGGCATATCGGCGAACCAACCCGCGACTGCTCGCCGGCTGTTTGCGCCCCCCGGTCAATGATGGTTGGGCGCGCCCGCGCGGCGGCCCCAAGATCGATCAGATCTCGCGGTCCCGCCGCACGTGGCCGGACCATTCCCGCGTGTCAAATCGACCGCCGCGGTCGAGGGTGCTCACGCCGGCCGTCGCGCCCGGATCAGAGGATGAAATCTCTCACAGACTTCCCAGTGTGTCGTTGAGGGAGACGCCGCGTCAAGAATGAGCGGTGCCCCCAATTTTGCCGCGGCCTGCGCTCCGCTTCGCTCCACTCCGACCACGACAAAATCGGCACCCCCGCTCCCCGCTTCGCGGCTCCGGCTTCGCCTCCGTTCCTGACCCGGCGTCTCCCTCAACGACGGCCATTCCCCTGTCATTCAAGACGACAGGAGGCTCCAATGCAGATCAACCCGACCAGCGCCCACAACGATACCGCCGCCTACCTCGCCGCCCTCGCATACGCCGAGCGCCGCGCACTCCACAGCTTCTTCGACCAGCACGTCATCGAGGACGATACGCGGGTCTACATCGCCATCGATGAGGGCGACTATGGCGCGCTGCCGATGGCGCTCATCGACCGAGTGGTGCACACGGTCCCGGGCGGCATGTCCGACGAGTTCTGAAACGACAGGGAGGGGCGGAAACGCCTCTCCCTTTTTTTGCTGCCGGGGCATACGGGCATGAGGGGCATCGAGCCCCCCATGCCCGTGCCGCGACTGCGTCGCGGCGGGTCCGGCTCAGGCCGCGAGCCGCCGCTCCACTTCCTCGATTCCGAGCGCCTTGATACGTTTGGTCAGCGCTTCCAGGCGAGAGGCGGGGAGCCTGAGCAACCCTGCCTTCTCGATAGTCCTGATCGCCTCCTCGCGTTCGCGTTTCGCGAGCTGCTCGCGGCGCTCCGCCAACCGGCGCTCCTCTTCCTCGAGCGCCTGTCGTTCCTGTTCCAAAGTCCGTGCCATAAGGGCCTCGCTGTTCAAAGCTGATCGGGCCGTGAACGCGGCCTATTGTTGAAGCGCCTTGATCACGCATTCAAGGGGCTTGGCATGTTTCGGGCGGCTCGGCGGCACCTTCCGGCGCCGCCGCACGGGCTCTACTCGCGTGTCGAAGACACGCTCACGAAGCCCGCGCGCGCCGTCTTCGCCCATTCGGGTGACGATCCTTGCCGATCGGGTTCGGCCTTCATATCCGAGCCGCGGACGTTCCGGACAGCTGGCGACGCAGGCCGCAGCTTCCCACTTTCGCGCCAGCCGTTCGCGGCGGCGCCGGTTCCGCGCGACGCGCGGCTCCATTCCCGGCCGGAGCCGGGACCCACCCCTGAACGACGATCACCAGGACCGCCCGGGGACCTGGAGCAATCCTGATAGATTCTAGCACACCCTACGCACCTAGCGGTGCAAGTTTCCGGGGTATGTCAATGGCTTACGAGCAATCTGGTGAGTGCCACGCCGTGGGACAGTTCGGCGCTCAGGTCCGATCCCAGCTATTCCAATGGCTTAGGCGTCCCACGCGGTCACACGCAGTCCGTGCGACGGCAATACCCTTTGCGCTGAGTGCGGCGATCGACTATAAGGCTCGTCGCCTCTTTCAATCCCCACCAGCCTCTCTGCTAGGAGGCTGGTTTGTCCACTACCAGGCATTGCACGGTTCGGCTGAACCGCCAGCAGCACGATCGCATCCTCGCGCTCGCTACCGAGCAGAATTGCAATCCGTCGGAGGTGATCCGGGCGGCCGTTGATGCCTATCTCGGCACCGCCACGCTCCTCACGTCAAGCCATCGCCGGCTCGCGCGCATCAGCGAGTTCATGCAGCTTGCGCTCGACGTCATCATCAGCGAGCAATATCCCGAGTTCCGCGACCGGATCATCGCCAACGCCGACAAGCGCCTGGAGCAATACCATGGCGCGTAACGACATCCGCACCGACGGCCGGCCGATCCCGCTGACCCACCATTCCGCACGCGGAAAAGTCCAACGCAACTCGGGCAATTTCACCCGCGGCAGCCAGCTCCTGACCCACGAGCTGCTGATGTGGTTCGCCGGCGCAAAACTTCCCTTCGTCGTCTGGTTCTTCGTGTTCCTCGCGGCCTGGTTCGTGATCATGTCGCTCAAACTGGACGAGCACGGCTTCCAACTCGTCTGCATGAAGATCTACGCCATGCTCTGGGACTGGGTCGGCTTCGACCCGACGAAGCGCGTCAACGTCAGGCTTCCGAGCGGCGAACTCCACCGCACGATCATGGCCGTGGTCCCGTTGATGCCCGAGGTCCAGCGGGCCTGGAGCATCGCCATGCGCGGCCTTCTCGGCGCACTGCTTTTCTCGGTGTTCCTCACCATTCCCCTGTCGATCTGGTTCGTCGATCTCTCGCGTCGCCGTGGCAAGACGATCCTGCAGGAGCGGCACGAGCGCGGCGCTATGCTGGTCGATCGCGAGGTCCTCGTTGCCGAGGTCTCGCAGCATAACGCGGCCGCCTTCGAGATGGACGTGCGCAAATGCGTCCCGGGCCAGTCGCCCAAGCGGGTGCTCGCGCTTCCCTTCACGGCGCGCAAGCGCGCCGGAATCCACCATCCCTACACGCTCGCCGGCATCCCCTTTCCGCACCGGATGGAGCAGTCGCACACCATGCTGATCGGTACGACCGGCTCGGGCAAGACCACCGAGCTCCGGAGCCTCGTCCGGCAGATGCGCGAGCGTCAGGACAGCGCCGTGATCTTCGACCTGACCGGTGCCTATGTGGAGGCCTTCTACGACCCGGCACGTGACACGATCCTCAATCCGATGGACCGTCGCTGCCCTGCATGGTCGATCTTCTCGGACTGCCGCACGCACAGCGAGTTCACCGCCGCCGCCGCCGCTCTCATCCCCGCCGATGGCGGCTCGTCCGAGCCTTTCTGGGCGCTCGCAGCGCGGACCCTGTTCATCGAGATGTGCATCCGCTTGGTCGAGCGGGGCCAGACGACCAACCTGGCGCTCTCCGAGAACCTGATGACCGCCGATCTGAAGCGGGTCCATCGCTTCCTCCAGAACACGATCGCCGACCCGCTGACCGCGCCCGAAGCGGCGCGCATGGCGGAGTCGATCCGCGCCGTCTTCAACACCAATGCGCAGGTCCTGCGCTTCCTTCCCGACACGGGCGAGCCGTTCTCGATCCGGGACTGGATCACCGGCGAGAAGCAGCCCGGGTCGATCCTCTTCATCACCTCCAACTACGTCGATCTGCCCATGAACCGGGCGCTGCTGACGCTTTGGATGGACCTCGCGATCAACCGCCTCATGACAATGCCGCGCACGCGCGAGTTGCGGACCTGGTTCATGTTCGACGAGCTCGGCGCGCTGCACAAGCTGCCGGCAATCGAGAACGGCCTTCAGACCGCGCGCGCGTTCGGCGGCGCCATGATCCTCGGCATTCACAGCTTCGAGAAACTGATTGAGGTTTATGGCGAGCAAGGCGCCCGCAACCTCGCCTCGCTGGCACGTTCCAAGCTGATCCTTGCGACGGCCGATCTCGACACCGCCGAGCAGTGCGCGCGCTACATCGGCAATCGCGAAGTGCGGCAGATGGATGAAGCCTATAGCTATGGCTACAACAACACCCGCGACGCCTCGACACTGACTCCCAGGAAGCAGGTCGAGCCGCTCGTGATCGCGGATGACATCACGAACCTGCCGTCGATGCACGGCTTCGTGAAGTTCCCCGACGGCTTCCCCGCCGCGCGCATCCAACTCCTCTGGAAGGACTATCCCCAGGTCGCCGAGGGCTTCCTGCCGCGACCCGACCTTCAGCCGGTCCGGTCAAGGCGCGGAGAGGAGGTGTTCGACGATGGCGGGGAGGGCGACGCGGGCGGGCGGGATGGCGCCGGCCAGGTCGTGGAAGGGGCCGTCGAGCCGGTCAACATCGCCAAGGATTTGGCCGCGCGGATCCTTTCCGCGGAGGCCACGGAGGAGCACAACCAAGCAAGCCGCCCGCCAGCCGAGCGCACCGAGAATCGCGGCGAGGAGCAAGCTCCGCGCGCGCACGCCGCCGATCGGGCGCAGGCGGTCCGCAATGCGCCCGATCAGGCGCAGGCGCCAACGGAAGGCCGTGACGATCGCCGCGAGAGTCGCGCTGGCCGAACGGCGCCCACGCCCGAGGATCAGACGCTCGCCGAATTGCGGCAGGACTTCTCCGCGAGCCGCGATCATGACGGCGCAGACATGGGAATCTGACCCATGCTCTCGGTCGCATCGGTCCGTTCCGCGTCCGGCGCCGCCGGCTATTTCGCGAAGGACGACTATTACACGGTCGAAGGCTCGTCGGAGATCATCGCCTGGGGCGGGGAAGGTTCCGCCGCGCTCGGCCTTTCGGGCGAGGTGTCGAAGGAGGCATTCGAGGGCGTTCTCAACGGCATCTTGCCGGGCGGCGAGGCCGTCGCCCAGGTCGAGAACCGGCGGGCCGGAGTCGATCTCACCTTTTCGGCCCCGAAATCCGTTTCGGTGCTCGCCTATGTCGCCGGCGACAAGCGCATCCTCGGTCCCGACGGCGCCAACATGAAAGCCGTGACCCGCGCAATGGCCTGGGTAGAGAGCAACCTCGCCGAGGGGCGCAAGGACATCGAAGGCCGCAAGGTTCCGATGCGGAGCGGGAACCTCGTCTACGCGCTCTTCCAACACGACACGAGCCGCGCCCTCGACCCGCAGGCCCATGTCCACGCCGTCATCGCCAACCTGACCAAAATGCCCGACGGCAAGTGGCAGGCGCTCCACGCAGACAAGATCTGGTCGAACAACTCCGTGATCGGCTCGATCTACCATGCCTTCCTGCGCGAGGAGCTCGAGAAGCTCGGCTACCAGGTGGAGCTCAAGGGCAAGCACGGCACGTTCGAGATCGCCGGCGTGCCCAAGCCGGTGCTCGACGCGTTCAGCCAGCGCCGCGAGGCGATACTCGAAAAGGCGGCCGAGCTCGGCATTGTATCGGCCAAGGGGCGGGACGGCGTCACCACCAACACGCGCGATCCCAAGCTCAACGTCGAGGACCGGGAGGCGCTGCGGCAGGATTGGATCGACAAGGCGGCGGCACTCGGGTTCGACGGCAAATCGCTCCTGGACGCAGCTCTGGCGCGATCGGCGCAACGCGACCCAGGCAGCGCGCTCGAGCGCGGCTACCGCGCGGTCTCGGATGCAGTTTCAGCGGCATGGGACAAGCTGGGATCTGTCCTGCGCCCGCATGATCCTCTCGTCGACCGCGGGCTGGGGCGGGTGACGGCCTTGCCGGCCGAAGCGCGCGCGCAACTGGCTGTCGCCTCTGCCGTCCGGATGCTCTCCGAGCGCGAGGCTGCCTTCAGCGTCCACCAGCTCGGCAAGACCGCGCTCGATCTCGGCCTCAAGGGCGTGACCGTGGATCATGTCGAGCGGCGGATCGAGCAACTCGTCGGGCGGGGGCAGCTGATCGCGGGCGAGGCGCGGATCGGCGACACGCGGCCCCGGCTGGTCACCACCCAGGAAGCGCTTCGCACCGAGGAGCGGATCCTGGACGCGGTTCAGGAAGGCAGGGGGCGCGCCTCGCCCGTCCTCGCCCCGCAGGACGCGCCACACCGGCTCCAGGCGGCGGCTGACAGGGAGCTCAACGCCGGCCAGCTCGGCGCGGCGGCGCTGATCCTGTCCTCCAACGACAGGACTGTCGTGATCCAGGGCATCGCCGGGGCCGGTAAGTCGACCATGCTGCAGGCGGTCGCGCGCGTCGCGCAAGCCGAGGGCCGCGCTGTCACGGGCCTTGCCTTCCAGAACAAGATGGTCGCCGATCTCGCGGAAGGGGCGGGCATCAAGTCCCAGACGATCGCCTCGTTCATCCTCGCCAACGAGCGCCACGTTCAGGCCGGGGGCCCCGCATACGACGAAGCCCGCGCCGCGCTCGCCGGCTCGATGCTCATCGTCGATGAGACCTCGATGGTCTCGTCCGACGACATGCTCACGCTCCACCAGATCGCCGCCGCGCTCGGCGTCGACAAGCTCGTCTTCGTGGGCGACCGCCAGCAGCTCTCTTCAATCGACGCCGGCAAGTCGTTCGCGCTCATCCAGGCGGGTGGAGGCACGATGGCGCGAATGGACGAGAATATCCGGCAGCGCACGGATCAGCTCCGCACCGTCGCGGCGCTTGCCAACCTCGGCGAAGCGTCCAAAGCGATGAAGGTGCTGGGCGAAAGCGTCGTCGAGCATCAGAGTCCGGCGCTCCATGCGGCCGAGATGTGGCTCGGCCTTTCCGCCGCCGATCGCGAGGCGACGGCCGTGTTCGCGTCGGGGCGCGCGGCGCGAGCGGTCATCAACCAGCGGATCCAGGACGGCCTCGCCACCGAAGGCAGCGTGCGAGGGGAGGGCATCCACCTCACGGTGTACGAGCGCGTCAACACCACGCGCGAGGAGCTGCGCTATGTGGCCACCTATCAGGCCGGGCAGACGCTCGAGGTCGGCCGCGGCGGCGGCCAGGACGTCGGCCTGGCCGCTGGCCGCTATGACGTCGCCAGGGTCCACCCGAACGGCAAGGTCGACCTGAAGCTCGGCAACCGGTCCATACGCTTTGATCCGCAGAAGCTGTCGCCGACCGAAAAGCGCGACCGGCTGCAGCTCAGCGAGAAAAAGGATCTCCACCTGCGTGAGGGCGACCGCATCCGCTGGACCGCCAACGACAAGGAACGCGGGCTCCACAACTCGGCGCTGGCGCGGGTGCTCGCGGTCGACGCCGAGGGCGTGACCGTCGAGACCGCCGGCAAGGAGCGGCTGACGCTCGATCTCGGCGACCCGATGCTGTCGCGGCTCGACCTTGCCTACTCGCTCAACATGCACATGGCGCAGGGCATCACGACCGACAAGGCGATCACCGTCATGTCGAGCCAGGAGCGCAATCTCTCCAACCAGCGCCTGTTCAATGTCGGAGTCACGCGCGTGCGCGATGAGCTCACGATGGTGGTCGACGACAAGGAGAAGCTCGAGCGCCAGCTCGACAACAATCCGGGCAACAAGTCGTCGGCACTCGAAACCGTCGGTCGCCTCGACGTTGATCACGAACGCACACGCGGCAAGAGCAGCGGACCCCGCGAGAAGCTTCATGTCGGTCCGGTCGACCTGGCGGACCTGCCGCCGTTGCCGGGTGAGCTGCCGTCCCCGGCCCACACGCAAGGCGCCGCCGCCGCTGCCGGCGCTTCCAAGTCACCGCCCGACCTCAAGCCGGACCGTGGCGACGCTCTGCCGCCGCTGCCGGAACGGAGCCTGGGGCTCGACCTGTGAAGACCGGCCGGCCGGACGCCGGAGCTTGATGATGGATGACCTGCCACGGGACTTTCATCCAGCTCTGATTAGAGCCTCGGCGATAGTGGTTATGCCTTTCGGTGGCTTGTTTGCAATGGGGTCAGGCATGCCTGACCCCATTGCAAAGATCGTTTCGGCGTAGCCGGCCGGGGTCTGGTATCCGATCGAGGAGTGAGGTCGGCAGGTGTTGTAATCCTCTGCCCACTCCCGGATCACGGCGCGGGCGTGGTCGAGGCCATGGAACAACGTCTCGTTCAACAGCTCGTCGCGCATCCGCCCGTTGAAGGATTCCACGTAGCCGTTCTGCATCGGCTTTCCCGGAGCGATGTAGTGCCACTCGATCCCGTAATCCTTGCACCAAGTCAGGATCGCATTGGCGGTGAACTCGGTCCCATTGTCGCTGACGATCAGCCCCGGCTTGCCGCGCCAGGCGATGATGTCGGTCAGCTCGCGCGCCACGCGGCGTCCCGAGATCGATGTGTCGGGGATCGCTGCAAGGCACTCCCGGGTCACGTCATCGACGATGTTGAGCACCCGGAACCGCCTGCCGCAGGCGAACTGGTCGTGGATGAAGTCCAGGCTCCAGCGGGCATTAGGCCGAGCCTCCACGAGGAGCGGTGCTCGTGTGCCAACGGCCCGGCGCCGGGCCCGACGCTTGCGCACGCCGAGCCCCTCTTCCCGATAGAGACGGTAGACGCGGTTGATGCCCGAAGGCTCGCCCTCCCGCCGCAACAGGATGTGCAGCCGGCGACAACCGAAACGGCGCCGCTCGTTGGCAAGCTCGCGCAAGCGGGCGCGCAGCTCCACCTCCGGCGGTCGCCGGGACTGGTAGTGAACGCTCTTGCGATCCGCTTCGATGACACGGCACGCCCGCCGCTCAGCGGAAGGCTGTTGAGAATGCTCGGCAGCTGTTCGGCATCAGCGAGCGTCGGGCATGTACCATCTTTGGCGTGGATAGGACGTCGGTGCGCTACGCGCCCCGGCGTAGTGATGATGGCGACCTGCGGTCGCGGTTACGGGAGATCGCGGCCGAGCGTCGGCGCTTTGGCTACCGTCGGCTTGGGATCATGCTGGCCCGCGAGGGGCTGGTCATGAACCACAAGAAGCTGCTGCGGCTGTACCGCGAGGAGAACCTGCGGGTCAGGCGCCGGCGTGGCCGCAAGCGAGCGATGGGCACCCGAGCGCCTATGACGCTGCCCCAGGGACCGAACCAGCGGTGGAGCCTCGACTTCGTCAGCGACACGCTGATCAGCGGCCGGCGCATCCGCATCCTGGCGGTGGTCGACGACTTCACGCGCGAGTGCCTGGCGCTGGTGGTCGACACCTCGCTGTCAGGTGCGCGGGTCGCCCGCGAGCTCGACGCCGTCATCGCTGTGCGCGGTGTGCCGCCGCTGATGATCGTCAGCGACAACGGCACCGAGCTGACCAGCCTGGCGATCCTGAGATGGACGCAGGAGCGACCTGTCGAGTGGCACTACATCGCGCCGGGCAAGCCGCAGCAGAACGGCTACGTCGAGAGCTTCAACGGTCGTCTGCGCGACGAATGCCTCAACGAGACGCTGTTCGTGTCGCTCGGCCACGCCCGCTCGGTGCTGCGGCTCTGGCGAGACGACTACAACCATGTGCGCCCGCATAGCGGTGTTGGCGGGCTGACGCCCGCCGATGCTGCCAGGCGGGTTGCGCAACCCCGCCCCGAGGGGCACCATAACAACCCCGGACTCCAGTTATGACTGGTAGAGCTTTGGGGAGCATGTCACACTCAACTTAATTTCGGATCAGACTCTAAAGAAAATGACGAAAATGAAGATACGAACCGCATTGCGCAATCTGGACAAGCATGGCCAGCAGCGCGCGCCGGAGGTGATTGCAGAAGAGGGCCGGCAACTTGAAAACCATCTTAAGCGGTTTCGTTCTGAGTTGGTCCGGCTTGAGGTCGTCGCCTCGCAGACGAAGGGCAAGACGCGAATCCAGGTCAGACTGCGGCTGCAACTGCCCTCAAGCGTGATCGCGGCGCAGGAAGAGGGGTTCGAGATCGAGCCTACCTTGCGCAAGGCCTTTGCCGACCTGCGCCACCGCGTCGACCGGCATGTGGCGCGCCTCAAGCACGAGTCGGAGTTCAAGCGTCCCGCCCGCCGGCGCCGGATTGGCGCCCCACTCCCGCCCGCGCGGGATGCGGCGGAGGCGGGGCGGCGCCAGCTTTTCTTCGGCCTGATCGAGGACCACCTCGATACGGTCTATGACGCGGTCCGGCGCGAATTGACCTATTTCGAATGCAGTGGATCGGTGCCCCAAGGATACCTGAGTGTTCGCGATCTCGTCGATGCGACGATCCTCAAGGGGCTCGAGCGGTTCGAGCGGCGGCCGATGCGGTTCTCGGTGGGCGACTGGCTCACCCAACTCGCCTTCGAGACCATCGGCGAAGAGGCCCGCGCCGCCCGCCGGGTTGTGCCGGAAAACGCCGCCTCGCTCGATGCCGCGCCCGAACAGCCGGCACAGGATCCGACTGAGACTGATCAGGAGCTGTTCGAATTTCACCAGCCTGACGAAGTGCTGCGGCTGGAGGATCTGGTCGGCGACGGCACGGCGACCGATCCCGAATCGGCCCTCGACCGCCACGAAACGGCGCTGTGCCTGCACCGCGCACTTTCCGCACTGCCCGCGCTCTGGCGACAGGTCCTCTATCGGACCTGCATCGAGGACGAGGCGGCGGCAGACACGGCGGCGCTTATCGGCATACGAGAGGACGAGGTGGCGACCATCGCCGCGGCCGCCCGCGGTTTCCTGCGCGCGAGACTGCGCGAAGCGGGGCTGGCGGTCCCGATCGCAGAGGATGATTGCGTTGACTCCGAGATCGCCCGCGCAATGCGCCTGCCCCTGCCCCTGCCCCTGCCGATCGACGAGCGCCGCCGCGTGGCTGCCGCCCTGAGCGAAGGCTCCACCGGCACAACGGCCTGACGAAACCTGTAGGGGAGATGAGACGATGACGACAACCTCGGAAACTGCTTCGAACTCGATACAGGACATGCTGTTCACCCTTTCGCGCAACTGGTGGCTGTTCGGTCTGCGTGGGGTGCTGGCGCTGATGATTGCTGGGCTCGCTTTCCTGATGCCGGCCGAGTCGCTTCTGGCCCTGACGCTGGTGTTCGGCGCCTTCTCTTTTGCCGACGGAGTGTTCGGTCTGGTCGCCGGGATACGCAACATCCGCAAGGGCGAACGCTGGGGCTGGCTGATGTTCAGCGGCCTCCTGGGGATCGCCACGGGCGTGGTCGTGGTCGTCTCGCCCTTCGTCGCAACGCTGGTCCTCGCTACATTCCTCTGGGCCAGCATCGCGTTCTGGTCGGTGTTTTCGGGCGTCCTAGAAATCGCGGCGGCGATCCGCCTGCGCAAGGAAATCAAGGGAGAGGTCTGGCTCATCCTGAGCGGCCTCATCTCGGTCGTGCTGGGTATCATCGTGACCTGGATGCTGCTGACGCGCCCGCTCGAAAGCTTCCTTGCCCTCGGCTGGCTGCTCGGCTTCTACGCCGCCCTTTTCGGAGCAATGATGATCCTGCTGGGCCTGCGGCTGCAGCGCGCAAATCAGGCAGGGCACGACAAAACTCCCGGCGTCAACCTGGCGGCTGGCACATGACGCGCGTGGGGAAAGCCGGGCGGCCTGTCGGCGATGAAGACGATCTCACCCATTGGGACGAGACGATCTTCGAACGCTGCTTAAGGACCGGCTTCAATCCCTTCGGCAGCGGACCGACACCGGTCTTTCTTCGACAGGCAGACCAAGGACAATGCTCCGGGAAGCCCAACGTTCGGCGGAAGGACGGTTGCGACGGGACAATTCGTCAATGACTTACAGGTCGCGCGATCTTGCCTATCTAGTTGTCGCCGTCGTGTGCGGGATCGGTATCTACTTTATGTTCCGCACCATGTATATGGCGGAAGAGCCCCTGCCCTTCGCCCAGGAGATGACGCTGGTCTTTCTGGGTGGCGCCGTCACGATCGCACTGACGGCCGCTCTCCTCAATCGTCAGACAGAACTCGAACTTCGGAAAGAAGGAAGAGTGATCATCCTTCAGCAGCAATGTGCCATATACATGGCTTGCATAGAAAAGGTGGCGAAAATTGTCGAAAATATCAGACATGATGCCGTGCTGATCGATGATTTGAGGGTTCTAAATCATCAGCTTGCGGTAGTAGCCAGCGAAGAGGTTGTGGTCCGCTTTGAGGCTGTTCTCGACGCACTGTTGTCCGGCTTTGCGGATGGCGCGCTTTCCGGGGCTGACGGCGAGAAGGTGATGCAATCCGTCGCCGATCTAACGACGGCGATGCGATCTGATGTCCTCCAGAACACGGCATTGACTTCGACGAATGCGGCGAGCGCCATTCGCCAAAACTCGAGACGAATGGAGCAATTAGACGATCTCAGTTTCGAGGCGGAGGTTGCGACGAATAAGGAGAACAGCAATGCGCGCTCATAACCGTCCGCCCTTTCCGCCGAAAATTCCCAGGACTGATATGAGATCGTGGGAGGTTCCCACGGCGGTTATTGACGTGATGTCGTGGACGACCTCCGCACCAGCGTAGCTGTGCGATGATGTGGTCGTTGTAGGTCCACGTCTAGGAGTCGTTCCATGGAGCAGGAGGTTGTCACCGTCGGATTGGATCTGGCGAAGAATGTGTTTCAGGTTCACGCTATCGGCGCCGATGGCGCAGTGCTGATCCGGCGCAAGCTGCGCAGGACCGAAGTCATCCGCTTCTTCGCTGAGTTGCCGCGTTGCCTGGTCGGCATGGAAGCGTGTGCCTCGGCGCATCACTGGGCGCGTGAGTTGATGGCGATCGGCCATGAGGTGCGCCTCATGCCGCCAGCCTATGTTAAGCCGTATGTGAAGCGCGGGAAAACCGATGCAGCGGATGCTGAAGCGATTTGCGAAGCGGTCACCCGGCCGACGATGCGTTTTGTCGCAGTGAAGTCGGTCGAGCAGCAAGCGGTGCTGATGCTCCACAAAAGTCGCGACCTGATGGTCCGGCAGCGCACCATGCTGATCAACGCGCTTCGCGGCCACTTAGCTGAGTACGGGATCGTGACGGGTCTGGGCGCCGCCGGCGTAGTGGCTTCCCTGAAGGCGCTGCACGAAGAGCAGGACAGGTTTCCCGCACACGCACGTTCGGCCCTTCATGGCATTGCCGCTCAGTTGAGGGCACTAGCGAGCGAGATCGAGCGGCTTGAGGCGCAAATCCTCGATTGGCACCGTAACGACGAGACGAGCCGCAGGCTGGCTACGATCCCGGGGATCGGCCCGATTACAGCGTCGGCTATCGCGGCTGCGGTGCCGGACGCATCTCTGTTCCGATCAGGCCGTCAGTTCGCCGCCTGGCTTGGGCTCACACCTCGTGCGAACAGCTCGGGCGGCAAAGAGCGGCTCGGGGGAATAACCAAGCAGGGCGATGGCTATCTTCGCCGGCTTCTGGTCGTCGGTTCGACTGCTGTTATGCGAATGACGCGTAAGAGTCCGGCTCGCCAACCCTGGATGGCGGGCCTGCTTGAGCGCAAGCCAACCAAGATCGCGACAGTGGCGCTCGCCAACAAAACAGCACGGATTGCTTGGGCCGTGATGACGCGGAAGGAGGTGTACGCTCCCGCCGCATAAGGAGATCTCCGTCACACGATAATCGCGTGATGTGATGGGATGCGTTGGAGCAGCTCAGTAGTGATGACGAACCGGTCAGACGGGGGTTGGTGAAACCCAGGGGGTCACAGAGCTTCGAGCGCGATGACGTGATTAGGGAGCCAGCCTGCGGACTTCATCAGGGCCAGCAGCCATGCGGTGCTGCGCGAACAGGCCGAACACATGGATGCACCCGACCGAGGTCATCAATGCCGAAAAGCTCTTGCGCCGCGGAGGTCGTCCACACATGGACTCCATCCCTCTGACGGGTGCGATCGCGCCCTACGCCGTGCGGCAAATCGGCCAGGTCGCCGGCTGAACCCTGGAGCTCCGCAGCGCCGAAAACAAGGCGCGCGCCGGCTTCCTGACGACGGCGAGATTGCCGAAATCAGGCTGAGATATGTCAGCGCAGCTAGCAGACGGCGTCTCCATAGCAATGCTCGCGCGATGCTTTGCAAACAAGAGCAGGTGCCGAGTGACGACGATAGGCCGCAACAACTTGCCAGTTCGAAGGGGCAGCGAAGCACTGCTGTCCCGTCCGAAAGCACTTCGCCGTACTCGGCAGCACGCGTTGTGAAATGCGAACTTTAACTCACAAACGGAGGATGGACGATGCGGAAACACCTAATCATCTCGACAGCCCTCGGCGCCCTCGCCATTTCGGCGTGGTCGAGCGCCGCAGCGGCCCAGGCTTCTGCACCCAGTCAGCAAGCGCAGCCGCAGACTTCGACTCAAGCGGCTCCGCCGGGCGGAGCCCAAGCGCAGTCGAGTCCCACCAACCCACCCGAGGCGCAGCGGGACAAGCTCGTCGACGAGGCGGTCGCCGCGGTGCGCGAGACGCAGAACGCTTTGACCGCAATCGACCAGAACAAGAACGACGACGCGATCGCGGCGCTGGAGCGCGCGACCGGCAAGCTCGAGATCGTCCTCGCCCGCACGCCGACGCTTGCGCTCGCTCCGGTCGACGTGAGCGTCGTGACGCACGACGTGATCGGAACCCCGGCCGACGTCGAGAAAATCCGCGGAGAGGTGGGCGCCGCGATCGCGCAGGGTCGCCTGCAGCTGGCGCGCAAGCTCCTCTCCGACCTGGGTTCCGAAACGGTCGTGAACATCAGCAAGCTCCCGCTCGGCACCTACCCCGCCGCACTCAAGCAGGCGGCCGCGTTGCTGCACCAGGGCAAGCCGCAGGAGGCCAAGGCGGTCCTTCAGACCGCACTGGGCACGATCGTGATCGACCAGATCGTGATCCCGCTCCCTCTCGTTCGCGCGCAGCTCGCGCTCGAGGACGCGCGCAGCCTGCTCGAGAAAAGGAAGCGGACCGACGCGGAAAGCGCCCGCATGCGCCAGCTGTTGGGAACGGCCCGCACGCAGCTCCAGCTCGGCAAAGCGCTGGGCTATGCCACTGACAGCGAGATGACCGACCTGATCGCCTCGGTCGACGATCTCGAGCGTAAGACCGCCGGCTCGCAATCCGCGAAGGGGTTGCTCGATCCCTTTGGTCCCAAGTTCGACGAGGCCAGGCGGTCGAGCCAGCGCCCGCGCTAGGCAGCACTCGGCGTTCGATCGTCTCCCGCGCGGGGGCTGGTCAACACAAGCACAAGGGGCGTTCAATCTGGCGAACGCCCCACGGGAGGTAACATGTTGCGCCAGCCCGCCACCGCACGCGGCGCGTTCGAGGCCCTCGATCGTCTAGCCATCAACACGATCCGTACGCTCGCCATGGATGCCGTCGAGAAGGCGCAGTCCGGCCATCCCGGCACCCCGATGGCGCTTGCGCCGGTGGGCTACACGCTGTGGTCGCAGTTCCTCCGGATCGATCCCGACGTGCCGGACTGGCCCAATCGAGACCGTTTTGTGCTCTCGGTCGGGCACGCCTCCATGCTTCTCTACGCGCTTATCCACCTCGCCGGCATCAAGGAGGTCGATGCGGAAGGCAGGGCCACTGGCCTGCCTGCGGTTAGCCTCGACGACATCAAGAACTTTCGCCAGATGGGCTCCAGGACGCCGGGCCACCCCGAGTATCGGGTGACGACCGGCGTCGAGACCACGACGGGCCCGCTCGGTCAGGGCTGCGGCAATTCCGTCGGTATGGCGGTCGCCGAACGCTGGCTCGCCCAGCACTTCAATCGCGATGGCTTCACCCTCTTTGACCATGACGTCTACGTGCTGTGCGGCGACGGCGACATGATGGAGGGCGTGTCGGGCGAGGCGGCAAGTCTCGCCGGACATCTCAAGCTTTCCAACCTCTGCTGGATTTACGATTCAAACCGTATCAGCATCGAGGGCCATACCGACCTCGCCTTCACCGAGGATGTGGGCAAGCGCTTCGAGTCCTATGGTTGGAACGTGCTCCACGTCGACGACGCCAACGATACTGAGGCGTTCGCGCGGGCAATCGAAAGCTTCAAGGCGACCGACGACCGACCCACCTTCGTCGTCGTCCACTCTATCATCGGCTGGGGCAGCCCCAAGGCGGACAGCGAGAAGGCTCACGGCGAACCGCTTGGTGCCGACGCGATCGTCGCCACTAAGAAGGCGTATGGCTGGCCGGAGGACAAGACCTTCTACGTGCCCGACGGCGTCGCCAAGCACTTCAACGAGGCGATCGCCTCGCGCGGGCGCCGGCTGCGCGAGGAGTGGGAGGCGACCTTCGCCGGCTATCGTGAGACCTATCCCGGCATGGCGGCCGAGCTGGACGCGATGCGCAAGGGCGCGCTGCCGCCGGGCTGGGAGTCGGGCCTGCCGAGTTTCGACCCGGATCCCAAGGGCGTCGCCTCGCGCGATTCCGCCGGCAAAGTGCTGAATGCGCTTGCCGGCAACGTCCCTTGGCTGGTGGGCGGATCGGCCGACCTGTCGCCATCCACCAAGACCGACCTAAAGAATTTCGGCTCGTTCCAGGCGGACAACCCTGGCGGGCGCACGATTCACTTCGGCGTGCGCGAGCATGCGATGGGCGCGATCGCCAACGGAATGGCGCTGTCCTACCTCAAGCCCTTCACCGCCACCTTCCTCGTCTTCGCCGACTATATGCGCGCGCCGGTCCGGCTTGCGGCGATCATGGAGCTGCCGGTCACCTTTGTCTTTACGCACGATTCGATCGGGGTCGGCGAGGACGGCCCGACCCACCAGCCGATCGAGCATCTGGCAACACTGCGCGCGATGCCCGGGCTCGACACCATCCGCCCGGGAGATGCGAACGAGGCGGCCGAGGCGTGGAAACTTGCCGTCCGCCAGACCCGTCGGCCGAGCGCGCTGATCCTCTCGCGCCAAGCGCTGCCGACGCTCGACCGGAGCCGCTATGCGGCCGCCGCCGGGGTCGCGAGGGGCGCGTACATCCTTGCCAGCGCCGATGATCCGGAGCTCATCCTGATCGGCACCGGGAGCGAGCTGAGCCTTGTGGTCGGCGCCTATGAGAAGCTGGCAGCGGAGGGCGTACGGGCACGCGTCGTGTCGATGCCGAGCTGGTCCCGCTTCGAGGAGCAGGACGACGCCTACAAGCAGTTGGTCCTAACCCCCGGCATAGAGGCGCGCCTGGCGGTGGAGCAGGGCGGCGCAATCGGGTGGGACCGCTATGTCGGCGCTCGCGGCCGAACGATCACGATGTCGACGTTCGGGGCGTCTGCCCCGCTTGCCAAACTCCAGGAGAAGTTCGGCTTCACCGTCGACCATGTGGTCGAGGCAGCGCGCTCAATGATCTTGCAGGAGGCGTGACGATGGCGAGCCGGGTCAGGAAGCTGCACGATTTTGGCCAGGCCCCCTGGCTGGACTTTGTCGACCGCCGCTTCCTCAAGGAAGGTGGGCTGCAAAGGCTCGTCGAGGAAGACGGCGTCACCGGCGTGACCTCCAATCCGTCCATCTTCGAGAAGGCGATCGCGCATGGCGATGCCTACGACGCGCAGCTCCTGGCTCTTCTCCAGAGCCGACCCGGCACGAGCATCACCCAAGCCTATGAGGCGCTCGCGGTTCAGGACATCCAAGACGCGGCCGACACGCTGCAGCCGGTCTATGAGCGGCTGAACCGGACGGACGGCTACGTCAGTCTCGAGGTCTCCCCCTATCTCGCTGAGAGCACCGAGGAGACGGTCGCGGAAGCACAGCGGCTGTGGCGACAGATCGACCGTCCCAACCTGATGATCAAAGTGCCCGGTACCCAGGCGGGTGTCCCTGCCATCCGCCAGCTGATCGAAGATGGCATTAACATCAACGTGACGCTGCTGTTCGGCCAGCAGAGCTATGCCGCGGTTGCGATGGCCTTCGTGGAGGGGTTGGAAGCACGGCTCGCCCAAGGCCAGCCGATCGACCGTATCGCAAGCGTGGCGAGCTTCTTCGTCAGTCGGATCGATGCCGCGATCGACAGGAAAATTGCCGAACGCCTGAAAAGCGCTGACGCGGAGGCCGAGGCGCTTACGGGACTGCGCGGACAGGTCGCCATCGCCAACGCCAAGCTCGCCTATCAATGGTATCTCGGCTTGGTAGCTTCGGAACGCTGGCAGGCGCTCGTGGAGCGCAGGGCGATGCCGCAGAGGCTCCTCTGGGCCTCCACCGGCACCAAGGATCCGAGCTACCCCGACACCCTTTACGTAGACAACCTGATCGGGCCTGAAACCGTCAACACGTTGCCGCCCAAGACGATGGACGCCTTCCGTGATCATGGCACGCTCGCGCCGTCCCTGACCGCCGAAGTGGAAAGCGCGCGTCGGATTCTCCGCGAGGTAGACCGTCTCGGGCTCGACTTGCCAGCGGTCGCGGACGAGCTCGTGCGAGACGGCGTGAAGCAGTTCGCCGACGCAGCCGATGCGCTCCTTGGTGCCGTTGCTGCCAAGCGCTCCGCCATTGTCGGAGACGGGCTGAACAGCATGCACGAGGCACTGCCGCGGGAGCTCGACGAGGCGGTAGAGGCGCGGCTCGAGCGAATGCGTCAGGAAAGCTGGTCCAGACGGCTATGGGCAGGCGATGCCACGCTATGGACCGGCGGCGAGGAAGCCAAGTGGCTCGGGTGGCTTGCCGCAGGTAAGGGCGAGCAGATCGACCCCGAGGCATTGAAAGCTCTCGGCGCTCAGGCAGCCCAGTATCGGTCCGCGGTGCTCCTCGGCATGGGCGGGTCGAGCCTCGGCCCGGAGGTCTTGGCCGAGATCGTGGGGCCGCGGAGCGGCAGCCCGATGATCCATGTGCTCGATACCACCGATCCGAAGCAAATCGCCGCAGTGGCGGCGGCGATCGACCCCGAGCACACGCTGTTCATCGTTGCCTCCAAGTCGGGCTCGACGATGGAGCCGGAACTGCTGCGCGCCTATTTCTGGAATCTGGCGGGCCAGGACGGCAGTCGCTTCATCGCCATCACCGACCCGGGATCGCGCCTGGCAAAGATCGCGCACGATCATGGCTACGCGGGCGTCTTCCTGGGCGATCCAACGATTGGCGGCCGCTATTCGGTTCTCAGCGTCTTCGGGATGGTGCCCGCGGCCGTGATGGGTATGGACGTGGCCGAGTTCTTCACCAGGGTTGCGCCGATGGTGCAGAGCTGCGCGCCCGACGCGCCGCCCGCCTTCAATCCTGGCGTGCGGCTCGGTGCGATCCTGGGGGAAGCGGCGAACCGCGGGCGCGACAAGGTGACGGTGCTGACCTCGCCCGCGCTTCGGGCATTCGGAGCGTGGCTCGAACAGCTGTTGGCCGAGTCCACCGGCAAGCAGGGCAGGGGCATCGTTCCCGTCGACCTGGAACCGCCGGTACCGCCGGCGCACTATGGATCGGACCGCCTCTTCGTACTGCTGTCGCTCACGGGCGACGATCACGCCAGGCTCGACGCCCATGCCGATGCGCTCGTTACCGCCGGCCAGCCGGTCGTGCGGATAGCGCTCTCGTCAAAGGAGATGATCGGGCAGGAGTTCTTTCGCTGGGAGATCGCTACCGCGGTAGCCGGCGCGGTGATCGGGATCGACCCTTTCGACCAGCCCGACGTCGAGGATGCCAAGATCAGGACGCGGGTGCTGATCGACGCCTACGAAGCCACCGGCAGCCTGGCGCCCGAGACACCATTTTTCGAGGATGGCAGGGTGGCCTTCTTCGGGCCCGCCGACCGAGGCCATTCCGGCGACAACGCGGTCCAGATCCTGCGCACCCATTTAGCGCGTCCCGGCCCCGGCGATTATGTAGGGTTCCTTCTTTACGTCGAACGCAACCCGGCGAACGAGGCTCTCGTCGCACGCATGCGCGAACGGGTCGTGAAGGCGCGACACGTCGCCACCGTCGCGGGCTTCGGGCCGCGTTTCCTCCACTCGACTGGTCAGGCGTACAAGGGAGGGCCGCGCTCGGGAGTGTTTCTCGAGATCACCCGCACGCCCGATCCCGACGTCCCGATCCCAGGACGTAAAGCCAGCTTCGGCACGGTCCAGCTCGCCCAAGCGCGAGGCGATCTCGACGTGCTCGCCAGCCGGGGCCAGCGCGTCCTGCGGGTCCACCTCCAAAGCGCCAGTCTGAGCGACCTTGAAGAATTGCTCGACGAAGCACTCCGGAATTGAGCGGGAGCCTGGAAATATGCGGATCGGAATGATCGGCCTCGGCCGGATGGGAGGCAACATCGCCCGTCGGCTTCAACGCTCCGGACATCAGCCAGTGGTCTTCGACCGCAATCCTGAGGCGGTGGCGGAACTCGAGCTTGAAGGATTCGAGCCGGCTGACTCGCTTGAGGAAATCAAGAAGAAGCTGGGCACGGAGGCAGTCTTCTGGGTCATGCTGCCCGCGGGCGAGCCGACCGAGAAGACGATCCAGATCCTCCGCACGATCGCCGAACCTGGCGACGTCGTCATCGATGGCGGCAACAGCTTCTACAAGGACGATATTCGCCGGGCGAAGCTGCTGGCCGACAAGGGCATCCACTATATTGATGTCGGTACCTCGGGAGGCGTGTGGGGCCTCGAGCGCGGCTATTGCATGATGATCGGCGGACCGAAGGAGGCCGTCGACCATCTCGATCCGATCTTCGACGCGCTCGCGCCGGGCATCGGCACCATTCCGCGGACGCCGAACCGGATGGAGCATGAGGGAGAGGATGCGCGCGCGGAGAAGGGCTATATCCACGCCGGGCCCGCCGGCGCGGGTCACTTCGTCAAGATGGTGCACAACGGCATCGAATACGGCCTGATGCAGGCATATGCCGAAGGCTTCGACATTCTGAAGTCGAAGCAGTCCAGCAAGCTTCCCGAGGATGAGCGCTACGTTCTCAATCTCACCGACATCGCCGAGGTGTGGCGGCGCGGCTCTGTCATATCCTCTTGGCTTCTGGACCTCACTGCGGCGGCGCTCGCCAAGGATCAGATGCTCTCGCAGTTCTCCGGGCGGGTTGCGGATTCGGGCGAGGGGCGCTGGACCGTCGAGGCGGCCATGGAAGAGGCGGTTCCCGCTGTGGTCCTTACCGCTGCGCTGTTTGCCCGGTATCGGAGCCGGGTCGAGCACACCTTCGCCGACCAGGTGCTTTCCGCGATGCGCTTCGGGTTCGGCGGGCATGTCGAGATCCCGCAGTGAATGGAGTGACCGTGCCGGGGCGCCCGGCGACGATCGTCATCTTCGGCGCGACAGGAGACCTCACCCGCAGGCTGCTGGTCCCGGCGCTGGCCAACCTCTGCTTCGACGGACTCTTGAGCGAAGAGCTCAACGTCATCGGCATAGCCCTTCGGGATGGCGATGATGAAAGTCTGCGCGTGAGCCTCGATGAGTTCGCGCCGCAGACACAGTGCTGGCAACGATTGCGCCAGCGGACCAGCTACCTCCCCGGCGACTTCACGCTTGGGACTGTCTACGAAAGGCTCAAGCAGCGGCTGGGCGAGGACGACGCGGCATTTTATCTGGCCACGCCGCCGCAGTTCTTCGGGGTCATCGTGGACAGGCTCGCCGACGCCGGCCTCACGGAGGAACATGACGGCGGCTTTCGGCGGGTGGTGATCGAGAAGCCCTTCGGTCACGACCTCGAATCCGCACGGGCTCTCAACCAGCGGATCCTGTCGCGAGTGAACGAGAGCCAAGTTTACCGGATCGATCACTTCCTGGGGAAGGAAACCGTCCAGAACATCCTGGTCGCGCGGTTCGGCAACGCCTGGCTGGAGGCGGTATGGAACCACCGCTACGTGGACCACATCCAGATTTCAGCCGCCGAAGCGATCGGCGTCGGCACCCGCGGGGCGTTCTACGACACAACCGGTGCGCTCCGGGACATGGTTCCCAACCACCTGATGCAGCTTTTGTCGATGATCGCAATGGAGCCGCCAAACAGCTTCGACGCCGAGGTCATCCGCGACGAAAAGGCAAAGCTGCTTCGGGCCGTCCGTCGCATTACCCCGGATGAGGCGCGAAGCGACGCGGTGCGGGGCATGTACGCAGCCGGCCAGGTCAACGGCCAGATGATCCCCGCCTATCGCGAGACGCCGCACGTGGACCCGAACACCGCCACCGAAACTTATGTGGCGCTCAAGCTCATGGTCGACACCTGGCGCTGGACCGGCGTGCCCTTCTATCTGCGCACGGGGAAGGCGCTCGCCGCACGGGACACCGAGATCGTGGTCACCTTCAAGCCCGTGCCATATGCGACGTTTCGGGAGACCCCGGTCGCTCCTCTCCCGGCCAATCAGCTCGTATTCCAGATCCAGCCGCACGAAGGGATCGACCTTGGTTTCCTGGTCAAACGGCCGGGTCCGCAAGTGGAGGCGGTCCCCGTAGCGCTCGATTTTGCTTATGCAGAGAAGTTCGCCGTCGCGCACCGGACAGGGTACGAAACCCTCCTGTATGACATGATGAAGGGCGATCAGACGCTCTTCCAGCGTGCCGACCAGATCGAGGCGGGATGGGCCGTTGTGCAGCCGATCCTGGACGCCTGGGCTCGGGGCGAGGGGGTGCTGGAGGAATATACGCCAGGCACTTCCGGACCTCGCGCCGCCGACGCACTGATCGCCCGCGATGGCCGGCAATGGCACGCATTGGGTCGATAAATGGAGCGAACGAACTCCGGTCAGAAAGGGAGGCGGGACAAGGCCGGCACCTTTTTCCGCGAAGGGTTCGGATCGCCCCAAGCTGCGCTGACTTGGATCGGCTACCGCGCTGGGCTCCACGCGACAGGCGGGCTCCGAGTGGCATTTCAGTAGTCGCCCTACCGCTCGTACAGATAATAGCGGTCTGTTGCCGTAAGATCGTGCGCGAGCTCATACACGATCGGCTCACCCGTCGGGATCTCGATCGTGGGGATCTCATCGTCCGGGATGCCAGACAGATGCTTCACCAGCGCGCGCAGCGAATTGCCGTGCGCCGAGATCACGACTCTTCTGCCGGCCTTGAGCTCCGGCGCGATCCTTGCCTCCCAATAGGGCAGCACGCGCCCGATCGTGTCCTTCAGGCTCTCGGCGCTCGGAATTGCGATGCCGGCGTAGCGGCGATCGCCGGTGACATCATAGGGTCCCCTGGCTGCTGTGGCGGCGGCGGGATGCCAAACGATCGGCGCCAGATCTTCACTTGCTCCGCTCCGTGCCTGGCTGCGGTCGCTGCCTTGTCGAGGCCGGTGAGCCCGCCATAATGGCGCTCGTTCAGACGCCAGTCCTTTTCGACGGGCAACCACAACCGCCCCATCACCTCGAGCGCAAGGTTGAGCGTCTTGATCGCACGCGTCTGGAGGCTCGTGAAGCAGAAGTCGAAGTCCAGCCCCTTCGCCGCCATCAGCCCGCCGGCCGCTTTCGCCTCAATCTCGCCCTGCCGCGTCAGATCCACGTCCCACCAGCCCGTGAAGCGGTTCTCGAGGTTCCAGACCGACTGGCCGTGGCGGATCAGCACGAGCGTGGGCAAGGGGTTCTCCAAAAGGCATTACGAGCTGAATGGACGTCTCTCCGCTCCGCGATCCGGCGTCCCGCAGGTTTCACACGCCATGCCCGAGGCTTGCGATCATTGCGGCCAGCTCAGACCCCTCCGGGATTTCCTCACGGCCCGCGGCCCGCGCGATCAGGCGGCTAACGAAATCGAGCTTGAGCATGACGCCGGAACTGAGACGAAAGGGATAGAGATCCGGTTGCCCTATTGCCCGGTTTACCGCGTTGAGAGCGAAGGAGATCGGTATCCAGCGCTCAACGAGCGTCGCCGTTGCAACACGATACGCATCGATGTCCGGGTGCGGTGCGCGATTGCCTTCCAGCCCCACACCGAAGTCCGCCATCGCTCCGAGCGTGTCGACGATGTGCAGGTAATGAGCGAACGTCTCGGCGAAATCTTCCCAAGGATGCGCAGTTGCATACGCGCTGACATGGTCATCAGCCCAGCCGAGTGCCGGACGGCCGGCATAGTAGCGCTGGACCGCTGCAGCATAATCGATGCGCTCGTCACCGAACAGTGCGCGAAAGGGATCGTGCATGTCGGTCACAGCGACGAGCCGGTACCAATAGTAGTGGCCGATCTCGTGTCGGAAATGGCCTAGAAGAGTGCGGTAGGGCTCGCCCATTTGATGGCGTATGCGCTCCCGCGCCGCGTCGTCCGCCTCGATCACGTTCAGCGTGATGACACCCCCGGCATGGCCGGTGAGAAGCTGTGGGACATAGCCGTTCTCGGCGGCGGCATCGTACAAGAAATCGAAGGCGAGCCCGTCTCCGCGCTCGGCCTTGGTCTCGAGGGGCAGGCCGAGCTTGATCGCACCGCGAATCATGCGCCGCTTGGCCTCCTCGATCCGCCGCCAGCGTTGAAGGACGCCGCGCACCGCGAGATCGGGGATCATGCGATTGTGCCGGCAGGCGCGGCACATTGCTCGGGTCGGACCGAGCGCTTCAGCGCCCGTCTCATCTGCCAGCCAGTTGCACGCGCCGTAATGAACATTGGCGCAAGGCTTTACCGCCGCGGCTGATCCCTCTGCATCGTGCCACTCGCGCGCCCTGGGGTCGAGATGACGAAAGGCGTCTATGCGCCAGTCATAGCCAACGGCGTGTGCGCAGCTCGGGCAGGCGCTTTCCTCCAAGTGAAGCTGGTGGCGGCAGTTGGGGCAGGGGAATGCCAAGCGTTGGGTCCCTGTTACCTGCGCGACGGCAAGCCTTGTTCAGGTGTCCGCATGGGCAGCCTCGATCGGCTCCGACGTCGTGTTGCCGCAGCACACGGGATGAGGACCCGCAGGCATGCAGCAGGTAAGCGCGCCGACCGGGATGAAAGCCATCTCGTCCCGTGGCCGAGGTCCCGACCATCGCGGTGCGCCCCGGCTCTCGTAGGAGAGGCCGTACCGCCGGCAATAAGCCTCGGCGGCTTCACGCGAAGGGAAGCCGAGCTCCAGATGGGCGAGGGGGTCGCTTCCTCCCGTCCAGCCGGTGAGCGGATCGACGAACGGGCGCGACCGCGGGCGGAAACGCAGCCGCCATCGACCCTCACGGGCGCGGCCGCCGGACCGACCGGCGAGCGGATCGGGTTCGATGATGGCGAATGCGTCCGTCGGCAGGGCGCTTGCGTAGCGTCGCCACGCCGTATCAAACGGCGAAGACACCTCGGTCGCGACGTTATCGTTGGCAAACTCGGCAAGGCGCGGAGCCAGCACGCGCGGCGTCGCAATGTACGGTGGAAGAGAATCAGCTCGTGTTGCCATTTGCGCCTCCGAAACGGGCAGCCGCCGACGGCGGCTGCCCGACGTCTCATCAGCCTGCGTTGATCGGAATGCTGCGCCGGCTCTCGATCGCCTCCGCGGACTTGGGCAGGACGATCGTCAGCACGCCCTTGTTGAACGTCGCGCTTGCCCGGTCCTGCTCGACCCCACGCGGCAGCCCGATATGCCGCTCGAAGCGACCATAGCTCCGCTCCGAATAGCCACGCTCCTTGTCCTCGGTTTCGGAACGCTTCTCACCGCGGATCGACAAGACATTGTCGTCGACGCTGATGTTGACGTCCTTCTCATCCATCCCGGGCAGTTCGGCGGTGACGCGGATCTCCTTGTCGGTCTCTGAAAGCTCGATCGTCGGCCACTCGAGGCTGCGCCCCCAGCCGCTCGTAGCCGGTACGCCGAAGCCTCGGAAGACGTCGTCGAACAGGCGGTTCACGTCGCGGTGCAGGGACACAAGCGGGTGCTGCTGGTCGGACCTGTCCTCGGTCCGTTCTGGAGCGCGGCTTTCCTGCCGGCCCCAGGGAATGAGATCACGAATTGCCATGATGATTATCCTCCTTTCCTGGCAGGCGTTGGACATGGTCCGTCGGCCGCGCCGCCAAAGCGGCGCGCCGACGGAGCCTCTCCTAACGGGGTATCAGGCCGCTGCGCTGTCTTCGGTCTTGGGCGCTTCGAGCCGATCGTTGTCGCCAGACCCGCCAGCGATCTCGATCTTGCGCGGCTTCATGGCCTCCGGGACAACGCGCTTCAGCGCGATCGACAGAAGGCCATTCTCGAACCGGGCGTCTCCGGCCTCGATGAAGTCCGCCAACTGGAAGCGCCGCTCGAACGAACGGGCAGCGATGCCGCGGTGCAGAAACTCGCCCTTGCCGTCATCCTCGGCACGCTTGCCGGTGACGTTGAGTAGATTCTGCTGCGCGACGATCTCGATGTCCTCGGGACGGAAGCCGGCTACTGCAAGCGTGATGCGATAGCTGTCTTCGCCGTCCTTCACGATGTCGAAGGGCGGATAGCCATCGTCGTCGCGGGCACCTGCCTCGAGCAGGTTAAAGAGACGGTCAAAACCGACCGTCGATCGCCGATACGGCGAAAAGTCGAAGTTGGTTCTCATTGCCAAATCCTCCTGTGAGCAATCTGGGCATGAGAAGCGTCGGTACGGGAGAGCCGACGCCCTCTATGTCCACCGGACCCGAACGGCGTCCGGCACTGCAAAAACTAGTTCGGAGCCAACAGGTTTCAAGGGCTAGTGAACGAAATCATCAAAGCACTTGGACAGCCTTTCAGCCCCTTGAAAGGCGCGCGGGCGAATACAACATTTGTCTTGCGGACCGGGCCCCTCTGGCGGCGGCGCTACGCTACCGTCATGTCGGACCGCATCGAGTGCGCTCGGTGCAGGATCGCGGCTTCCGAAGCGAAGCCGGCCGAGTGCCTCATTGACATTGAAGCAATGGAGTGAGGCATGAACAGAATGTTCGAACCGAATACCTATCGGCCTATCCCGTCGGCCCGAGCCACGAGCACGGCCGTCTATGATGAAGGCCTGCGCCGGCACATGCTCGGCGTCTATCGCAACATGGCGCTCGGCCTCGGCATCACCGCGCTGGTGGCGTCTCTCGTCGCCAGCGTGCCGGCGCTCTACCAGCCGATCTTCGGCACACCGCTCAAGTGGGTCGCTATTTTCGCGCCCCTGGCGTTCGTCCTGTTCTTCTCGTTCAGGGTCGAGCGCATGACGACGGCACAGGCACGAACGGCGTTCTTCGCCTTCGCTGCCGTGATGGGCGTATCGATGGCCAGCATCTTCCTGGTGTTCACCGGTACCAGCATCGCGCTGGCCTTTTTCAGCGCGGCGGCCGTATTCGCTGCCATGAGCCTGTGGGGCTACACGACAAATGTTGACTTGTCGCGCTGGTCCACCTTCCTGATGGTTGGCCTGATCGGCGTTGTGATCGCGAGCATAGTCAACCTGTTCGTCGGCTCGTCGACGCTGCAGCTCGTCTTCTCGATTGTCGGCGTGCTCGTGTTCACCGGTCTGACGGCTTGGGACACGCAGCGCCTTAAGAGCGAATATCTCGCCTACGCCGGATCGGAGCAGGCCGAAAAGCTCGCTGTGATGGGTGCGCTTTCGCTCTATCTGAATCTGGTGAACCTCTTCCAGCTGCTGCTCAGCCTGTTCGGGCAGCGGGAGGAATGACCGGCCCCTGGACACCTGGGGTCCGGAAAGCGGAGCAGCGCCGTTCTGGACGGACGGCGCTGCTCTTATTCGCGAGTCCGGCGATCTCACGACCATTCCCCAACGTGACCAAGTATGTCCGATAATCTTTCTTATCGGACATACTTGAGCTGGCCGGGGAGGGGTGGCAAGCTGCCTTTGACAGTCCACCAAAGCGCGGCACCGATCTTGCAAGACCCAAGTCCCGACGACCTTGAGCCCGAACCCACCGCGCTGCCCGCGCTGGCGTCCGACGCTGCGATGCTGGCCGTGCTCCACGAGGACCTCGAACGCGCGGCCGCCTACAAGAAGGCTGCGCGCGCCGCCGCAACCCATCGCGCCTATGGCTCCGACTGGATCATCTATACCGACTGGTGCTCCGTACGTGGCCTCGCTGCGATGCCAGCGCATCCGGAACAGATAGCCGCGTTCGTGGCCAACCAGGCCGCATGCGGACTGAAGCCAAGCACGATCGAACGGCGCGCCGCCGCGATCGGCCACTATCACCGGACAAACAACTATCCCGCCCCGAGCGCGCACCCCGAGGCTGGCGGCCTGCGCGAGGCGCTTGCCGGCATCCGCAACGAGAAGGGGGCCAAGAAAACCCGCAAGGAGCCCGCAGACGCTGTCGCGCTCCGCGACATGTTGGCGCAGATCAAAGGCGATGGCCTGCGCGCCCGTCGCGATCGAGCCGTCCTCGCAATCGGAATGGCCGCCGCGCTGCGCCGTTCGGAGCTGGCGGCACTGACGCTCGAAAGCGTCGGCATCCTCGAGCGTGGGATCGAACTCTACCTCGGCCCCACCAAAACAGACCAGGCCGGCGAAGGCGCGACGATCGCCATTCCCGAAGGCACCCGGCTACGCCCGAAGGCGCTGCTGCTAGACTGGATCAGCGCCGTGCGCGTGCTTGAGGCCGGCGTCATCCGCACGCCGGCGGAGGAAGCGGCGGTACCGCTGTTTCGCCGCCTGACACGAAACGATCAGCTCACCAGCGACCAGATGTCCGACAAGGCAGTCGCGCGCTTGGTCAAGCGCTATGCCGGCGCCGCCGGCTACGACGCGGCCAAATTCTCCGGTCACTCGCTGCGCGCGGGATTCCTGACCGAAGCGGCGAACCAGGGCGCGACGATCTTTAAAATGCAGGAGGTCAGCCGCCACAAGACTGTGCAAGTCCTCTCGGACTATGTCCGCTCGGCCGACCGGTTCCGTGACCATGCCGGCGAGCGGTTTCTCTGATCCAGAGCGCCGCCGCTCGCGACAGCCGCCCTCATGAGCAGGCAGTGATGCTGCGACTGATCTAGCGCAGGGCGGGGCAGCCGCCCCCTCCTTACCGTCACGTAGCCTTGGCGGCGGATGCGGCCATCAGGATCGCGCCCAACGCTGAAAGGAAATCGGAAAAGTGTCCCTGGAGCGCGCTGCTTCCATGGCGGGACTCGCGACAAGGGCCAGATTCATGCAACTCATCCCGGTCATTCTCTCCGGCGGCGCAGGGACGAGATTGTGGCCTCTCTCTACGGAACAGACGCCTAAGCAATTCCTGCCCCTCGCAGGCGAGAAAAGCCTCCTGCAACAAACGGCCTTGCGCGCCAGGAGCATCTCGCAAGCCACCTCGCCCGTCATCGTCGCCAGCCAGGATCATGAGCGGCGGATTCTCGGCGAACTCGATGCGGTGGGATGCCCTCCCTCCCGGCTGCTCCTCGAGCCGATTGGCCGGAACACCGCGCCCGCCCTCGCCATGGCAGCGCTCGAAGGAGCGGACGAGAACGCCTTGTTGCTGGTGATGCCGAGCGATCATGTGATCAGGGACGTGGAATCCTTCGGCGAAGCGGTACATCGGGCTCTTCCCTTGGCTCAGGATGGCTGGCTCGTGACGTTCGGCATCACGCCGGATCGCCCAGCGACAGGCTATGGCTATATCCACATGGGAGAGCCACTCTCCGGCGAGATTTGCCGGGTGAAACGCTTCGTCGAGAAGCCGGAGGCCGGACGCGCGGAACGTATGCTTGCCGATGGAGGATATGTTTGGAATGCCGGCATCTTCCTCCTCCGCTCCGACCGGCTGATCGAGGAGCTCTCGGTTCACGCGCCCGCGCTTCTCGGATCTGTTCGCGAGGCTTTGGCGGCGGCCCATCGCGAGGGCAATCGAGTGATCCCGGATCGAGCCGCCTTCGCATCCGTAGAGGCGGAATCCATCGACTATGTCGTGATGGAGCGCGCCGCGCGCATGGCGGTGGTTCCTGTCGACGTGGGATGGTCCGATATCGGGAGCTGGGATGCGCTTCACGAGATCGAACCCCAAGACGACGGTGGAAATGCACTGCACGGCGATGTCTTGGCGCTGGAGAGCCATGGATGCCTGATCCGGACAAGCGGCCCCCGCGTCGCGGCGCTGGGCGTGTCCGATCTCGTCATCGTTGCCACCGATGACGTCGTGCTGGTGATCCCGCGGGAGCGCGCTCAGGAGGTGCGCCGCCTGGTACAACTCGCCGGCCAAGCTTCGCCCCCGTCACCGCGACGGTCGCGGCGAACCGCCACTCTGTCGATCGCCGTTCCCGCCGCCTCGTGAGCAGGTGAGGAGTCGGCAACCCGGATCTGGAACATGCTTGGAGAGTAAGATGAATGGCTATGCTCTGACGCCACCGGTTCGCCACATCGCACTGATCGGCAACTACCCTCCTCGCCGCTGCGGCATCGCGACTTTCACCGCCGATCTGCACGACGCGCTTCGCCAGATATCGCCAGATGCCAGTCTCTCCACCATCGCGATGAACGATCCTGGGAGGCGGCACCGCTACCCGGAGGAAGTAGGCTACGAGATCGCGCAGGACGATCCCGACGCCTACCTGGCGGCAGCGGACCATCTCAATGCGCTCAATCCGGACGTCATCTGCGTTCAGCATGAATTTGGCATCTTCGGCGGGAAGGCAGGCGGCTACTTGCTGCCGATGCTCGAGAGGCTTCGGGCGCCGGTGGTCACGACGCTTCACACCGTCCTGACGCAGCCCGACCCGGATCAGCGACGGGTGATGCGCGCTCTCGCCGAGCGGTCATCTCGCCTCGTCGTCATGACGGAGATGGGCCGAACCATCCTCACCCGTGACATGGAGGTGGCGGCCAGCAAGATCGCCGTGATCCCGCATGGCATTCCCGATCTGCCCTTCCTGGACCCAGCCTTCCACAAGCACCGCTTTGAGCTCGACGGCCATCGCGTCATCCTTACCTTCGGCCTGCTTTCCCCAAACAAGGGCATCGAGGTGATGATCGAAGCGCTTTTTCGCCTCGTGAAGGACCATCCAGATCTCGTATACATCGTCCTCGGCGCGACACACCCTCATCTGGCGGCGCGCGAGGGCGAACGCTACCGCGACGAGCTGGCAAGTCGCGTCCGCGGCCTGGGTCTTGAGAGCCATGTGCGCTTCGTGAACGAGTATGTCGACGCGCCAACCTTGCAGGCGTGGCTCTCGGCCTGCGACATCTACGTGACGCCCTATCTCTCCGAGGCGCAGATCACGAGTGGAACGCTCGCCTATGCTGTCGGCTTGGGCAAGGCGGTGATCTCTACACCCTATTGGCACGCGCAGGAGTTGCTCGCCGGGCGTCGCGGTCAGCTGGTCCCCTTCGGTCTGCCCGACGCGCTCGCCGGATCCGTGGGCGCCGTTCTGTCCGACAGGAACCTTCGCGACGAGATGCGGCGCAACGCTTATCAAGCCGGCCGTGACATGATCTGGCCGGTGGTAGCGGAGCGCTATACGACGCTTTTTCAGCGAGCGCGTATTGAGGTTTTCGGAAAGCCGGGCGTCGTGCAGCTCCAAGCCTCAAAGTCGAAGCCGCCGAAGCCAAGCCTTAGCGCTGTGGCGCGCATGAGCGATGGGTGCGGCATGCTGCAGCACAGCCGGTCCACCGTCCCCGACCGGCGCCATGGATATTGTCTCGACGACAACGCCCGCGCGCTCATGCTGGCCGCGCAGTTCGAAGCAGAAGGTATCGAGGCGAAGCGTGCGCTTGGCCTAGCGACGACTTACGCCTCCTTCGTCGACCTTGCCTGGGACGAGCAGTCGAAGCGCTTTCGCAACTTCATGAGTTTCGACCGGAACTGGCTCGAACAGGAAGGCTCGCAGGACAGCTTCGGCCGCGCTGTATGGGCGATCGGCCGTACGGCCGAGCTCACCCGCAATCACGGTCTCAAGCTCTGGGCGACGGCGCTCGCAGATAAGGTGATCCCGGCAAGCGCGTTCCTCACCAGCCCGCGCGCGCGCGCTTTCGCCATTCTAGGCCTCGCGGCTCATCTTGGCGTTTACCCGGGACATCGACCGGCAAGGCTCCAAGTTGAAGCGTTCGCCGGGGAGCTGCTCGACCTGCTTCGTGCAGCAAGGCGGGATGCCTGGACGTGGTTCGAGCCGGTCCTCGCCTATGACAATGCCCGCCTGCCGGAAGCATTGCTGCTAGCGAGCGCAATTCTCGACCGGACGGATATGCGAGATGACGCCTTGGAGGCGCTGGACTGGCTCCGGCGCCAGCAGACCGCGCCGGAAGGCCATTTCCGGCCGGTCGGCACCCAAAGCTTCGGCGCGGCCTTTCAACCGCCACGCGCCTTCGATCAGCAGCCGCTCGAGGCCTGGGCCACGATCGATGCGTGCGCCCGCGCGTTTGCGCAGGACGGCGATCACCGCTGGCGGGATCATGCCGAAGCCGCGTTTGCCTGGTATCTTGGCGCAAATGACCTCGGCGTGCGGATCGCCACCCCCGATGGCGGTTGCTACGACGGCCTGCAGGTGGATCGGGTGAACCTCAACCAAGGCGCGGAATCCATCCTCGCCTACCAGTTTGCCGCCCTGGCGATCGCGCGCTTGCGCAACGAGGCGTCTGCGTCGGACACAGGCGATGAGCGCCAGTTTGCCGCGTCTGGAGGCAAGGCATGCCGCTGATCCAATCCAGCCTGCACCTCCTTCCGAACCCAGCTCGAGTGGTCGTCCGGCCCTTGCAAATCGCTTCGGAGCCGCGACACCTCAATCCTGTCGATAATGGGCGGATGCGCCGAATCATCGCTGCCGTGCGCGCGATGGACGGCCGCACAACCCAAGCTGAGCTTGCCCTGGTGCTCGCGGATTTCGAAAGCCGACACCGTGAGATTCGAAAGGTATTCGAAGAGCGATACGATCAGGTCGCGAGCGACATTGGTCTCACCGGTTCGTTAGACCGTTCGCAGCGCCAGCTTATTGGCGCCTATTTTTGCCATGAGTATTCGTTCGGTGCCGCTGCTGTCATGAATCCAAGCATCGTACCTCATCCTGACCAGACGGGGCTCCCGCATGGCGCGTTGCGCTTCATCCTATCGCTGCGCGCCGTTGGCGAGGGGCACATCTCGTCGGTGACGTTCCGCCAAGGCATCGTCCTCTCAGACGGCTCGCTCGAACTCGAACCGGAACCGGATCTTGCGGTCGCCGCCAAAGCCGAGAGCTACGACGATGGCAGAGTCGTTTTTCGCCGCCATGACTGCAGCAACCGTCTCGACGAGATGGTGCTCTTTCCATTCACGCCCGCGCAGCGCAACGGCTTGGAGGACCTACGCCTCGTACGTTTCGAGCAGGATGACGGCGGCTTTTCCTATTACGGTACCTATACCGCCTACAGCGGCAAGGCGATCTCGTCGGAAATCCTCGAGAGCCGCGATTTCGAGACATTCGAGCTTCGCCCGCTCCAGGGCAGCGCCGCACACAACAAGGGCATGGCGCTCTTCCCGCGTAGTTTCGACGGAGACTATTTGATGATCGGCAGGCAGGATGGCGAAAGCCTCTATCTGCTGCGCTCCTCTGATCTCCATCGTTGGGATCATGGCGAACTTCTTGCCCGCCCCGAATATGCCTGGGAGCTCATCCAGATCGGCAACTGCGGATCACCCATTGAGTTGGAAGAAGGGTGGCTGGTGCTCACCCACGGCGTCGGCGCCATGCGCAAATATTCCATCGGGGCGCTGCTGCTCGATCGGGATGACCCCAGCCGCGTCATCGGTCGAACGGCGGTGCCGCTCCTCTCGCCCTCGGATGAGGCACGCGAAGGCTATGTTCCCAACGTCGTCTATACCTGCGGGGCATTGGCGCACGCCGGCCGCCTGATCATGCCATATGGCGTGGCGGACAGTTCCGTAAGCTTCGCGTCGATGGACCTGGCGGAATTGCTGGCGATGCTATCGCCGTCAGCTGTCACCCGCTCCCCGCTCGCCCACGATGTGGAACCGATCGGGGACCGAACGGACGCGTGATCCTTCCTTCGCTCTGACGGGGCAGCGGACGTCAGTCGCGCACCAGCAGGCACTTGCCTAGTGCAGCGTCGTGTCAGTCTCGACGTCCGCCTCCGCGATGACATACTCGTCCCCCTCCGCCGCGAAAAACATCGTGACGCGCTCTTCCTCGTTTTCTGGAGGCGGCCGACCGGGGAAATGTTCGGCCCAGGCGCCGTTCACGTAGGACAAAAGGGTCGACCAGGCGATTGCATGGTTCGGGTGCGTCGACAGGAAGACCTTACCGAGGTGCTCGATCATCAGGACGACAACGGACATACGCCTACTCCGCCACCTTGACTCGCGAGAACATCTGCAAAGACGAGGTCGCAGAGGGAGGATCAGACCATCAACGGCTTCCGGCTGGGGCGGAAGTGCGAATGCGTGACAAAATCTGGTCCACTTCGAAGAGATCGCCGGACGTCTCGACACCGGGTCCGCAGAGACGAATGATCATTCGCCCCTCGACGACCTTGCTTCCTATTGGAGGTGCAGATCCGAGACCAAAATGAACGCCTGGCTTGTCGAGCACATGCTGATAGAGCCGCCAATAGCGGCGCCATTCGGCCGCGCTTCCACTCGTCGAAATGGTCATATGCCCGGATCGAAGCGGCACATACGACACATTGCGGTTTAACTGTGCGCGTTCGATCGCAAAGCAGCGCGCCCCTCGGCCTGCAGCGACCTGCGCAGCTTTCCTTAGCAACCCCGTCCGCACCGACCGGTCAGGCCAGCGAGTCGGGGCGAGGATTGCGATTTCATAGCTCGGCCGATCGGCGCGCTCGACCTCGTGGACTTCGAAAATGGGGAGCTGGGGCTCGCTTTTCGCCGGCGCTGGGTCGACATGCGCGGCGGAGACGAGGGCGAGCACGCCGCACCACCACCAAATGCTCCGGGTGGACCGGGCCGAGCGTCGCAGCAGCCGGCCAATGCCATGCCGTGTTCCAGGGGCGTCAGCGGCAGAGGCGAACCGTACCATCGGATCCGCCTCCCCGCTCAGCTCGCCCCTGAAATCACGACGCGCGCGGGCCGCACAAGCCGGCTTGCAACCCTGTACCCAGGCTGGAGGGTCTCCAGGACCAATCCGTCACCTGTCTCGTCATCAGATCGCGATGAGATCGCATCATGGATGTTGGGGTCGAACGCCTCGCCCGTGCCGGGGCAAATTCGCTCGACGCCAACCTTGACCAGCGCATCGAGGAACGCGCGACTGGTCGCCCGGAGCCCGTTTAGCAGGGCATCGACACTCGGCTGGGCTCCTTCCTCGGTCCGGCCGGCCGCCTCGATGGCGAGATCGAGGCTGTCGAGCGCGGGAACGATCTTCGAGACCAGGTCTGCAATGCCGGTTTCGCGTCCCTCGGTACGCGCGCGATCGGCTCGCTTCCTGGCATTCTCGGCATCGGCCAGCGCACGCAGGAGCCGCTCCCGCAGTTCGTCGGCTTCCGATGCGGCCGCCTGCTTGGACTCGGGCTTCTCCATACCTTGCTCCTGCGCCGACGGAGACTGCCCTCCTTCAGCGATGTCGTTCTGGTTCATTTGACCGAGCCTTCATTCATCCGTGCAAGCGGCAGGCACCACTTCACCAAATTGTGATCAGCGGAGCGGACCGGATCACTTCTTCGTGTCGTCCGCCTCCTCGAACTCGGCGTCCACGATCCCGTCGTCAGCCGACGGTGTGCTGCCCGGCTCGGCGCGCTGGGCGCTGGCGACCTTCTGCGTCGCAGACTGCAGATCCTCGCCGCGCGCGCGGATGTCCTCGATCTGCTCGCCCTGCATGGCCGTCTTCAGGTTCGAAACCGCGTCTTCGACGGCTTGCCGATCCTCGGCCGCGACGCGATCCCCTGCATCCGCAAGCGTCTTTTCGGAGAGGAAGATCAGAGCGTCGGACTGGTTCTTCGCTTCCGCCAGTTCGCGCCGCTTCCTGTCCTCGCTCGCATGCTCTTCGGCGTCCCTGACCGCGCGCTTGATGTCCTCTTCGCTCAGTCCGCCCGACGACTGGATGGTGATCTTCTGCTCGCGCCCAGTCCCCTTGTCGGTGGCGGAGACATTCACGATGCCGTTTGCATCGATATCGAACGTCACCTCGATCTGCGGCACGCCTCGGGGCGCCGGTGAGATGTTCTCGAGATTGAACTGGCCGAGGAGCTTGTTATCCTCGGCCATTTCCCGCTCGCCCTGGAAGACCCTGATGGTCACAGCGGGCTGGTTGTCCTCCGCCGTCGAGAAGGTCTGGCTCTTCTTGGTGGGTATCGTCGTGTTGCGGTCGATGAGCTTGGTCATCACGCCGCCGAGCGTTTCGATACCCAACGACAACGGCGTGACGTCGAGGAGCAGCACGTCCTCGACCTGGCCCTTCAGCACGCCCGCTTGGATCGCTGCGCCCAGTGCCACGACCTCGTCAGGGTTGACGCCCTGGTGCGGCTCGCGCCCGAAGATGGACTTCACCGCCTCGGCGACCTTCGGCATGCGGGTCATCCCGCCGACCAGCACGACTTCGTCGAGCTGATCGGCCTTGAGCCCTGCATCCTCCAGCGCCGCCTTGCACGGCCCCACGGTGCGGGAGATGAGGTCATCGACCAGCGCCTCGAGCTTGGCGCGCGTTAGGCTGATGTCGAGATGCTTCGGACCGGATTGATCCGCGGTAATGAAGGGCAGGTTGACACTCGTCTGCGATGCCGAGCTGAGCTCGATCTTCGCTTTCTCGGCCGCCTCTTTCAGCCGCTGGAGCGCGAGCCGGTCCTGGCGCAGATCGATGCCCTGCTCCTTGCGGAACTCGTCCGCGAGAAAGTCGATGATCCGCTTGTCGAAATCCTCGCCGCCGAGAAAGGTGTCGCCGTTGGTCGACTTCACTTCGAACACGCCATCGCCGAGTTCGAGAATGGACACGTCGAAAGTGCCGCCGCCAAGATCATAGACCGCGATCGTGCCTGCCTTCTTCTTTTCGAGCCCGTAGGCAAGGGCGGCAGCCGTTGGCTCATTGATGATGCGCAGAACCTCGAGACCGGCGATGGTCCCAGCATCCTTGGTCGCCTGCCGCTGGGCGTCGTTGAAATAGGCCGGAACGGTGATGACGGCTTCGGTGACCGGCTCGCCCAGATATTTCTCGGCAGTCTCCTTCATCTTGCGCAAGATGTGCGCAGAAATCTCGCTGGGGCTCGACTTCTTTCCGTTCACCTCGACCCAGGCGTCACCATTGGCGCCGGGAACGATCTTGTAGGGGACCATGCCCTTGTCCTTCTGGACGATGGGGTCATCGTAGCGGCGCCCGATCAGGCGCTTGATCGCAAAGAGGGTCTGCTCCGGATTGGTAATGGCCTGACGCTTCGCCGCGGCTCCGACCAGCACCTCGCCATCAGGGCGGAAGGCCACCATGGATGGGGTGGTCCGGGCACCTTCGGCATTCTCGATGACCTTGGGCTCCTTGCCCTCCATCACCGCGACGCATGAATTGGTGGTGCCGAGATCGATGCCGATTGCTTTCGCCATGCCAGCCTCCAAGGATAAATCGCACGCCGACGATGGACAGTATCCTGCAGGTGAGTCCTGACCTGGATCAGTTACCGCGAACCCTCGCCTCTGCAGACCGCCGGCGTGCGCGCACTCGTCTACTTCCCGTCAGCAGACTTTGGATATGACGAGCTTTCCGCTCGATCAAGCTTCCTCGCGAGCTACGACCGCGCGCGGCGGCACTGGGACGGCGCGCGGCGGCGCGCTGAACGCGCAACAGTCCTCAGTGCCCTACCTGCCGAACGGCCGCGGAATAGGGGATCGGCGTCCAGGCGTAACCGACGCCGGCACGCACGACATGTCCCAGGCCCGGGAAGGAGACATGGGGCGCTGCCACGAGCTCGTGGGTACCGGCAAGCTCCGCCAGGGCGGCCGTCCTCGTCTTTGCCGCCCGCGCTTCGTCGGCGTCAAAATCGATTGTGATGTCGGGTCGCGGCAGCTGAATCTCGGCCGCGTGGATGATGTCGCCGACCACGCGTAAGCGATTCCCGCGGCTCTCGATCTCGAAGAAACTGTGCCCGGGCGTGTGGCCGGGTGCGGCGGTCGCACGAATGCCGGGAAACAACTCCGCCGGCGCGGTGAAGGTACGGATACGACCCGCCGCGTAATAGGGTGCAAGGGCCGCACGCCCCTCTTCGAACATCTTGCTGTGACTGGCTTTTGCCCGTGCCTTAGCCGCGTCGCTCAGCCAATATTCGAGCTCCTGCTTAGCGAGGTAGATCTCGGCGTTCGGAAAGACTCGACGACCCTCCACGGTCAGGCCACCCGAATGGTCACCGTGAACATGCGTCAGGAGCACCGTGTCGATCGACTCCGGCGAATAGCCTGCTTCCTTCAGCATGGCCGGGAGACGCCCGCAGCAGTCGCCAAACAACCGTCCCGCGCCTGCCTCAATCAGGATACGGCGCTCGCCCGTGTCGATCAGGAAGCTGTTGATCGAAGTTTCGCGGTCGAGCGGCTCGCCGGCAGCGCGAAAGATCTCGGCCAGTTCCCCACGGCTGATGCCATGGAGCAGGTCGGCGAAAGGCACCGGCGTGGTGCCGTCCGTCAAAACGGTGATCTCAAAATCGCCAAGCATCACCCGATAGAAACCGGGCGCCTGCGCTGCTGACCGCTCTACCCTCGCCGCATGTGCCGGCTCTGCCGAAACTGACAGGGGCAAAAATGCTGCTGCGATAGCAGGCAAGACCTTGGTCAACGATTTCACCTCGAAGCCTCCTTTCGTCGTCATGCGCCGCACCGCCAGCGAGTGGGCGCCTTGCACGCTAGGAGGTGTGGCCGTACAGCCCACTCAGCAAGTACATACCGTGAGGTAAGTAATGGAGAATTCGCGTGCCTTCCGCGAACTGCAGTGCGACGTGTTCCTTGCTGATTGCTCGGCACGGAAGGTACTGGCGCTCTTGGCTGAAAAATGGACGCTGCTCGTTATCCACGCGCTTAGCGAGCGTTCGTATCGCACCGCCGAGCTGCGCCGGCGCATCGGCGGCGTATCGGAGAAGATGCTGATCCAGGCCCTGCGTCGCCTCGAGGAGTGTGGCTTGGTGGCGCGCACCAACTACTCTGAGGTGCCGCCGCGGGTCGAATATGCACTCACCTCGCTGGGCTACTCCCTCAGCAGCGTCGTGCGCGAGCTCGATCGCTGGATCGAGACGCACGCCTTTGAGATTGAAGACTGGGTCCAGCGGTCCGGCAGAGCAGCCTGATGGACTGGTGCACGCGCATCGGGTCGACGTCGGTACGCGTGCACAGCTCCGCCCCCTCTCAGACCCCCATCGTCGCGCGCGGATTCTCGTCATGACGCTGAGCCCAGGTGCGTGCGAACTCCTCAAGCTCGGCGTCTCCGGAAGGCAGATGCACCATCAGGCGGACCAGCTGATTGCCGCGTGAACCGTCCCGCCGGTGGAACCCCTTGCCCTTGATCCGTAGCGTGCGGCCCGAGCTCGATCCCTTAGGGATCGTCAGCAACACCGGTCCGTCGACGGTCGGGACCCGCACCTTGGCGCCGAGCACGGCTTCGTCCCAGCGCACCGGCAGGTCCAGCAATACATCGTCGCCTTCGCGCGCAAAGAATCGGTGCGGCTGAATTTCAAGGATGACGATCGCATCGCCAGCGCCTCCGGGACCATCCTCACCCTGCCCGCGAAGACGCAGCTGGGTGCCGGACTCGAAGCCTGCCGGCAGCTTGAGGTCGAGAGCCTTCCCACCCCCCAGGTCGATATGCTGCGGTCGCAGAGCCGCGGCATCCTCGAAGCTGACATTCAAACGATAGGCGACGTCCGCTCCGCGAGGGCGATACGAACCGTGCCGGCGCGCTCCACCCGCGGTCTCCCCGCGGCCGAACAAGTCGCCGAAGATGCTGGCGAAGTCGGCCTCGTCTCCGCTGAACTCGAAGGTTGTCGCGCCGCCATCGGCGCCCGCGCGGAAGCCGCCGCGCCGGGCGAAAGGACCGGCGCCATCGAAATCGAAGAAGCCGAAGGGAGCCTTCGGATTGCCGTCCTCGTCGATCTCGCCGCGATCGTAGCGCGCTCGTTTGTCCTTGTCGGTGAGCAGGTCGTAGGCCGCGGTCACGGCAGCGAAGCGTTCCGCCGCCCCCGGCTTATCCGCGTTACGGTCGGGATGATACTCCTTGGCGAGCTTGCGATATGCCTTCTTGATCGTGGCATCGTCGGCATCGCGCGGGACGTTCAGGGTTTGGTATGGATCCGCCATTCTATTCAGTCCCTGTGCCGGCCCCTCATCGCCTGCGATCGCCCCGCGCTGCAGATGAGATGGCAAATCGTTCCGTCAGAATCATCCGTTCGTCCCGAGCCCCCGCGGCTGCCATCGGAGCTAGACCGACCCACCATCGTTAGGCGGGCTCAACGGCCTAGCCACAGCGTCAGAGCATGAAGAATGCTCTTCGTCTCCTGCACGTCGCGAACGGCGACAGCATCGACTCCGACGGTGACGGCCGGATAGTCGTTGCCACCCGGGAAAATCGAATCGCCGAGGAAGACCATGTCTTCCAAAGGAACGCCGCTCTCCGCGGCGAGCTTGCGAAGCCCGAAACCTTTGTCGATTCCTGCCCGGGTGATGTCTATCGAGGTGGTGCCTCCGATATTGACCGACCATTCTGTCAAGGTCCGCCTCAGCATCTCCTGGAGCTGTAGCCGCTTGCGCCGATCCGGATCCCAGGCCTCCTTGGCCTCGAGCGGCGCCTTCTGCCCAATCCCTGAATAGGTGATCTGGGTGCCGCGGTCCTCGATCCGGGGCCCCCATGCGGGATCGCGATCGAGCCCGGCAGCCTTGATCGCCCGATCCAGCTCCTTGAGTATGTGGGCCTTCTCGGCAGGCGTGATTGCCTCCGAATAGGCTTGGCGCCACTCTCCGGCGAACCGGAAAAGCTTCGCTCCTGCCGTCGGCAGGATCCACAGCCGCCCCAGCTCGGCACCCGGCGGCAGCCGATCGACGACCTGCTTCTTGAACTGAGGCCAGTCGCCCCCGGAAATCACCGCCACCTGCGCGAAGGACAAGAGCGCGGCAAGCAGCCCGGCTACCTCGTCATCGAGCGGGGCCTTGCTCTCGGCCAACGTGCCGTCGAGATCGAACGCCATCAGCTGCTTCACGCTGCCACCGTCGCAAGTGCGTCGACATCGCGCTCGCCTCGTGCGGTCATCGGGTCCGGCTCACCACATAGGCTGTTCCGTCAGCGCGGACGATGACGAGGTGATATGACTTGTCCTCGCACTGCGCGCGCCAGACCGGCCCGTCCTTCTCGTCAGGCAGCCGCTCGGCTTGAATGACGTTCTGGCACGGAAGGCCGGCATCTCGGATCGCACGGAAAAGCACAGCCTTCCGCGATGCCTCGTTGAGGTTGATCACCGCCTGCTGGTAGTCGTTTATCCCGTCGCTCGTGGCGGTCTGGCCGGCGGCAGGCTGTTCGGCCTTCTGCGTTCCGCATCCAGCGAGTGCGACGCACAAGGCGGTCGCCGCGAGGAACCGACGCATCGATCGTTCTCCCCTGCTCAATGGGCCAGCAGCAGCGGCTTCGGGGACCGCAGCAACATCTCGCGCGTGACCCCACCAAGGATACGTTCGCGAATGCGCGAATGCCCATAGGCGCCGAGAACCGCGAAGCTCGACCGCGAGTCGATGATGACGTTCAGCAGTTCCTCCCCAACGCTGAGCTCGCCGCGGGGCACCGGGAGCAACTCCGACTGGATGCCATGATGCGAGAGATAGGCGGCGGCGCCGGCTGCGGGAAATTCGGGAGCGTCGTCTCCGATCGTCACGATCTGGACGCGCGCCGCCCGGCTCAGGAGCGGAACCGCGAAACGCAGCGCCTGCGCGGCCTCGAACGAAGCGTTCCACGCGACGAGCGCAGTGCCCTCGAGATCAAGGGTCCCGTTGTCATAAGGCACCGAGAGGATCGGAGCGCGCGAATGGACTGCGACGTCGCCGACGAGGTCGAGTTCGGCGTCCCAGCCGCCTTCGTCGCTTTCGAGATGACTGAGGATGATCACGTCGCTCAGCCGCGATTGATCGAGAAGCACCGTCGCGGGAGAACCAGCTCCGCGTACCCAGTCGAACGCCACGCCCTCGTCGCGCAGTCTGGCCTCCACGGCCGCGCGCGTGGCATCCTGTCGCTTCTCGTGCTCCGTGAAGAGCTTCACCGATGGGTAGACCCCGCCGAAGGGGTCGGCCATTGCGTAGGCGGACAGCGGCGCAGCCTGCGTGCCCGTGAGATGAAGGTCAAATGCCCGGGCAAGCTGGACCGCGGCGTCAAGCCGCGCGTCCCCGCCCCTGTCCTCGGCCACGTGGAGCAATCCTGTTTTCATCTACCGATCCTTTCGATTGCGTGGTCGGCCGAAAGGCAATGGCCGCAGCAGCAGAAGGGTAAGCAGCGGAAGGATCGCGGACGCTGACATAGGTCAGACGCTGCGCCCGCCGATCGTTGCCGCCCGCCGGAGCGTGGACTGCGGAGGTCAGCTCACTCGTCGAGGAGCGCGCGGAGCATCCAGGCCGCCTTTTCGTGAACCGCAACGCGTTGCGTCGCGAGATCAGCGGTCGCCTGGTCGCCCGCTTCATCGGCCAAAGGAAAGAGGCTGCGCGCCGACCGGGCAGTCGCCTCGTGACCCTCGGCCAGGATCCTGATCATGGCCTCGGCCTTCGGGGGCGTCTCGGGCGCATCGGCAAGAGAGCTGAGCCTGGCGAACTGCGCATAGGACCCCGGCGCCGGCTCACCAAGAGAACGTATTCTCTCCGCAATCGGATCAACGGCGTTCCATAATTCGGTGTATTGCGCCATGAACATCGCATGAAGGCTGTTGAACATCGGCCCCGAGACGTTCCAGTGAAAGTTATGGGTCGTCAGATAAAGGGTGTAGGTGTCCGCCAACAAGCGTGCCAAGCCCCCGGTAACCTCTTTCCTCTTCGTCTCGTCGATTCCGATATTCATGGCCATTCGAATTGTCCTGCAAATGGCGCCGCCTCCGCGGTCACTATTCCGCCGATGCGGTCGCAGCTCCTATGCCACCCTCGGCCACGGGCGCGGCTCCTGAGGTCGCGCCAACTTTAGCCCGCGAAGCGCGCGGCAAACTGACCCAGATCAGACGTGCACGCCAATGTCGCTGCTCGGGAACGCCTACCCCCCGATGTCCCCGATTTCGGCTGACGTGGGTCAGCGCGCGCGCTCGACTCGCAGAATAGGTGAACCGCGGCGGAGTACCAACTGGGGCTTAGATGCCCGTAGCAGACAGGAGGATCCGAGATGGTTTCACTTTTCCGCACTGACGCCACGATCAAGAAGGACGTGGAGAGCGAGATCCAATACGATCCGTCGATCCAGCATGAAGAGACGATCGCCGTCGCCGTGAAGGACGGCATCGTGACGCTGAGCGGCGTCACCAAGAGCTACATGGACTCCTATTATGCCGAGAAGGCGGCGAAGCGGGTTTCGGGGGTGAAGGCCGTCGCCAACGACATTCAGGTCAAGCTCTCGACCGAGCGCCTCGATCCCGAGATTGCCGAGGAGGCGGTCAAGTCGCTGAAGCGCGAGCTGCCCAGCAGCGCCGACAAGATCAAGATCGTCGTCAAGAGCGGCTGGCTCACGCTCGAGGGCCACGTGGAATGGAACTTCCAGAAGGAATGGGCAGAACGCGCCGTCCGATCGATCGCCGGCGTGAAGGGCGTTACCAACACGATCACGGTCCAGCCCAGGGTCAACCCTGGCGACGTCAAGAAGAAGATCGAGGATGCGCTCGTGCGCAGCGCGCAGGTTGACGCGCAGCGCGTCCAGGTCGAGGTCGACGGCAGCAAGATCACGCTCAAGGGCACCGTGAGGACCTGGGCGGAGCGCCAGGAAGCCGAGCGGTCGGCCTGGTCTGCGCCCGGCGTGTCGAGCGTCGACAATCAAATCAGGATCCTGCCCTGATGCAATCGGCGGGGATGGCTTTGGCTATCCCCGCCTTCGCCGGCTGCGCAGCATCGACCTGCACGAACCGATCGCCGACCGGCGCAACCTTGCCGACGGATTTGAGCGAGGGCCCGTCAGGTCGGCGGGAAGGTCGCGTCGATGATCGTCCCGCTTGGCAACTGGCAGCGGCCTTGGCCACCGCCAGCCATGCCTGCGCCGGGCCGCATCAGCCGGAAATGGCACCGCATCTGCCCGTCCGGCCCGCCGAGGTTGGCCAGGACTCTTCCGCTATAGTGGGTGAGCGTGCTCTGGGTGGGGCCCCAATAGGCCCAGCCGCGCCATCTCCACCGGTTGCCCCACCCGGTCCATAGCGGGCCAAGCTCTTCGATGGTTGTCTCGCTCGTGATCTGGAAGAACGGGCCTGCATAGGTGGCGCCCGTGCTCAGGTTTGCGGTCATCGTGCCCGATCGGGCACCGCTCGATTTCCACACGAACGTCGCTGTCGTCGACCCGGCCCTCGAAACGCCGACGCCTGACCCTGTCGTGGTGCACCCGGCTATGCCCAGAAGCAGCGCGGGCACGAGAGCAGCCCTGAATCCTTTCATCTTCACCTCAACCTCTTGCTCTATGCGTTTGCTCGTCGCCCCTTCGTCGACGGTCGCCGCGCTCGACGAGGCTACCGACCTCCTGCGGCCGAGCCACGTCGAGCGGCGATCACGGGTTAGTCGCAGGGGCGAGCCGGGCTCTGATCTATCTCAGCCCGCCGCCAGGCGACCGGGCTAGGTTGAGTCGGCGACATCAGAGCGGTTCGTCGCGCCATTCCTCGCGAAGACGGACCACGTTGCCAGCAAGGAGCCCCAAGTTGGATAGAAACGCAGGCACACTGGACCCCCAGCCAAGTCGACTGGAACAGCTCAGCACCGACTTCGCGGCGCTGGCGCCCAAGCTTCCGAACGGCCCGGAAAAGCAGGCCCTGTCACTGCTCCACGGCATGATTCAGGAATTGTGGCGCTCTACCGGCTCGGCCCCTCCCGCCTTTGAGGCACCGGCCGGCGCGACTCTGGACGATCTGAAGAGCCTCCACGAGCATGCGCCTGCGATGGAGGGAGATGCGATCAATGCTCCTCTCAGCGTGGGAGCGAAAGCGCCGGAGTTCGCCCTGCTGGACGCTAACGGCCGGGAAGTCACCCTCTCATCCTATGCGGGCCGGGCAATCGTCGTCGTCTTCTATCCGCTCGACTGGAGCCCGGGCTGCAGCAAGCAGTTGGACCTTTATCAGCAGGAATGGAGCGAGTTCGAGAAGCGCGACGTGGAGATCGTCGGGATTTCCGTAGATAGCCTTTACAGCCACGGCGCCTGGGCCGCCGCCCGCGGACTCTCGATGCCGCTCCTCGCGGATTTCAACCCCAAGGGAGAAGTCGCGCGCCGCTATAACGTATGGCGCGACGCTGATGGGTTTTCCGAGCGCGCGCTCTATATCATCGATGGAGAGGGCGTCATCCGCTACGCCCACGTCTCGCCGAAGCTCCAGCATGTTCCCGACATCTATGAGCTCTTTGCTAAGCTCGACGAGATTGTTGGAACGCCAGCAACTGGGGGGCGCGAATAATGGCGTCCGCGTATCGAGCACGCGGCTCGGCTGCCGCTCCGATCGTCATCTATGGCAGCCGTTGGTGCGGCATCACCATGATGGTTCGGCGGCATCTCGACCGAGCGGGGATCCCCTATCGCTTCGTCGATTGGGAAGCCCATCCGGAAGTGCGGTCGGAGCTCGAATGGCTAGCCGGAGGCAGGCTTGCCAGTCCGACGATCAAGCTCGGGGGACAGGTTCTCGTGCAGCCCTCCATGCGCGAACTCGAATGGGCGCTGGCCCGCGTCGGATACCGGTAGCTTTCGGAATACGGCTCGCACGGGCCAATCGCCCCCCGGCCGGCGAGCCGTCGCACCGGGCAGCGTGATGCTACCACTCCGCCCGTCACGCTGTCCGGTGCCCTTCCCCACCAACAAATCTACGGCGCACCCGTATCTCATGCGCGGCTGACAATAATGCCGCGGCCGACACACGAGTGCTTAAGGCCAAACGCCCGAGGGACAGAGCAACGGCCTCAGGATTGGATCGTGGCGTGTTCTAATTTCTCGGCGTAGCGGTCGCCAGGCCCGCGCGGATCAAGTGGCGAGCCAGGGATCGGGTTGGATAGTGGCAAGGGGCAACTCGTCCAGCGTCTTCTTCAGCTCGATTTCGTGCACGTGCACGTTCAAAGCTCCTGACTTCCGCATGATCTGCTGAGCCCGCTCCTCCGCAGCGGCATCGCGCGCGCGAACGAAGACGACCAATCCTCCCCCACGCAAGTCGCGTTCCAAATCTTCCGCGCCAACGCCCCCAAGAATTGCGCTGCGGACGACCTTCGCAATTCCCGCTCCGGCCGCGCCACCGGCGGCCGTGGCGGCAAGCACCGCTGCGAGTGCGCCGCCGGATGCGACGACCGGCAAAGCTGCCCCGAGCGCGGCAAGCGAGATCAACGTCCCGAACACCAGGCCCGTGACCGTCGTCCCTTCATCCCGCGTTACGAGCTCGCGCCGTGGCAGCTCAGGTATCTCGGCCAGGTAGATGGGATCAGCATAGATCGCCGGCAGCTTCTCCAGGACCGCCTCGCGGCTGGCCATCAGGTCGATATCGCTCTTGTCGAAGCCCGCGGCGCTGAGTGCGACGACCATGCTCTCGAGCAGTTCGAGATTATGCACGGTGCCGACGACTTCCCGAGCCCTGACGGTTTGGACAATGCTATGCTCCGACTCTTGCGGCACGCTGCGCTCCACCGATGACCGAAATACTCCAAGCCTCGCCGGTCTCCGCTCGGAACGCCCTGATATAAATCAGCCGTTGCGGCCGCACTGCTCCCGCATCCTTGGCGCTCGCGCCCGAAAGCGAAAATGTCGCTCAAACGGCCTGACGCCGTCTTGAACACGACTTCACCAGTACTAGCTAAATTGTGCCGGGTGCCTCTGCGGGCCCGGCAGGACAAGAGGGCGTCGGCTCTCTCTCCGACGCCTCAGATGTCCAAATTGCTCACGAGGAGGATTTGGCGATGAGAGCAGCGAATTACCTGGATCTGGCGCCCTATCGGCGCTCTACCGTCGGCTTCGACCGGCTTCTCGACCTGATGAACAATGCTGCGCCTGATGCGGCCGAGCACTACCCGCCGTTCGACATCGAAAGGCGCGCAGACGGCACCTATCGTATTTCGGTCGCAGTTCCCGGCTTCCGACCGGACGAACTGGAAGTGGTGGCGCAACAGAACATGCTCACCGTCAGCGGACGCAAACCCGGGGGAGAACCCCAGGCCACGTACCTGCATCAAGGCATCTCGACGCGCTCCTTCGAGCGTCGTTTCCCGCTCGCCGACTTCGTCATCGTGCAGTCGGCCGCACTGGAGAATGGGCTTCTGACCGTCACGCTGAAGCGTGAGGTGCCCGAGGCGATGAAGCCACGCAAACTCGACATCTCCACCACGGCCCAGCCGGCATCCACGACCGAGAAGGACCAGGCCCAGGCTTAAGGGATTGCGCGCCATCGAGAGGCCGGTGGCGCGCACTTGGAAGGAGACGGTTTATGATTGCGCGACTCGCGAAGGCCCGCGCGGCAGCGTCTGCCCGGTCCGGCGGCAATTCGCAGGATGACCGCTCGTGGCTCCGCTACCTGAGCGCGCTTCCGGAGGACGCGCGGGCCGTCCTCGAGCCGCTCCCAACGACCACGAACCAGGGCGGGCGCGCGCGGAAGGGGCAGTGGAGGCTCAGTTTCCCGCAAAGGAAGAAACCGTTTGTAGACTGGCTTATGGGGTGGACCGGTGGTGAGGATCCTCTGGTTCAGGTCGACCTTCGCTTTCCAACCCGCGAGGCGGCAGAGCAATATTGCGAGCGATTGAACTTGCCCTACGACGTGCATGAGCCTCCGCGCGCTCATACCGAGCCGGTCAACAAGCAGCGCTTCCAGCTCGACGACGCGCCGATCGCGGGATGGCCCGACGCCACCTTGGCGCAGGACCGCTCCTGACACTGTGTCGGAGCGGCATCCCAGGCGGCGGACGCTCGGCACCGCCGCGCCCGATGCAGACCGAGCGACCGCACTGGAATCTAGGTGCTGAACCGCTCGGCCCACCCTCTCAGCGTGCCTAGATCAGTGACGCCAGCCTGCCGCGCGACGACATTGCCATTCTTGAAGGCGAGCAACGCGGGAATCCCCTGGACGCCGTACTCGGATGCGATGTCGGGATTGGCGTCGACATCGACTTTGATGAAGCGCGCCTTCGGTTCGAGCGAGCGCGCCGCCTGTTCGAAGATCGGCGCCATCGCCCGGCAAGGGCCGCACCAGGCCGCCCAGAAGTCGACGATCACCGGCAGGTCCGAATTGCGAATATGCTTGCGCGCTCTCGCCGCGTCGAGCGCGGCAGGGGTGCCCTCGAACAGCTTCTGATGACAACGCCCGCATTTGGCGACGAGTGGCTCACGGTCGGCCGGCACCGCGTTGGTGGCATCGCAATGGGGGCAGACGACCCGACGCTTTTCGGCCATCGTTGAATCCTCGTTCGCTGCAGGTCATCGCGGCAGCGGGTCGCCGCCGCGATGGGTCCTTTCAAGCAGCCTGCGCCTCGGCAGGCCTTGATACGTTGGTCGTGAATGTCAGCTCGCTGTCCCCTTCATCGATGGTGACGGTCGAGCCGTCCGGCACCTCGCCCCGCAGGAGGAGGTCCGCGAGGGGGTCCTGAAGATATCGCTGAATCGCGCGCTTCAGCGGACGCGCGCCATAGACCGGGTCGTACCCCACGCGGCCGAGCCAGGCACGCGCGCGCTCGGTGAGGTCGAGCGTGATCTTGCGGTCCTTGAGGAGGTTCTGGACGCGCGCGACCTGAATGTCGACGATGGGACCCATGTCGGCCTGGCCGAGGCGGTGGAACAGGATGATCTCGTCCAGTCGATTGAGGAACTCCGGCCGGAAATGGCCACGGACCACTTCCATCACCTGCGGCTCGACGCTTTCGACCGTCTCCCCTTCCGCCAGGTTCGAAAGATACTGGCTGCCGAGATTGGACGTGAGGATGATCAGCGTATTCTTGAAATCGACCGTGCGGCCCTGCCCGTCGGTCAGTCGGCCGTCGTCGAGCACCTGGAGGAGCACGTTGAAGACGTCGTTGTGCGCCTTTTCGACTTCGTCGAACAGGATCACCTGATACGGCCGCCGCCGTACCGCCTCGGTCAGCACGCCGCCCTCCTCATAGCCGACATAGCCCGGCGGCGCGCCGATCAGCCGGGCGACCGAGTGCTTCTCCATGAACTCCGACATGTCGATGCGCACCATCGCGCTGTCGTCGTCGAACAGGAAGCCGGCGAGCGCCTTGGTGAGCTCGGTTTTACCGACGCCCGTCGGACCAAGGAATAGGAACGAGCCCATCGGCCGGTCGGGATCCTGCAGGCCAGCTCGGGCGCGGCGGATAGCCCTGCTTACCGCCGCAACCGCTTGCTGCTGACCGATGACGCGTTTGCCGAGCGCTTCCTCCATATGGATCAGCTTTTCGCGCTCGCCTTCGAGCATCTTGTCTACCGGGATGCCCGTCCAGCGTGACACGACCCCTGCGATGTCCTGGGCCGTCACTTCCTCGCGCAGCATCGCTCCCTGACTCGCCGTCTGGGCGTCGGCGAGCTGCTTCTCCAGACCCGGTATGACACCATAGCTCAGCTCGCCAGCGCGGCCGAGGTCACCGCGTCGCTGCGCCTGCTCGAGCTCGAGACGAGCCTGGTCGAGCTGCTCCTTGAGCTTCGCCTCCGCCTGGATCTTCTCCCGCTCGGCCTGCCAGCGCTGTGTGAGTTCCGCCGATTCCTGCTCGAGCTGCGCAAGATCATGCTCGAGGTGGGTCAGGCGGTCCCTTGATGCCGCATCGGACTCCTTCCTGAGCGCTTCCCGCTCGATCTTCAGCTGGATGATGCGCCGGTCGAGCGTCTCGATCTCTTCCGGCTTCGATTCCACCTCCATGCGGATTCGGCTCGCCGCCTCATCCATCAGGTCGATCGCCTTGTCCGGCAGGAAGCGATCGGTAATGTAGCGGTTGGAAAGCGTCGCCGCCGCGACGATCGCGCCGTCCGTGATCCGCACGCCGTGGTGCAGCTCGTACTTCTCCTTGAGACCGCGCAGGATCGAGATCGTGTCCTCGACGGTCGGCTCGCCGACGAACACCGGCTGGAAGCGCCGCTGGAGGGCCGGGTCCTTCTCGACATGCTTGCGATACTCGTCGAGCGTAGTGGCGCCGACGCAGTGCAGCTCGCCACGCGCGAGAGCGGGCTTGAGCAGGTTGGACGCATCCATCGCGCCCTCGGATTTACCCGCGCCAATCAGCGTGTGCATCTCGTCGATGAAGAGGACGATGTCGCCCTCCGCGCCCTTCACCTCGTCGAGCACGCCCTTCAGCCGCTCCTCGAACTCGCCGCGATACTTCGCGCCGGCGATCAGGCTCCCCATGTCGAGCGCCATCACCGTGCGGTCCTTGAGTGTGTCGGGCACGTCACCATTGGCGATGCGCAGCGCCAGCCCCTCGACGATCGCGGTCTTGCCGACGCCGGGCTCGCCGATCAGCACCGGATTGTTCTTGGTGCGCCGCGCGAGCACCTGGATGGTGCGGCGGATCTCCTCGTCGCGGCCGATGACTGGATCGAGCTTGCCGTCCTTGGCGGCCTGGGTGAGGTCGCGCGCGAACTTCTTGAGCGCATCGTACCGGTCCTCGGCGCTTGCCGTGTCAGCGTTGCGGCCGTTGCGGAGTTGATTGATCGCCGCGTTGAGCGCCTCGGCAGTGGCGCCCGCGCGCGCAAGCGCCTTACCGGCAGCCGCGCCAGACGCGAGGGTGAGCGCGAGCAACAGCCGCTCGACCGTCACATAGCTGTCCCCCGCCTTCTGAGCGATCTGCTCCGCTTGATCGAGGAGGCGTACGGCATCGTTGTCGAGCCCGGGGGACTGGGACGCTCCGCTTCCTGTGACGGAGGGAAGCTTGGCCAGTGCCGCATCGACTTCCTTCGACGCCAGATCCGGATTGCCGCCGGCGGCGCGGATCAGGCCGGCTGCCATGCCCTGCTCGTCCTCGAGCAGGGCTTTGAGGATATGCTCCGGCGTGATCCGCTGATGATTGAGCCGGATTGCGACCGTCTGCGCGGATTGGAGAAATCCCTTTGCGCGGTCCGTGTACTTCTCAAGATTCATCCCGTTTCCTCCTGTTCGACAGACGCAACCGGCGGAAGTGCGGAGCGAGCGGAGGCCGCGCGCGCGGACTATCCGTCGGCGCATCGATCGGCAGGTCGCTTCCGAACGGCATCGGAGCAACCATCAGCCGCCTCTTCCAACACGCAAGGTTTCGAGAAGTGCCGAGGGCATGTTCTCCTGTCCGGCCCATTGCTCAGGGCTGTCCCGCCAATTTGACGCCGACGAACTGAGGCGGCGCCGAGCCGCGCTTGACCAGCAGCAGTACCTGCTTCCTTCCCGCCTTCCGCGCCGCAGCGATCAGGCTCGCAGCATTTTGCGCGCTCCTCACAGGCTGCTGGTTGATCGACAGGATGATGTCGCCCTCGCTCAGCCCTTTCGCCGCGGCGTCGCTGGAAGGATCGACCTGCACGATGACGAGACCCTGGGTTCCAGGATCGACCCGCAGTTCGCTCGCAAGCGCGGGCGTGAGCGGCCGGACGGAAAGGCCCAGCCCGGCGGAGGCGCTCGCCTTACCCTCGCCATCGTCGTCAAGGTCGAATTCTTCGTCCTCGCCGTTGAGGCTCGCTTCTGGCGGCCGTTCGGCAACCACCGCCGTCAGCGTTTTCTGGGCACCTTCGCGAAGCACCTCGAGCGTTACCCGCGAGCCGACGGGAGCGGCTGCGACGAGCCTGGCTACCGAGTTCTCCGGCGTGATCTCGCTCCCATTCACGCGCAAGATGACATCGCCCTGCCGCAAGCCCGCACGCGCCGCCGGCAGGTTCGGCTGCACTTCCGCGACGATTTCGCCGCGGTCCTTCTGCAAGCCCAGCGCGGCAGCGACATCCTCGGTGACAGGCTGCAGCAGGAGGCCGAGATAGCCACGGCGGACGCGACCGCCGGCTCTCAACGTATCGACGACCGGCTTTGCGATCTCGGCCGGGATCGCGAAGCCCAGCCCGACATTGCCCCCGGTGGGGGAAATGATCGCGGTGTTGATCCCGATCACATTGCCCTGCATGTCGAAGAGCGGGCCGCCTGAATTGCCGGAGTTGATCGAGGCATCGGTCTGGATGAAGCTGTCATAAGGCCCCGACCGGAGGTCGCGATGAAGGGCGGACACGATTCCGGCCGTCACCGTGCCGCCAAGGCCATAGGGATTCCCGATTGCCAGGACCCAGTCGCCGGTGCGCGCGCCCGGCGAGTCACCAAAGCGCACGAAGGGCAAGTTATTGGCTTCGATTTTGAGGACAGCGAGGTCTGAGGCTTCGTCACGCCCGACCACGCGAGCCGGATATTCCTGCCCGCCGGTCAGCGTGACCTTGATCGCTTGGACCTGCACGCCCGCGCCGCGGCCCGCCACGACGTGGTTGTTCGTGACGACGTAGCCATCTGCCGAAATGAGGAATCCGGATCCGAGCGACGTCGCGTTACGGGGAGCGGGTGGCCGGCTCATCTCCGGAAAGGGAAACAGGCCGCCGAACGGAAGGCCGCCTGGAAACTCGGGCATTCTCCGCGCCGTGACACGCGACGTCGTCGAGATGTTCACGACAGCCGGCGAGAGACGGGCCGCAAGATCGGCGAAGCTCGGGGGCGCCCCACGCGCCGACTCCAGGCGACCGGAACCCTCCGCATTCAGCGGTGCCGTCTGGGCGTGACTACGCGTGTCGCAGGCGACCGCTAGCAACAACGCTGGAACGAAAACGAACCTCCGCATCCAGGATCTCCTGTCGATCAGCTCGATCAGCCTTCCGGCGAGCCGATCGAGCACCAAAGACCTGGGCAAGCTAAGCGTGCCGGCTCGGCGAAACGCTGATCTTTGTCAGTGCTCGGAAAAAGGGCGAGCCCCGGCATCTTCTCCACGACTCCCAGCCTTTCGCTGCCATGCGTCTTCGCAAAGAGCTTACTGAGCCGGGCCCGCATGAGAGACGTCGCGAAGCGAGCCTGATCCACCGGCAAGTCGGACGCTATCGGCTCCAGAACAGATCGGGCTGGCACTTCGCTTTAGCTAAGACGATGCCCAGCGGCATCTGTGACTCCGCACCCTCATCCAAGGCCCGTCTGACGACTTCCAGCTTGTCCCGGCCGCAGCCGGAAATCAGCAGTCGCTTTGCCGAGAGAATAGCGCTCAGGGTCAACGTCACCCTTGCCACAGGCGCCTCGGCCGGAAGCGGCACGGGCCTGACGCCCGCGACGCGCCTCCAGTCAGGATAACGCATCGCGACGGAAAGGTCGGGTCCCGGGAGGAGCGAGGCAACATGCCCGTCCAGGCCGAACCCTAGCCAGACCAGATCCAGCGGCCAAGCCAGGTCCGAAAGCCTCAGCTCGGCTGCGTCTGCCGCCGCGGCAGGATCATCGAACGGTGGTCTTGCGAGAGGGATGAGCTGTGCTTGCCCCGCCGCGAAATATCTCTCCAGCAGACCATAGTTGGACAGCCGGTCGCCTGGCGGCACGAGGCGGTCGTCGGTGGGGATGATCGTGACCCCACGCCACCCGCTCGCACGCGGTGCAAGGAATTCGAACGCGCGCACAGGCGACCGGCCACCTGGAAAGGCGACGAAGGCGGCGCCTTCCGTATCCAGACGATCGGTGATGATGCCCGATACCTCTCGGACCAGGCTCTCGGCCAAATGCTCCGGAGTGGCAAACCCATGCCATAGCGGCTCAGGCACACCAAGGACTTCCGACTCCTCCGGCATTTAGCGGCGTCGCCAGTGGCGCTTGTACCAGTATCGGTGATAGGGATAGGGCCTGTAGATCCAGTGGCCCCCGTACCATACCCAGGGATCATACCACGGCGGCGCCACATAGACGTGCGGATAGACGGGTGGCGGATAGAAAGGCTCGGGCGCTGCCTTGACCACGAACCCGGGCGGACAGTCGGGGCTGGCGTTCCTCGCGATGGCGCTGCCCGCGACCGCGCCTGCACCCGCGCCAAGGACGGTGGCCGGGGCTCTATCGTAGCGACCGGCGAGCCCTGAACCAGCAAGCGCTCCAATCAGCCCGCCGATCACCGCGCCTGCAGCGACGTTGATTCGGCGATCCGCAATACAGTTTTCTGCCGCCCACCGTTCGGCTTCGCGGCTGTAGCGATCGTCCTCCTCGCGCTCGCGGTCCGACTGCACGAACCGGCCAGGAGACGGCTTGTAGCCAGGCGGCGGCGGTACGTTGTACTGCTCGCTGCGGCCTTCGGTTGGGCTTGAAGACGAAGCGGTGGAAGTCTGCGCAATCGCGGGATTCCCGCATGCGAGAAGCAATGTCAGGATTGTGGCGCAGCGAGCCGGGCTAGCAGGCATTTCAAGGCCCATCCTTGGAGAAGCCCACCGAGGCGGGATCATCGGCTTCGCTATGCGCAGCACCTCCGTCCGGCACTGATCTAGCTCAGATCACGAAGGCGCTTTCGGTTCGATCGGGAGCGACTTCAGGACTGCCGCTCATTCCGAGATCTGCTGATGAGCGCCTCGTGCACCGCTCGGCCCGAATAGGCGACGAGAAGATCGCACGAGCCGGTGAAGTTGACGCCGGCATCGCCAGCGACGATCCACACGCCGCCGGGCTCAATCGGCTCCGATCCCACGACCGCTTCGCCCCGGAGGGGTATCAACCAGACCGGCTCGCCTCGCCGCGGCGCCAGAATGCCGGCAAAAGCGTCGGCCCAGCGTTCCACCACGAACGGCCCTCCGGCGGCAAGCACCCGCCTGCCCCGCGCCAACTCGAATGGGGCGAATGGAGCCTCGTAGGGCGCCGGGCGGGCAGCCTCCACCGCCTCGTCCAGATGGAGCTCGCGATTGCTACCATAGTCATAGAGCCGATAGGTGACGTCCACATTCTGCTGGATTTCGATCAGGCTGAGACCGGCGCCTATGGCGTGAATCGTGCCTGCCGGCGCGTACCAGAAGTCACCCGCTCTTACCGGCTTCCAATCGAGCAGCGCCACGATCGACCCGTCCTTGGCCGCGGCGCGCAGCCGGTCTTTTGTAATCGGCTCACGCAATCCCATGGCGATGCTCGCCCCTGGCTCTGCCTCGAGGATCTGCCAGGCTTCGCTCTTGCCGCGGGGGAGCCCGTGCGCCTTCGCGGCGGCGTCATCAGGATGAACCTGTACAGAGAGCCGTTCGCTTGTGAACAAGTGCTTGATCAGCAGCTCTGGTTCACCAAGGCCGCTCCCGCGCGGAACCTCGAACCAGATTTCGCCGATGGGCTGCTCGCCCGCACTCACGTCATCGCATCCAGGCCCAAGCGACCGCCGGCCCCAGGGCTTTCTGACCGTCTTTGTCACCAAGCGGAAGACCGGCAAGGCGTTCCCCTCCCCTTCTAGAAGTTCGAGCGGCAGTGGCGGGCGTAATGGAGCCCTCTGAGGAAGCCACGCCGCGCGTAGCCCGCGTCGATTGCGGCATTCAGGCGCCGCTGCGCGGGAGCGGCGCCTGTTATCTCCCGGACGATTCCGCGGAAGGGGATCAAGGCATTGACCACGGACCTGCCGCCGGCTTCGGCTATTCTCCCGGCCCGATTTTCTCGCCTTTGGCGCGCAGTGGTGAAATCAGGGCCCAGGACGTTGCTCAGTTCCTTGATCGCCTCTGTGAGCTCGCGGCAGGTTCCAAGCTTCTCCACGCTATATGGATCCTCTGCGGCCTTGACGAGCACCGGCGGAATCTCGGTCCTGGCGACACCCACATCGTGGGCGGGCTGCACGACAATCTTGCCCGCGCGGTCCAACATCTCCCCGACCGGCTGCTGAGGCTTCCCGTCCTGCGCAAGCGCGCCAGCACCGCTAAGCGGAAGCGCAATCAGAAGTGCTGACCGGAGCAGGCAAAGGGGCAAGGTGTGCGGCACGCAGGCAGCTCCACGAGATCGCGCGTCGGCGGCGCCGATAGACGAAGTGCTTTGTAGGCAGTGAAGCCGTGCGGCTGGCTGACCCATGTCAGTCGGATTGCTGCGACCCCGTTACGTTCCCCGTGCGTTACCGCCTAGTCCATCGCGGCCAACAGAGCATCAAGACTCAAGGTCGAAAAGGCAGTGAAGCTGTCTGCGACGCCATATGGGAGCAATATGTCGTTCCCGCTCAGCAGCGCGCCGCAGCTATAAACGACGTTCGGGACGTAGCCGTATCGCTCCTCCGGGGACGGGCGCAGCAGCGGCCGGCGTGTGCGGGCGATCACACGGCTGGGCTCCGATCGATCGAGAAGGCACGCACCGATGCAATATTCCCGCATCGCTCCGACGCCATGCGTGAAGACGAGCCAACCATCGGCAGTTTCGATCGGCGATCCACAGTTGCCGAGCTGTGTGAACTCCCATGTCCATCGCGGGTTTACGATCCTGATGCCGCCGTCCCAGTGATGCAGGTTTTCGGACAGCAGAAGCCAAATATTCTCATTGTCGTGCCGACCGAGCATCGCGTAACGGCCCTCGATCAGGCGGGGAAACAGCGCCATTCCCTTCGAGGCGGCGATCAGTCCCTCGAGCCGGTGCATCTTGAAGTCGATGAAGTTTCGGGTGGTGAGCAACTCCTGGGCGATTCCTCGTCCCCCGACCGCCGTGTAGGTCCCTGCAAACAGTGTCGACCCGTCCTCCATTTGGAGGCTGGTGAGCCGAAGATCCTCGATGCCGCCGCGCTGCCGCTCGAGGATCGGGAACAGGACGGTCTCTGAGAGGTCGCGGCTGTCCTCGCAATGAAGATGCACAGCAGCAGCATCGTTTTCGGGATATTTGATTCGGGGCGTGGCCGCCAGCGGGCTCGCCGCATCTAGGATGATGTCTCTCCCGGGCTGCCAGGTGCCCGTTCTGAAGGCGATGGACGAAAGATGCCCTTCGCCGATCGCCCGTAGCGAGAGGATGAACCGCAACGCGCCTGGCGGACAACCCGACTGATCCGGATGCCTGACGATGCTCGGGTTGAACAGGGCAGCCGACTGATAGGCATATTCCTCGCTGAAATAGGCGCCGATCAGCTTTGCGCGAGCGCCACTCGCCGAAAAGCTCCCGCGGAGCAGTACTCTGGCGTTCTCGTAGCGCTGGAGAAAGACCTTTTCCACGTCGCGGTGGCGGCCGCAAAGAACACTCAGCAGCCGTGCGTACTCGTCCGCCAATTCATCCTCAGGCAAGCCGAGGATCCGCTCGACAATGCGCTCGGCCCGGGTCTGACCCCGCTCCAAGGCATTCGGCGAGTCGCCGGGCATGAACGTTCGTATAACCGTTCTTCGATGGTCGGGTTTGATGAAGTGCGGACTTCGCGCGATCGGAACGTCCGCACTCATCGTCCTAAGTTTCCCCTCGTTCCCGACCAGCGGAACCGTCGAACCTGCGCGCGCCGGCGCTTGCCGCACTGTTTGGAGAGCGCAAACTCACTTTTTCTCCGCAGGCTGACTCGACTCCGTTGCCTTCTTGAAGCGCTCGCGGATCTTGTCGAAGATGCTGGTCGCCGCCCCCTTGTTCTTGGTGCCGTCCTCGATCTCGTCGACCGTCTTGAGCAGGTCCTTCATTTCGTCCTTGGTCGCATAGCCGAGCGCCTGACCGAGCCGGAGCTGCTCGCGCGCAGTGGTCAGCAGTCGCTGAATCCTCGCCTCGTCTCCGGCGCCCCGCTGTGCGTTCGCGGCCAGCTTGCGCGCCTCTTCGATCGCCGCGCTTGCCCGCGTCAGCGGGAGCGGGTGGATCACGTCGCGGATCACGATCGTGCTGAGCGCCGCTTCGAGCGCCGCCTTCGCTTCATCGAGCTTGTTCTGCGCGACCAGGACCGCGGCCGCCTTGATCGCGTCCGGGTAGGTCGCGAGCGGGAGATTGCTGACCCGCACGACGGTCTCGCTCGCCAGCCCGTCGATGAGATGGCGTGCTTCCTGCAACCGCCCATCCTCGAGCGCGTCCTCGGCCGATTTCCGCAGCGCGTTCACGGCGTCCACCGAACCCAGGACGTCGTAGCTGACGACGCTGACGTCGACCGGGGCGAGAGCAAGGCTGGGGTTGCGCGCGAGCACGATTTCCAGCTTGCCCGTCGCGCGCTCGAGAGCGGCGGTCGCGGCCTTGGCATCTTTCTTGTCGAGCGCGGCAAGAGCATTCTCCGTCTCCTGCAGCGCCAAAACGGCGTCTTGGAGCAGCTCTTCGCGATCGACCGGCGGGGTCGGCGTCGCCTGCGCGGTGGCGTTGTTCGCCGCCGTGGTCGTGTTCTCGGCGGCCTGGTTGTCGGCGTCCTGCTTGGAACAGCCCGCCGTCAAGATGAGGGCCGAGGCTGCGGTCGCGGCGAAAAGACTGCGTTTCATGATCTTCCCTTTGGTTGTTGAGGATACGGGCTCATTGGTCGGGGGCGGGCAGCGCCAGCGGCCGCCTCAGCTTGATGAGGTGATTCGTTCCGTCGCGATCGATCACCGCGATCGCCGCAACGCCATCGCCGGATTCTTCGACATAGATCGACTGCGGGTGGCGGATCATGTGATCCAGCCCCTCGAGCGTCACACCGACCAAGTCATCCTTGTGGTCATAGAAGATTCCGGTGATCGGCAGGTATTGCGCTTCGATCTGATCGCCGAGTTCGAGCGATGCGACTTCGATTTCGGCTCGAAGCCCGGTCAAGCCGCGGGACACGCGGTTCAGATATTGAGGCCATTCCGCCTTAGGAACGACGTTCACGGTTCGACTCCTTCACAAAGGGCGAGGGACCGCTCGCCGGGGTTTCTCCTCGAGAGAGGATATCGGCCGTCCCGCATCGAGCCCCCGGTCCGGGGGGCGCGGTTTGCCGCAGCGCTTCCTCCGGAAGAGCTGCGAATTGGGGAATGCCTTGGAAGGTCCGGGGCACAGTTTCCCGAGCCGCTTCCCAACATCTTGAACATCGGATCTTGATCCACCCGGCCGCCCGCTAGCGGGGCCAGCGAGGGCGGCGAGATCGCGATCTTGGCCGATATCCAGCTCAACGCGCTCATCGATATTCTCCAGGTAGCGCCTGGAATTGCAGGCCCGGCCCTCTGCCGCCCTGACATAGCTCAGCTTTCTGCCGGCCGAACTGTGACACGACTCGGCCATTGGGATTGCCCTAATCCGTGACATATGTTACGCGTCCTTACATGTGGAACGGCTTATTAGCTCATATGAGACGGAGACGCCCGCGATGAATCGCGGGCGAAAGGTCGTTCCTCCGCCTCTAGGAAATGGCTTCAACTCCAAACTCATCATGTTGAAGGACCGCCAGGAACTCCCTGCACGGCCCGAGTCGGATGGCCTCTACTGGATCCTCTCCGGCGCCATCCAAACCAGCATCATCTCCGAGGATGGTCGCCGCTGGATCGGCGGCTTCTACCTGCCGGGGGAATTCATCCTGCTCGAACGCGACGAGGTGCGCAGCCAGTTCGCCCAGGCCCTGTGCCTGACCTCGCTCATCATGACGGATCGCAGCGTGCTCGAGGGCCTGTCGCAGTTCGATCACTTCACATGCGCCACGATCACGACCTGGTTTCTGCGCACCTATCGGATCGCGCTCCGCACCGGTTTCCTACTCGGGCGGTCGAATGCCATGGAGCGGCTGGCGTTCTTTCTTCTCGATCTCATGCAGAGGCTGGAAGGGCGCCGCCACTTCCATCTGCTCATGTCCAGAGCCGACATCGGCGACCATCTCGGGCTAACCAGCGAGACTGTGACGCGGACCTTCACCCTGCTCCAGCGGCATAATTATGTGCAGGTGAATGGCCGCAACCTTGAAATCCTGGATCCGATCGGGCTTGCGCGTCTGGCGGCGGCGGTGGTCACGACCTGACGGGGCCGCGGCCAAGGCAGCCACCGGTGTGACATGTGGGCCCACCTCTGCTATAGCGCACTGGCTATGCGAACGGGGTCGGACTACGAATGAACTTCATACCGTGTGAAGACTGCGCGCTTCGCCGGTTGGCGCTGTTCAAGAAGTTTACAGCGCCCGAGCTCAGCTTTGTGCGCGCCCTCAAGAATAATCAGATCGATGTTCCTGCGCGCCGCGTGATCATCGAGCCTGGGCGGTTCGCCGGAAAGCTGTACACGCTGTATGCGGGATGGGCATATCGCTATAAGCTTACACCAACCGGGCAACGACAGATCATCGACATTCTGCTGCCGGGTAGCCTGATCGGTCTCCAACAGTTGATGCTGGGCGATTCGGAGAGCGGTGTCGAAAGCCTAACCCCCGTGACGCTGTGCGTGTTGACAGGGCGCAGTATCGACGAGCTGTTTCAGCGGCACAGCCACCTCTCCGAGGCGATGGTCTTCGCGCTCATGGAGGACCAGCGCCGCGCCGATCGCCGCATGGCGCTTGTCGCGAAGCAGAATGGCGCTGAACGCCTAGCCTACTTCCTCCTTGAGCTTGTAGATCGCCTCGTTGCGTTGGACCTCGGGCAAGATGCGATGTCGTATTTCCCGCTTCAGCGTCGCCATCTGGCTGACCTCCTCGGCTTATCTGAAACCCATGTCAGCCGCTCGATGCAGGAACTTCGCCGCGGCGATCTGGCAGCGATCGCAGCGAACTCGCTCGTGATCCGCAACCGGCAGCTCATGATCAACCTTTCGGGCTATACACTGTCGACTCGGGAGCACCCTCGCCTTCTGCTCTGATCATGTGTGATATGCCGTTGCCGGGAGTGGGACAGCTTCACCAGAACCGTCGCAATCGCTTGATTGGCTCCGCCCGTGGGCATGCAGCCCACGGGCGGGCACCGTCACGCCTGACTCGAATTAACGGCGATGCGGCGGACGCTCTCGGCGGCAGACGCCGACTTCGGCACCGTGACGGTGAGAACGCCGTTCTTGAACGTGGCGCTTGCCTTTTCCTGCTCGATACCCTTGGGAAGGCCGATGCGGCGCTCGAAGCGCCCGTAGCTCCGCTCGGAGTAACCCCGGTCCTTGTCCTCGACCTCCGACTTCTTCTCGCCACGGAGCGTGAGGACGCCTTCCTCGACGATGACTTCCACGTCCTTTTCGTCGAGTCCGGGGAGTTCGGCCGTGACGCGGATTTCCTTGTCGGTTTCAGCAAGCTCAACGCTCGGCGCGAGGAGCCCTCGCTCGACGCCGGCAAGCGCCGGCACGCCGAAGCCACGGAAGACATCTTCGAACAGGCGGTTCACTTCCCTGTGCAGCGAGAGCACCGGGTCGCTCGCAGCGCCCGCGGCGCTGACCTGAGCAGGAACCTTGTTCTCCTGACGGCTCCAGGGGATCAGATCACGAATGGACATGGCATCTAACTCCTTCTTCGAACAGCGTCATCGCGGAGCCGCCGACATGCCTGGCACGCTGACTAAAAGCTGGGTGGCCGCTCGCCTCAGGCTGAGCGCCCCGGCGCGTGATTGCGCCGTTTCGCCGGCTAAGGCACAAAACCCTCCACGCTACTTTGGGTCTTCCAGTCATTCCGCCGAGGCGGCCGGTGGCAAGCTTCATCGGTAAGCGCTCCGGGCAGGCTAACACTGATTTAGCTCAGCCCCCGATTGGCGCCGGTCGCGATATGCTCCGGCATGGCATGGCGACCGAAGCTTGGCATCCGGCGACCGAAGGAGTGGTCATGGACATCACGACTGTGTTGAGCAGCCCGGCCGATCGGGTAGTTCGCGAAACCGACATGCTGATGCGTGGAATGGCGCACGACTTGGACAACATGCTGGCGGTGATCGCCTCCGGTCTGGTCTCGATCGAGCGCGGAGCGGATCAGCAGCAGCTGGCGCGCCTCGTAGCCGGAATGAAGCACGCGATCCGGAATGCCGCCGCCCTGGCCGACGATATCGCGGAGCTCAGCACCGATCGCGGCGTGACGACCGAGCGGGTTTCGGTTGAAGCGCTGATCCGCGGGATGGAGGCGCAGGCCAGCACCATTCTGGGAGACGGCGTGGACTTTCGGACAGAGATCGCGCGTGACCTCTGGCCGGTCCGCGTCCTCCCCAATTATCTCCAGTTTGCGCTCTTCAATCTTCTGGCGAACGCCGCCGACGCGATGCCAAAAGGTGGCGTGCTGGTCCTGCGAGCCTTCAACACGTTCCGAAGCACGGCGAGCCCTACAGGCGCAGCGGGCGACTTCGTTCGGCTTGAAATGGTCGATTCCGGTGAAGGAATCGCGCCCGACGTTCTGACCCGCGTTTTCGATCCGTTCTTCACGACGAGGCAGTCGCTCAAGAGAACCGGACTCGGGTTGGGCCAGGTCCGACGGTTCGCGACCCAATTTGGCGGTGATATCGCGGTCGAAAGCGACCAAGGCGCTGGAACCCGAGTCATCCTGCACCTGCCGCGAGCAGCCCCGGGCAGGTCCTGACCCGATATCACCGCCAAAGAACGCGGCCGCCCTTCCCGTCGCAGCCGCGCTGCGGCCGCGTGTCACGAGTCCTGCCGCGCCTGCCCTGGTCAGGCAATCAGGCGGTTCCACGACCCGTACTGCGCTGACACCTCGCCTCTCCGGAGGGCGAGACCGATCAACGCAAGACCTAGCAGCACATAATATGCCGAATGCAGAGTCTCTGCGCCGAAAGCGAATGGCGTGACACAGAGCGCCGCGCCAATGGGGATGAGCAGGAAGCGGACGGAGCGCGCGACCTCGGCGGCGGCTATCGAGATCACGGTCAGCGCCAGTGATCCGAGCAGGTGATCCCAATCCGCAATCGGCGGCGCTGCGCCGAACGTGACCCGCGTGAACAAGAGCGATGCCGCCAGCGCGGCCGCAATGGCCAGGTTCCAGGGCAGGCTCACGCCACCGATCGCCACGTCCTTCACAATCGCGCGGGCCGGTCGGTCGAACTCGTCAGGCACATCACCAGCCCCGCCCTCGTCCGTGTCCCCGAACAGGAAGACCCGAAGCACATTCTTGCCTGCCCGTGCACGGCGGCGAAGGAACTGGCCGACCGCCACCAGTTCGTCCAGCGAGTAGGGTATCTGGATCAGCATCGCCGCGGCGCCGATCAGCGCCAGCGTGCTCCAGGTGCCGATCCAGATCGGCTGGATGATGATGAAGAAGATCGAGACAATCCCGAGCGGGGCGATCATCAGTCCGAACAGAAGCACGAGCCACGGCATGGTCCGCCAGCGCGCGCGCGACCCGACGATTCCCGTGAGGATCTCGAGGCCGTAGGTGTAGCCGCCGAGCGCGGCATCGGAAACAGGCCATGCTTCCGAGACTTCGCTGGTGATGATCTCCTCGGTGCCGTTGCGCGGGTCGTCGACGCTTCCCAGAAAGAAGGGCTCCCAGACGTCGGACACATAGCCGAGCTGATATGCTGCGAGGTAACGGGAGACATAGAGGCCGATCAGTGCAAGGGCGATGATCGGGATGCGCTGGGTCCAGCTCGACGGATTATACGTCCACCCCTGAGGCACCTGCGGACCGGTCACTCTCGCCAGAGGTGACGGCCCCACTTCGGGCTTTGTCCCGACGGCAAAGCCGAAGATCAACATACCCACCAGCGTGTCGGAAAGGTATGCTGTTGGATTGTCGGTCCAAAAGACAAACGGCGCTGCCATCACGACAGCGCCTATCGCGGCTGATATCCATCGCGCCCAGGGTGCGTGCCAGCTCAGCGACAGCGATGCGAAGACGATCAGCAGCGCGCCGGAGACGATCTCGGTCCATCGGAGCAGAGGCTCGGCTACTCCGATCAGCGGCGGCTGAGTGAGCAGCCAGGTTCCGAGCATGAAGTTTACGAAATGCGCCCAGCGCGTCTCGGAATGCTCCCTCCGGTAGCGCTCGTCGCTCGCCCTCCTGACCTCCTCAGGATGTTTGCCCAGCGCGGCGGCCTCGGCGAGATCGTGCGGCGGCCGGAGACCGTTTCTCTTGTACCAAGCCAGAGGATCGCGCTTCAGCGCCGCGATCATCTTCGGGAGCTCATCCTTGAGGCGATGATGGGGTCGCCAGCCCAGCAGTTTCTCGGCGCGGCCGATATCCAGCGCGTAATGGTCATCCGCAAGCCGGATCATGAAGGGCTTGATGAACGGCTTCTCACCCTCGTCGATTGCGTCGGGGACGACGGGCTCGAGCTTATCCTGAGCCCAGACACCGACTGCCGCCACCGGCTTTGGTACTCGCAACGTCGGCCAGTCCTCGATGCCGTGGATGAGATATCCGATCTCGTCTTGCAGCGCATCATACCCCAGCGCTTCGGGCTCGCCGACCAGGATCTCCGCATCGGGCGGCAGCGTATCCCGGCGTTGAACGGCGAGACGGACAGCTTCTACAAGATCCTCGCGATGGACCATGGACTGGCCCACTAGCGGCGAGCCCGAATAGAAGAAGCTCTCGAACTCGCGCTCGTAAATCCGGGCTATCTGATTGGACAGCGTGGGCACCGCCGACTCCTCGTCGTACACGCCGGCGAAGCGCAAGATCGCATAGGGGATGGAGCCGTGTTCTTCGCGGATTACCTCTTCGGCCAGCGCCTTTGACTTCGGATAGGCCCAACGGGGATCGATCGGCCAGCTCTCGTCGATTTGTTCGCCCGGCGCGCACGGCGCGTGCACGAGCATCGTGCTTGAATAGACGAACTGTTCTACTTCGAAGTCCTGCAACGCTCGCAGGAGCCGGCGCGTGCCCTCTACATTGACCGACCGGTAGAGCGGATGTTCCTTGCCCGTGAAGTCGAAGTAGGCCGCCAGGTGGATCACCGACGCCACGCGTCCACCCTGGCTTGCGCGAATCTGCGCCAGGGCATCGAGCACAGATTGGTCCGAAGCAAGATCGACCTTGATCACCGGGAAGGTCAGCGCCTCTGCTTTGAGATCGAGGCCGACGATCCGGTAATCCGCTGAAAGCACAGCCGCCACCGAACGTCCAAGATTGCCCGTCGCGCCGGTGATGATGACAAGTGGCTTATCCATGTGTGCTCACCCCGATCTGTCTCGTGTTGGCCTCACGGCCACGCCGACCTAATCCCAACCGCGACGCCGGCGCATGGCGCGAGCACATCTGCCGCACGAGCTGAACGTCGGGGCGACGCAAGGCGCCGAGCCCGAGCGCCCACCTGGCCCTTCGGCCGTCACGCACGGCGGCACGCGCTACGCCATTCTACCCTTCGTCTGGGCATCACCTGGTTCCGGAAGGCCCGGCGCGCAGCTCATACCTTAACTCTCGTCGAGCTCGTCCTGAGCTATGTCAGGGCCGCGCCACCTTGCCGGTGGGAAGCTCGCTCCTTCGAGGAGGTGATTATGTGCGAGTTGATCTTAACGGGCGCGGCTCGCGTCATCCGGAAGCGGCAGCAGCGGTTCGTGTACGAGGACGCCGGCCCGCCGGCATGAGGCGGCACCGTGCGCAACGCGCCAAGTGGTCTCCCAGCCCAGCATGCTGATCGACCAAACGCCCATGGACCGAACCGAGCCGATCGCCTCCCACACGACTTTAGCCTCTCTGGACCTCCACAAAGAATGCGTCGGGAGGCACGCTCCGCAAAAGGCGTTCACCCGCGGCCGCGATGTCAGGATCGGATCACTTCGCAACACGGCTTCCTCATCGCCAAAGGCGATGAGGTGAACCTGGGCGTCGCTCTCGAGTGGCTGGCCGTCACAGCGCCTTGGGCGATCCGTATCGGCGCGCTGATCGTTGTTCCCTTCCGCCGGTCGCCGGCTGCGACGCAAAGCTGGCTGCTCCTCTTCTTCGTGGCGCCGTGGCTCGGCCTCGTCCTCTATCTGGCGATCGGCCGGCCATCCCACCCTCGATGGCGTCGCCAGCGCGTCGCGCAACTCTGGCCGATCATTGACCGGGCGGTTTCCTGCATCGACCGGGTCGCCCGGCCGGCCGAGCTGCCGCTCGTCCAGGCGTCAGCGGCTTCCCTCGTTAGCGGGATCGGCCGCATGCCGCTCTTACAAGGCAATGAGGTCGACTTCCTGACGGACTACGACGCGACGATCGATCTCCTCGTTGAGGATATCGGGCACGCCGAGGACCATGTCCACCTTCTCTTCTACATCTTCGCCACGGACGCCACCGGCCAGAAAGTGATCGCCGCGCTGCGCCAGGCGGCGCTGCGCGGCGTCAGGTGCAGGGTCCTGGTCGATGCGATCGGATCGCGCACGTGGGCCGCCCGCATCGAGCGGGAGCTGCGGCCCGCAGGCGTCGAGGTTCACGAAATGCTGCCGATCCGCGTCCTCGGCCGCACCACGCGCTTCGACCTGCGCAATCACCGCAAGATCGCGGTAATCGACGGACGGATCGGTTACACCGGGTCCCAGAACATCATCGACTCCGATCAGGGATGGGGCTGGCCAAACCGAGAGGTGATGGTTCGGGTCCGAGGGCCGGTTGTCGGCGAATTGCAGGCGGTCTTCGTGGCGGACTGGTTCCTCGAGACGGAGAAGGAGCTCGCCGACGGACATCTCTACCCCCCGGCGGACGACGCGGGCAGCAGCCTCGGGCAAGTTCTGCCGAGCGGGCCCGATCTCGAGCATGGGGGCATCGACGAGCTTTTCGTTGCCCTCATCCACTCAGCTCGACAGCGTGTCCTGATCTCCACTCCCTACTTCGTCCCGAGCGAGCCCCTCCTGCAAGCGTTGCAGGTGGCGATCCTTAAGGGAGCCGAGGTCCACCTGCTGTTGTCCGGCCGCTCTGATCATCCGCTCGTACACCTCGCCCAGCAGTCGTACTATTCCGAGCTGCTGTCGGCCGGTGCGGTGATCCACCTGTTCCAGCCGGGCTTCCTGCACGCCAAGCATATGAGCATCGATGAGGCAGTCGCCGTCGTCGGATCGAGCAACGTCGACATGCGATCATTTGCCCTGAATTCGGAGATCAGCCTCGTCCTTTACGACCGCGAGGCGACACTTACCTTGCGCCAGATCGAGCGCTCAAGGCTGGAACAATCCGTCCCACTGAGAGCAAGCGACTGGGAGCGCCGCAATCTCGCGCGCAAGTGTGCCGAGAACGTAGCGCGGCTCTTCAGCCCGTTGTTGTGATCTGCTCGGACCAGCTGAGCCGGAGTGAGAACGAGACTTTGCTATTGATGGAATGACCATGCACCATGACGCACCATTAATCGCCACGATTGTCGCCGGCCTGGTCGCTGCTTTCATCGCAGGGACCGTGGCGCACCGGCTCAAGATATCCCCGATCGCGGGCTATCTGCTCGCTGGCGCCTTCGTCGGGCCGTCGATGCCCGGCTTCGCGGCGGACCCGGAAATCGCATCGCAGCTTGCCGAGATCGGTGTCATTCTCCTGATGTTCGGCGTCGGCCTGCACTTCTCGCTGCGGGATCTCCTGTCAGTGAAAAAGATCGCGGTCCCTGGAGCGTTGATCCAGATCGTTGTCGCAACGCTATTCGGCATGGCGCTGGCCTGGGCGCTCGGGTGGCGCGCTGGCCAGGGCCTAGTCTTCGGTCTCGCGCTATCCGTTGCGAGCACTGTCGTCCTAGTGCGGGCTCTTCAGGTGCACAACCTCGTCCAGACCGATCAAGGCCGCATCGCGGTGGGCTGGCTGGTCGTCGAGGACCTGGTGATGGTGCTGGCGCTGGTGCTTCTGCCGTCCGTAGCCGCCATCCTGTCGGGCACATCGGCGAACGCGGGCGCCGCTGCCGCGAGCGCCGTGACCACTACGCTGCTGAAGGTGGCGGGCTTCATTGCGCTGATGCTCCTCGTGGGCCGCCGCGCGATGCCGGCAGTCCTTCACTGGGTGGCCGATACCGGTTCCCGCGAGTTGTTCCGTCTGGCAGTACTCGCGATCGCCCTTGGCGTTGCCTTCGGCGCCGCGCTCGTCTTCGACGTCTCGTTCGCTCTCGGCGCCTTCTTCGCCGGCATGATCCTGGGTGAAACCCAGCTCAGCCGGCTCGCGACCGAGGAGATCCTCCCGTTCCGAGACGCCTTTTCCGTCCTGTTCTTCGTTTCGGCCGGCATGCTGTTCGACCCAGCGGTGATCCTCAATCAGCCGATTGCGCTTCTGGCGACGCTCGCCATCATCCTGGTCGGCAAGTCCGCGGCTGCCTATGCCATCGTCCGATCGTTCGGATATCGTGACCAAACCGCGATCACGATCTCGGCAAGCCTGGCACAGATCGGCGAGTTCTCGTTCATTCTTGCCGGCCTTGGCGTCAGCGCCGGCCTTCTGCCTCCCCAGGGCCGGGACCTGATCCTCGCGGCCGCTATCATCTCGATCTTCCTTAATCCCCTGCTCTTTTCATTCGTAACCAGGCAGGGGGTTCGTCCACTTCGGCACGCCGGCCCTGCGGAAGGATCTTCAGAAGAGCCGGCGCCCGAGCAGGGCCCGCCCCCTGGGCATGTGATTATCGTGGGCTATGGCCGAGTCGGCCGCTTCATCGCTGCAACGCTCGGGGCCTCGGGATACGCGCTGAGCATAGTCGAGGACAGCAGAGAGGCCGTGCAAGCAGCGCAAGCGGAAGGGCTGCGCGCCGTCCAGGGTAACGCCACCGAAGCTTCCATCCTCACGCGGGCCGGCATCACCGGGGCATCGACGCTGCTGATCGCGATCCCTGAGGGGTTCGAAGCCGCGATCATCGCGAAGCGTGCCCGCGCCATGAACCCGGACCTGCGCATCATCGCGCGTGCCCATTCGGAGGCGGAGGTGGACCACCTGCAGGCGATGGGTGCTGACGCAATCGTCCTGGCGGAGAAGGCAGCAGCAGCCAAGATGGCGGCGCTGGTCTCAGAAGCGGAGTCCGAGGATGTCGACGGACTCGCTCACCTGGTGGAGAGCTAATCGGCAATGATTCCGTCGCTGAGCGCCGCCTTCATGCAAGGGCAGTTTCCAGCGACGGGTCAGATCGTCCGCAACGCCCGAAGCTCAGGATTGAGGCGGAGGCGGACCGCCCGGACGCGAGCGAGCGCCTCTTCCGGAGAGACACCAAGCGCGACGAAGGTCTGCACTGCCAGCCCCAAGCCCGCAGCCAAGTTCTCCGGAAAGATGTAGGTCGCGCCGGCCTTGGCGATGGATGTCAGACCTCGATTGTCTCTCGTGCTGACAAGGACTGGCACCGCCGGATTGAGTTGCCGAACCTGGCGTACCAGCTGCTCCAGCCTTGGCTGGCTGTTCAGAAGGGCGACCACCACTGCGGCCGTATCGATGTTGGCTGCCTCAAGCACGCCGCGGCGTGTTGCGTCACCGAAAATGACCTGATGCCCCTCGCGATGGGCAATCCGAAGCCGGTCAACGTCGCGCTCGATCGCGATATAAGGTATCCCGCTCGCCTTCAGAACCGTACCCACCAGCCGTCCGACCGGGCCGCACCCCGCCAGGATGACGTGACCGCGTAGATCGCCCGCCGAGCCGCCGATCATGTCGTCTGGCTCAGCGACCAGCTGCGGCGTCGACAGGACCTCGGCCGAGATGCGCCGATTGAACTGGATGAGGAACGGAGCCAGGAAAATGCTCACGGCCGTCCCTGCGAGTGCCGTTTGCGCCACAACCTCCGGCAGCAAGCCGCCACCGATCGCCTGGGTCAGGATGAGCAGGGAGATCTCGCCGCCGTGCGCCAGGACCAGCGCGGTCTGCAATGCCGCATTGGTCGCAAGTCCGCTGAACCGCGCGAGAGCGAAGATGATCGCGAGCTTCACGAGGACGAGGATAGCCACCGCGCCGACCGTCGCCGCCGGCTCGGTGAGAACGATCGACCAATCAACGCTCATACCGATCGTCAGGAAGAAGAGACCGAGGAAGATGTCCCGCAGCGGCCGGAGCTCGTCTGCGAGGTGATGGCGGTAATTGCTCTCGGCGACGACCATGCCGACGATGAAGGCTGCTACCGCCAGGGAGAGACCGATCATCTCGGCGAGAAGCGCGACGCCTGCAACCAACGCCAGCCCGGCAAGCATCAGCGGCTCGTTGGATCCACTCCGAGCGATCCAATCGAAGATGCGGCCGATCGTCTTGCGCGCGAAGAGCGCGGCACCCGTGAAGACGAGCACGGCAGCGCCCAACCGCAACATCAGGCCGGCAAGGTCCTGCTCAGCGCCCGAGGCAACCGCGCCAACCAAGAGCAGGACAGGGAGGGCCGCGAGATCCTGGAAGAGGAGGATACCCGTCGTTGCTATGCCATGACTGGTCGTCACCTCGTCCTGATCCAGCAGCTGCTTGTGGACGATGGCGCTCGACGAGTGCGCGAGTGCAAAGCCCAGGATCAATGATGCGGTCAGGGACAGTCCCGCGAGGAGGGCGACCCCGGCTACGAGCAATGCGGTGACAACGACCTGAAGCGTGCCCAGCACGAAAACCAAGCGACGGGCCGCGACAATGCGTGGCCAGGAGAATTCAAAGCCAATGACAAACATCAGCGCGGCGATGCCGAGCTCACCGAGGAAACGGGTTCCCTCATTCGCGGAAACGAGGTGAAGCCCGTAGGGCCCTACGACCGATCCGGCGACGAGATATCCTGCAATCGAAGAGAGGCGGAACTGTCAATCGGCGTCCAAAAAGGACCCCCTATCGGCGTGCAAAAGGGACCCCCTTCGTCGAGCTGCGTGACAGGTATGGCGGGCGTGCCGTTCGCGCTGGTTGCGGCGTAGGGCGGGCGTAGCTCGACCGGAGGCGCAACCAGCGCGAAGCGTCTTCTGCCGGTAGTCCCTTGCGTCAGCTGCGGTGTTTGAAGCGCCAGCTGTCGTTGCCGGTCTCGACGATGTCGCAATGGTGGGTAATGCGATCGAGCAGCGCGGTGGTCATCTTCGGGTCACCAAAGACGGTTGGCCACTCGCCAAAGGCGAGGTTCGTCGTGACGATGACCGAGGTGCGCTCGTAGAGCTTGCTCACCAGATGGAAGAGCAGCTGACCGCCTGAGCGGGCGAAGGGCAGATAGCCGAGCTCGTCCAGCACCACGACATCGAGGCGGGAGAGCTGTTTTGCGAGCGCGCCGGCTTTGCCGAGGCGGTTCTCCTCCTCGAGCCGGTTCACGAGGTCGACCGTGTTGAAGTAGTGCCCGCGGGCACCGGCCCGCACGACGTTGGCGGTGATGGCGCTGGCCAGGTGTGTCTTGCCGGTGCCCGTACCGCCGACCAGCACGACGTTGCGCTGGCTCGCCAGGAACGAGCCGCTGTGCAGCGAGCGTACGAGCCCCTCGTTGATGGGGGTGCCGTCGAAGACGAAGCCGTCGAGATCCTTCACCGCCGGCAACCTGACGGCCGACATCCGGTATCGGACCGACGCTGCATGGCGGTGGGTTGCCTCGGCACGCAGCAGGTCGGTCAGGATCTCCATCGTCGTGCGCTTGCGCTGTAGTCCGGTGGTCACCGCCTCGTCGAAGGCACTGGCCATGCCCTTCAGGCCGAGACCCGCCATGGCCGTCATCATCTCATGCCGCTGCATGGAGGCCTCGCAGGCTGTCGTAGCGCGTGCAGTCGGCAAGAGGCGGATGACGCAGCGCCAGGTCCTCGGCCGTGACGATGGCCAACGGTCGAGGCGGTTCTCGCCTGCGGGCCAGTATGTTGAGGATGACATCGTCGCTGGTGACGCCGGCCAGCAACGCCTCGCGTACAGCCGCCTCGACGAGGTTCAGCTCGTCGTCGAGCACCGCCGCCAGCACCCGCACGAACCGCCGGTCAGCATCATCGCCAGCGCCTAGCTTGCGCCGGAGCCGCGACAGCGCAGGTGGCAACTCCCAGTTTTGGAATGGTGCACCGTTGCGCAAGGCGCCGGGCTTGGTGACCAGCACCGGCAGATAGTGCCACGGGTCGTAGATGGTCCGGTCGCGTCCGAAAAACCGGGGATGGTCGGCAACGACCTCGCCGTCGCAGCGCACGACGATGCGGTCGGCATAGGCACGGACCTGGACCGCGCGCCGCACCGCCTTGGCCATGACCGAGTAGCGGTTGCGGTCAAAGTTTATCAGGCACGTGCCGCTCACCGCGTGTTCGCTCTCGTAGAACCCGTCGAAGGGCGCGACGACGGGCTGAAGCACGCTGCGCTCCGCAGCCCAGGCCTGAGCGACCGTCAGTTCCTTCTGCTCGGGATGCTGGTGCGTGTCCGCCCAACGGCGACACTCCGCCTCCAGCCAACCGTTCAGCTCCTCAATGCTGGCAAAGCGCAGGCGTGGTTGGAAGAACCGGCCACGTGCCGTCTGCACCTGGTTCTCGACCTGACCCTTCTCCCAACCGGCTGCCGGCGAACATGCCGTCGGTTCGACCATGTAGTGGTTGGCCATGACCAGGAACCGCCGGTTGAAGACCCGCTCCTTGCCGGTGAACACGCTCGTCACCGCGGTCTTCATGTTGTCGTAGATGCCGCGCGTTGGCACGCCCCCGAAAAAGGCGAACGCCCGCGCATGCGCGTCGAACAGCATCTCCTGCGTCTCGCGGGGATAGGCTCGCACGTATATCACTCGCGACGCGCACAGCCGCACATGCGCGACCTTCACGCGCATCGGCTTGCCCGCGATCTCGACGTCCTCATGGCTCCAGTCGAACTGATAGGCCTCGCCCGGCCGGAACAGCAGCGGGATGAACGCCGGCGCATCCATCACGTCGCGACGCCGCGCCTGCCGCCAGCGGGCCGCATAGCGACGCACCGCATCATACGAGCCGTCAAACCCCTCGCGCAGCAGCAGGTCGTGGATACGCGTGATGCGCAGCTTCTCGCGCCGCGGCCGTGCCTCGTCTTCCTTCAACAGCGCATCCAGTCGCACCTGGAATGGTCCGATCTTCGGCAGCGGCTGAACCTCGCGTCGGTAGCCCATGTCCGCCTCCGGCGACCGGATCGCCTTGCGCACCACCCCACGTGACAGATGCAGGTCGCGCATTATCGCCTTGATGGCTTTCCCCGCCGCGTGCTCGCGCCGGATCCTCAACACCGTCTCCAATACCAACATCCCGATCTCGCCGCCTGACACCTGCCAAGCGAACAGCCTAGACCACCGGGATGAGGGGTCCTTTTTCGACGCCGATCACCCCGCTACCGGGGTCCTTTTTCCACGCCGATCCACAAGGCGGAACTTTGTGAAGAGCGCGACGAACGCCAGGGAGGCGAAAATCAGGATCACCGCATCGGCGAGAAAGTGGTGAAGCATGAACCGGACGCCTCTCGCGGGGATCAAGTGCTTTCCGCCAAGGGCGGCGGGTCGGGGCTGCTCAGCGCGCCGTCGGTTGCAGCGACGCTCGGGCCTAAAGAGATAACCGGTTGAAGCGGCCTTCCCACGTTCGCCGATGGCAGTGAGCAGCGGCACTCAGCGTCCAGGATCGATCAGGCCTGCGTGCGCTACCGCAAGAAGGGCGTGGTCGAGCCTCGTCCCATCGATCGGTGCCAACCGCCGCCCCCCCGACGGTCTTCGGCCTCTGAGCTGGCGGCACGCGTCACCTCCGTCTTGGGCAAGCCACCAAACAATCGCTCAGGTGGAGAGGACGCTCACTGACATACCTCAGCTGGGTTCTGTCCTGCCGCGTCAAGCGCCCCTCATCTTTTCGACGGCGGCTGCGACAGCTCTAGTGGGGTGGGTACGACGTTGGTCGCGATCTTGGAGCCGCCGGTTCGGCTGGGCGGACGTCAACAGCGCCCTATCCGTCGCTTCACTATGCTCCGGGTATCTCGAGGCACTCGACGACATCGACCGCTTCGCCCGGAAAGATCGTGAAATGAGGATGGTTCCCGAAAAGGCGGGCGGCACCTTCAAAGCGTCCAGCTCGGCGGATCGCTCGCGGGGAAAGACTCTTCGATCGCTTCGTCGACCGGGTCGAGATCCGTCCCCTCCTGACCTTCCTCGGCCACGCTCTCATCAGGTGCCAGTTCCGGCTTCCTGTCCTTGTCGGGATTCACCGACGCTTTGGGGTCCGTCATCCTTTCATTCTCCAGCAAAGTGAGCGCTGCACCTCTGCATCCGCGCGAACCGACTGCACATTCTGCTGTCAGGATGGACCGGGCCCTGATTCAGATCAGCTCCGCTTGGCTTGTCTCAGGCGGTCGCCGGCAAGGACGTGCGCGCGTCCTTCCGAAAAGGCGACGGCCACAGCCTCAAGGCCGCGGATAGAACGCCTGCAGCGATTACGCCGGTTCGCCCGTCCTTTCGATGAGGCCTGCCCATACGGCGAGGAGAAGCGCGGCCAGCGCTGCGAACCAAAGGCCGTCGACACCCAACCGGTGGAAGCTAAGCGCGCCTATGATCGCGCCTGTGACGAGGCTCGACCACAGTAACAAGTGTGGGAGCCAATCCCATCTGGGTCCGCCCAGCAGCGCCATGCCGATCCGCTGCCCCGCCTTCACGACCGCACCGGTCATATAGGTGAGGCCGATGCTCACTTCGCCATCGCGCTGGAAAACGAGATTCTCCGCTCCCATCGCAGCAGCCATGAGCAGCGGTGCGAATGCGCCCGCGCCGACGTGCGCGAGCGTCGCGCTCGAGGCGAGGAGCAATGACACGAGTCCCAAGACAGCGGACTTCCGGCGCTTCTGAACCAGGGTGGCCACGAGCGTGGCCGCGATCACCCCCGTGAGGAACGCACCAATCAATCCCAGCGCGATCAACGCCGTCACCGACCGTTCGGCCGCCCCGATGGCGAGCCGTGTGGAGTTGCCGCTCATGAACGACACAAACATCCCGCCTGCGGCCAGGAAGCCGAGCCCGTCGACGTAGCCCGCCAGCCCGGTAAGACAAAAGGCGAGCCACTTTCGTCGCCGTTCAAGCACGCCGATCATTGAACCCACATACTCCTGCTATCCGAAACTGATGCCCGGGCGGGCACGCCGCTTCCAGTCCGCGCCACCAGAAAGCGATAACGGTAGAAGGTTCGTCGGGGCGGATCGCCAGCGCACAGGCGCTGGACGCTCCCTAGCTAGGCCTGGCGACCGAGCCCATGCAATGTGAGTGTCTGGTAAGCGGCACGGCCCCTGCTGCTGGAGCCGGTCGGCAGGGAATTCCAAATGCTTCCCTGCCGCCCTAGCGAGACTGTTGCGGCCTGGGCGAGGCGCAACGGGCGAGCCATCAAGCTCGGCGAAGCTTAAACCCGAGCCCGAGAAGAACAACGCCAGCGATGATCGCGTACGTTCCGATTACCCAGGCGGCAGACGGCAAGGTCGTGAGCGGATCGATGACCAGCAGGACGACGATCATAATCCCGACAGCGACCGATAGAGCGCCAGACAGGCCCATCAGCCATTCGTCGCGGATTACCTTGCGCAACGTCACTGCCGCAGCAATTTCGAGGGCACCGGTGACGATCGCCCAGACGGCCAACATGATGAGCGTAGCCAGCGCATAGCCCGCGGTCATGGCTACGGGCATCAGCAGGAACAGGACCGCAGTCGCGATGCCGATGATCCCGCGGATCACATAGGCCCACCAGCGCTCCTCCTTACGGCGGGCGCCGCGCACCGCGGCGACCAGGGACAGAATGCCATCGGCGCCGGCGTAGCCGGCGAACACCATCGCAAAGGCGAACAGGGCGCTGAGCGGGAACAGGAAGGAAACGACGCCAAGCGCCAGCGCGAGGACACCGCGGAAGACGATCCAGCCCCAGTTGCGGCGCAGTGTCCCCAACATCGGCTGGCTGACCGCTTCGGGCTCGTCGGAAACGGCATTGATCTTAACTCGAACCACGAAAGCCTCCCTTTTCTACCGCCCGATAGGACGGCGACGCGACGTCGCTATGCTCGCTGACGCTCCCCCATGAGGTTCAGCAGCAGCTGGAACAGGTTGATGAGATCCAGATAAAGGGACAGCGCCCCCATCACGGCCAGCTTCTCGCCGGATTCGGTGTCCGCATAGGCGAAGTATTGACTCTTCAATCGCTGGCTGTCCCAGGCGGTCAGGCCGGTGAACACCAGCACGCCGATGATCGAAACGGCGAACTGCAGCGTGTCGGACGCGAGGAACAGGTTGATCAGGCTCGCGATGATGACGCCGACAAGCCCGACCATGAGGAAGGTCGACCAGCGCGAGAGGTCGACATTGGTCGTATAGCCCCACAGGCACATCGTCGCGAACAGGGCCGCGGCCGAGAAGAACGCCAGCGCGATGCTGGTGCCGGTGAACACCAGGAAGACGCTGGCCAGCGACAGTCCCATGACGCCTGCGAACGAATAGAAAGCGATCCGCGCAGTGTTGGCGCTCATCTGCTCGACGCGGAAGGAGAAGAACAGGACGAAGGCGAGCGGCGCCAGCATCACGACCCATTTGAGGGGCGTGTTGAAGATCGGTTGATAGAGAGCTGGCGTGCTGGCAACGAGGAAGGCGACAAGCCCGGTAAGGACCAGTCCCTGCGCCATCGTGCGGTAGATGCCAAGCATGTAGCGGCGAAGACCGGCGTCGTAAGCGACCGCGCGCCCCGAGGCGCCGTGCAAATCCGCGCCGGAGCTTTCAATTGGCGTGTTCATCTGCAAAATCTCCAACCGATGGTGCCGCGACCGAGGAAGCGCGTGCGGGTCCGGCCTTGTGCCTTCCGACCACGGCCCGGGAGCAGTTCGCGGCGTTCCGGACCTATGGAGGCTCGTCGAGCGCTGCACAGCGCCCACGTCCACGATCGGCAGGGGCCATCGCGCCACCCACCTTTGGAGCACTGAACCAAGCGAGATCACGGGCTGTCCGTCCTTGCCGAAGTCTTCCGGTCCTCTTGGGCAGTCCCGTAGCGAATCGGCCGCAATCGCCCGCTGATCTACATCACTTCGTCGCTGCGACTCTCGAGGCAATGTCCGCTCGTGCGCTGCGCGACCGCGCATGCGCATTGGCACTCGCATGGATGAAGCGCCAGGAAAGTGCGGCAGATCTCTTGATGGTCGAAAATCGTCTTCCTAGCTCTGCCGAAACCGACCATTCCCCGCGAACGGGAGGGTCATCACATCATGATCTGCTTTGGAGGTAATGCATGCATTTCCGTCCCCTGCACGACCGTGTCGCCGTCCGTCGCATCGAAGCCGAGGAAAAGACGGCCGGCGGCATCATCATCCCGGATACTGCCAAGGAGAAGCCTCAGGAGGGCGAGGTCGTCGCCGTCGGGCCCGGCGCCCGCGACGAGACCGGCAAGCTGGTCGAGCTGTCCGTGAAGGCCGGCGATCGCGTCCTTTTCGGCAAATGGTCCGGCAGCGAGGTCAAGATCGACGGTGAGGAACTGCTCATCATGAAAGAGAGCGACATCCTCGGGATCGTCGAAACCGAAGCGTCGTCGAAATAGGGCGGCGTACCCACAGAAATCCACGCGAACATAGGAGGAAACGATACAATGGCTGCAAAGGAAGTCCGTTTCTCGACCGACGCGCGTGACCGCATGCTGCGGGGCGTGGACACGCTCGCAGACGCGGTCAAGGTGACCCTGGGACCTAAGGGCCGCAACGTCGTGATCGACAAGAGCTTCGGCGCGCCGCGCATCACCAAGGACGGCGTCACCGTCGCCAAGGAAATCGAGCTCAAGGATAAGTTCGAGAACATGGGCGCGCAACTGATCCGAGAGGTCGCGTCCAAGACCAATGATCTCGCCGGCGACGGGACCACGACCGCGACCGTGCTCGCCCAGGCGATCGTCCGCGAGGGCGCCAAGGCGGTCGCCGCCGGCATGAACCCGATGGACCTGAAGCGCGGCATCGATCTCGCCGTCGGAGCCGTCGTCGACGATCTCAAGGCGCATGCGCGCAGGATCAGCGCGAACAGCGAAATCGCCCAGGTCGCCACGATCTCGGCAAACGGAGACACCGAGGTCGGCCAGATCCTTGCCGAGGCGATGGAAAAGGTCGGCAACGAAGGTGTCATCACCGTCGAGGAGGCAAAGAGCCTCGCGACCGAACTCGAAGTCGTGGAGGGCATGCAGTTCGACCGCGGATACCTCTCGCCCTATTTCATCACCAACCCCGAGAAGCTGCGGGTCGAACTGGAAGATCCGTACATCCTGATCCACGAGAAGAAGCTCTCGAACCTGCAGGCGCTGGTGCCCCTACTCGAAAAGGTGATCCAGTCGGGCCGCCCGCTGCTGATCATCGCCGAAGACGTCGAGGGCGATGCGCTGGCTACCCTGGTCGTCAACAAGCTGCGCGGCGGGCTTCAAGTCGCGGCCGTGAAGGCGCCGGGCTTCGGTGATCGGCGCAAGGCGATGCTCGAGGACATCGCCGTCCTCACCGGCGGCAATGTCGTCAGCGAGGACCTCGGCATCAAGCTCGAGAACGTCACCGTCAATATGCTCGGTCGCGCCAAGAAGGTGGTAATCGACAAGGACGACACGACGATCATCGACGGCGCCGGCCAGAAGTCGGACATCGACGGCCGCGCCGCGCAGATCCGCCAGCAGATCGAGACGACCACCTCCGACTATGATCGCGAGAAGCTGCAGGAGCGGCTCGCCAAGCTCGCCGGCGGCGTCGCGGTGATTCGCGTCGGCGGCGCCACTGAAGTTGAAGTGAAGGAGAAGAAGGACCGGGTGGACGATGCGCTTCACGCCACGCGCGCCGCGGTCGAGGAGGGCATCCTGCCCGGGGGCGGCATCCCGTTGCTGCGCGCGGTCAAAGCGCTGGAAAGCCTCTCCGCGGCCAACGACGACCAGAAGGCCGGGATCGAGATCGTCCGCCGCGCCTTGAAGGCGCCGGCGCGCCAGATCGTCGACAATGCCGGCGAGGACGGCGCCTACGTGGTCGGGAAGCTCGGCGAGGGATCGGACTACAACTGGGGCTTCAACGCTGCCACCGGCGAGTATGAAGATCTCGTTCGGGCCGGTGTGATCGACCCGGCCAAGGTCGTGCGCACCGCGCTTCAGGATGCGGCGTCGGTTGCAGGGTTGCTCATCACGACCGAGGCGCTGATCGCGGAGCTGCCGAAGGACGAAAAGCCGGCGCCGGTTCCCGCGATGGACTATTGAAGGATTGGGGGCCGCAAGGCCCCCATCCGAACGCCGCGTGCCTTTCGTCTAGGCGGAGTCACCGGTCGCGCTTGCCGCCGACCGGATCTCGGCTAGTTTCGCCGCCAGTTCATCCTGCCGAAAGGGCTTCATGAGGCGCGGAAAGTCCGGAGTGATCTCGCTGCTCTCGGCATAGCCCGAGACGATCAGGACGGGTGTGCGCGCCCGCAGCGCGCGGCCGAGGGCAACGCCCGACATCCCTGTCATCAGATGATCGGTGACCACGACGCTCGGGTTCATGCCGCTCTGAACCAGCTCCAGGGCGTCCTCCGCCGATTTCGCCTCGGTCACCTCATAGCCGATCGCGGAGAGCATCTGGCTGACGCTCGAACGGACGAGATCGTCATCGTCGACAAGAAGGGCGGTTCCATCCTGGGGCAGCGTTCCCTCGACCTTTGGCGCCGGGCGCTGCGGGGTCTCCGTCGACACGGGAAGCAGGATGTCCACCCGGGTCCCGGCATCGGGAGCGGTCGTGATCGTGAGGGTTCCGCCGAGTTGCCGCGCCAGGCCATGCGCCATCGAAAGGCCAAGCCCTGTTCCCTTGCCCAGCCCCTTGGTCGAGAAGAACGGCTCGACGGCTCGCCTGGCTGTCTCCTCATCCATACCGATTCCGGTATCCGAGACCGCGAGGCTGATATAGCTGCCGGGGCTCAGGCCCTCGTCATTTTCCGCCCTGAGATGCCGCTCGGATGCCGAGATGCGGAGCGTGCCCCCTTCGGGCATCGCGTCCCTCGCATTCACGCAAAGGTTGAGGAGCGCCATTTCGACCTGGTTGTGATCGGCGCGCGCGGCAGGCAGCCCTTCCGGCACCTCGATCAACAAGCTGATCTTCGGCCCGATCGTCGATCCGACCAGCTCGACCATGCCGCGCACCAGCGTGCCGATATCGATCGCGCGGAGCTGCAACGGCTGCTGCCGCGCGAAGGCCAGCAGCCGCTGCACGAGCGCCCTCGCCCGCTCGGCCGACTGTATGGCACCCTCGATGAGGCGGCGCTGGCGCTCCGTGCCAAGTCCGCTGCGGCTCAGGATGTCCAGCCCGCCCACGATCGGCGTCAGCAGGTTGTTGAAGTCGTGGGCGACGCCGCCGGTAAGCTGACCCATCGCCTCGAGCTTCTGCGCCTGACGGAGCGCCTCCTCGGCACGCTTGCGGTCGGTGATGTCGAGCGCTTCCACGATGAGTGCCAGCGTATCGCCTTGCGGACCACGCATCGGCCGCATGCCCACGTCGAACGAGCGCGGGCCGATCGGAAGATGGATGGTCAATTCTCTTTGCAGGGTCACGCCCGCTGCGACCCGCAGCACACCAGCCTTCACGGCGTTGTGGAGGTCGGGCGAATGCGCGAACCACGGGGTCTCCCAGAGGGGCTTGCCGACCACATCCTCGAGCCGCGCTTCGATCCCCGCCAGCGCCGTGGCGTTCGCGTCCAGGACGGTCCCATCGAGATCGATGAGCAGCTGATATTGATTGTTGGTCTGGAAGATCGCCCGCATCCGCGCTTCGCCCAACGTTAGCTCCGCGGTCCGCTCCTCGACCTTGCGCTCAAGGGAGCCGGCGAGGCTCCGCAGCTCCTCGAGGCGCGCGCGTGCCTCATATTGCCGGCGGCGGGCGCGCAGCGCCGCGCGCGCCAGGCTCATGAGGGTAGTCGGATGGAAGGGGCGTTCGAGGAAGCTGACGTTCCCGAGCCGCTCCAGCAAGCGGGAAGCCTCGGGGTTGCGTTCGAGCCCGCTGCCCTGGTGCACGAGCAGAACGAACGGAAAATCGGACCATTCTGGCTGGTCCGCGATCCATACCTGTAGCGACCCGGTGTCGGCACCGGTCAGCGCCTCCGAGGTGACGACCGCGAGGCCTGCGCCTGCCCGGATCTCCTCGACCAGCCGGGCGACCGAGGGACATTCGAGCGCGGTGATGCCGGCGTTCGCCAGAACGGATGCGGCGACGTCTGCATCCCGGCCGAAAGGCGCGAGTATCAGCGCGCGCTCGGAATGTTCGGGCATCAATGGCGTTCTTCGATCAGCTCAGGTGCATCCCCGAAGAGGCTGCGCACGCCGCGCGCCATTCCCTGGAACAAGACCAGCGCTTCGCCGATCCGGACCCCGTCGGCGCCAATGCTATATTCGCGGATGGTGTCTTCATGCGCACCGGTTCGCTTCTTCACGACCGAAATCGCCCGGCGGAGACGGCCGCGGGCCTCGAAGTAGCGCAGCAGGATCACCGTGTCGGCGAGATAGGTGACATCGACGGGGGTTCGCGTATCGCCGACCAGCCCGTGCTGCGCGATGGTCACGAACGTCGTCGCGCCCTGCCGGTTCAGATACTGCAGCAGCTCGTGCATGTGCAGCACCAGGGCGTTCTCGCCCGGCATCGCGGCCTGGTAACCATTGAGGCTATCCACCACCACCGTCCTCGCGCCATTCTCCTCGACGCATTTCCGGACCCGCGCTGAAAGCTCTCCGGGGGTGAGCTCGGCGGCGTCGATCTGCTCGACCTGCAAGGCACCGGCGTCCATCATCGCGATGATGTCGATTCCAAGACCTCGTGCCCGTTCGGCCAGGAGTCCGACCTCCTCGTCGAACACGAACAACGCCGCCTTCTCTCCTTTCTTCACGGCCGCAGCGACGAACGTCAGCACGAGCAGAGACTTCCCCGTTCCGGCGGGACCCAGGATCAGCACGCTCGATCCACGCTCCAGACCACCCCCCGTCAGCGCGTCCAGTTCGGCAATCTCGGTCGTGACCTTGTCGCGCTCGAAGCTCGACCGGTGCTCGGCCGAGATCAGGCGCGGAAATACGCGGGCACCGCCTCGTTCGATGACGAAATCGTGATAGCCGCCGCGAAAGCCCCGCCCGCGATATTTGGCGACCCTGATCCGCCGGCGCTCCGGACCGTATTCTCTTGCGAGCTCCTCCAGGCAGACCACACCATGCGCGACGCTGTGAACGGTCTTGTCTTCGGTCTCCGTCGTCATGTCGTCGAGCATCAGCACGATCGTGCCCTGGCCCGCGAAATAGTGCTTCAACGCGAGGACCTGTCGCCGGTAGCGGAGCGAGCTCTGCGACAGCAGTCTGATTTCCGAGAGGCTGTCGAGGACCAGCCGGTCGGGCTTCGATCGCGTGAAGGCTTCGAATATTCTCCGGGTCGTCTCCACCAGCTCGAGGTCCGACGAGTAGAGCAGGCTCTGCTGCTGCTTTTCGTCAACGAGGCTATCGGGGGAGATCAACTCGACGATCTCGACGCCGTCGAGCGCCCACCCGTGTGCTGCGGCGGCGGCGCGCAGCTCTTCCTCGCTTTCGGAGAGCGTCAGATACAGCACCTTCTCTCCGTTCCGGGCCCCTTCGAGCAGGAACTGCATCGCGACCGTGGTCTTGCCCGTTCCCGGCAGGCCCTCGAGGAGAAAGACCCTACCGCGGCTCAACCCTCCACCGAGGATGTCATCAAGGCCCGGCACTCCCGTTCCAGCAGGTTCTTCGCTATTCACCGTACAACTTGCCCCCTTCGAGCATGGGTTCCCCCGACCGTTCTGCGCGACCCGCGCCGCCTGACGACGTATCGCGGGGCAGGAGCGACCCTCGTCGAACATGCCGACAAAGCACCCAGCGAAGCCTGGATTGCTGCCCCACGGCGCCCCGCCAGAAAGGGTGCCGGATCAGAGATGTAATCGTCGCTGAGCTATATCAGCCTGTCATGCAGGTGCCGGTCAGCCGCTACCTGCTCGAGGAGCCTGGCGAGCTTGACCCGCCCGCCTGTTCCCCACTGAGCCGATCACCTCCCCCACAGTTTCTCGCCGCGCAGACAACCGCTCGTGGGGCTTTACCCTGCCGGTAAAGTGCCACAGCTGTTCATTCCTGGGCTTCTCGCATCGGGAAAGTGTCGGACCTAGTCGTCAAAAGACGCAGAACGGGCGGCTCACCTTGCCAAATTTTGCCAAACCGCTTATCTATTGCTGCCATGAGCACGATGAACATCTCGCTGCCCGATACGCTGAAGGCTTTCGTGGACGAGCAGGTTGCCGGCCGCGGCTACGGCACGAGCAGCGAGTATGTCCGCGAACTCATCCGCAAGGACCAGGACCGCCAGAGATTGCGCCGGCTGCTGCTCGACGGCGCTGAATCCCCCCCGGGCGCCCCAGCAGACGACGACTATTTCGAAGGACTGCGCGTGCGGGCTCGCCGCACGGCATGACCATGAAGCGGGTCGTCCCCCGCGACCAGGCCCATCGCGACGTCGAGAGCGCTATCGACCACTACGCTCACGAGGCTGGGCCGGATGTCGCGCTCAGCTTCGTGACCTCGCTAGAAGCAGTCTACCGAGCGATCGCGGAGCACCCGGGCATCGGCTCTCCCCGCTACGCGCACGAGCTGATGTTGCCGGGTCTGCGACATCGCCGTCTCGCCCGCTTTCCGTGGCTCGTCTTCTACGTCGAACGCGACGATCACATCGACATATGGCGCGTGCTCGACGCGCGACGCGACGTTCCGACGTGGCTCGACGACCCCGACGGCCATGAGCCCACATCGCGCTGATGTCCGGGCGTCCAAGCGTTCTGGCGGCTGTGCCGGCTTGCGAGCCAGACACGCGACACCTCGATAAAATGGACGCGCCGCATCAAGAGGGATTCACATGAGAATCGAGATGTGCTTGATTCGTTCTCATGTTCCAGCCAGATTTCTTCGCCGCCGCAGGCAATGCGGAACGAGCAGCGCCGCAGGATGCACCCGCGCTGGACCTTCCCGGCCTGCTCGATCGCCTGACGGCAGTTTGCGAGCGCCCACGCTACAGCTTCATGGTGCTCAACCTGATCGCGCAAGCGAGCGCCCAAAGTGGTTCGGCCGGCCCGTATGTCCGTGAAGGTGACCGCCAGGTGCCGGTGCGCGACTGGCTCTGCGATGCCCTGGTGCCCGTCGCCCGGCGCGACCCCCGCCGCCTTGCGATCGCCGACAAGGTACGAGCGGAGCTCAAGCAGCGCAATGAGCTTCCGTCCGACACGGCGGCCGCCGAACGGCTGATCGCTGCGGAAGTTCAGAAGCGGATCCGTCTCTCCGGCCGCACCAACGTGAGCCGCGCCGTCTCGGAACTCGTCAGGGCCGGCCTCATGCAGCGTCACTATCAGGGCTACCGCGTCGACCATCATAATCGCGGTGCCCAGCGCCAAGCCGTCTACACGATCACCGACGAGGTGCGGCGCGCCCTTCATCCGCGGTCGGCTGAGCGCAACCTCAGCGCGGATTTAGGAACTCGATGATCATGCTGGCCACTTGGTCGCTGTGGCGGCGCCGCTTGGCAATCGTGCCGGTGATCGTCTCGGCAACGGGCTCGCGATCATGCCTGCAATCCACAGGCTGCGCGGTTAGTGTGATGCGGAGCCTGACAGCTTAGGTATTGGCCGGTACCGTCGGCCGTCCGGCGCCGCCGCCCGGCCATCAGCCGCAATCTCCATTGCTTGTGATCGAACCTGAAGCCTTGTATGTTAGACAGGCTCGGAGGTTTTATGCTCAAGCTTGACACCGCGACATACTTGATCACCCAGGATAACTCTGCGGGTCCGATCATTCAGTACGTCGACGACGGTTTTGAGCCTCACGGTCCCGTCACCGATGCCAATGGCAATGTCAGCCGAGCGAGCGCGGCTGCCTATTTGGTCGCCTATGCACTTCTTGCTGGCGTAATCGGGTACTTCATTTTCGCGCTTTAACGCCGAGGTTACTCCCGCAGCTTCGGATCATTGAAGAAGCCGCGGTTGTGATCGCGATTCACCTCTAGCTGAATGTCGACCGAACCCTGCACGGCATTCGTCCGAGCAGCCCGCGCAGCGGCGCGATCGCCCTCAAGCCGATCCCCGCCAGCCTCGATAATAGACTGAGCGGCCCGAGGATCGCCGCCGGCCGGACCAGACGGAATACCGGGTACGCCATGTGGACGATACGAGGCTGCCACGTCCGCCGCACTATCGACACTCGGCCTGCTCACCTCGACTAGGTTTGGCTCTTGAAGCTTGCCGGCAATCTCCTCGCGAATGTCGTCCTGCTTCTCGCGCATCCAGCGAGCGACCATCTCCTGCCGAACGGCACGCTGGTGGTCGCTGAGATCGGTCGCCCACAGCTCCGGAGCATCCAGACCCGGGTTTGAGGCCTGTTGCGTCCGGTACCACTGCGCCAGATCCTGGCTCATGTTCTCGCTTAGCTGCATGCCGTGCGTTTCGGCGTAACTGGCGTCGCGGGAGAGCTGCTGCGACAATTCCTCAAGCTGCCGACCCGTCTCCGTATACGACCGGGCGCGCGCGAGCGCCTGCTCGTGGGTGAGGGAGGAACTGGACGTCGTCGAGGCGCGGCTGAACACGCCCGAGCGGTCATAGGTGCCATCGGATGACGTTGCACCCGTGCCACTGGCGTGTTCGTCCCGGACCCCGCGACTTGCGGTGCTGGAAGTATCAGACGAACGACTATCCGTCGTCCCATGCCGCAACGTGTCCTGCTGCTGACCTTGCGTCGTGACGGTGCCGCCCACTCCCGGCAAGCGGCCGAGAACTCTGCCGATACCGCTTCGCCCGCCGCCTGCGCCTTGCTGACCACCGCCCAATCCTGCCGATAGAGAGCCGGACACCTGATTGATGGTACCGGCTGATCGGTCGTGCCCGTCGGACGAAGTCAGGCTCTGACCCGTTGACGACCGATCTTCCAGCCCTTGCGAGCTGCTGGCGGTTGTTCGATCGAACTGCTCAACAGACGTGTTCGACGAGCGGCCGCTGCTCGAATCCCAGCCTGACGAGCGCTCGCTTGACGTCCCGTACGCGCTCCGGTCGGTCTTGGTCCAGGTGAGCATCTCCTGAGCTGCATTGTCGTAAGCTTGCGATTGACGGTGCGCTTCGCTCGCCATCTCCCGCCATTCCGCGACCGTGCCGGTCGTCACGGTAGGGGTGAATGAGAGTCGCGAGATCGCGCCACCGGTGTCGAACACTTCCTGGCCATTGCCGAAGCCGCTGATCACGGCGCCGTTGTCCTGGCGCCAGCCGACGCTCGCCGCGCCACCCATAAAGCTCGGCGCCGTCTGCCACTGGTCGGCCTGCCGCATGTTCGAGGTCGAGTTCGCCCAACTTACATTTCCGTAGGAGTAGTTGCCGGTGGTCTGCTCCAGCGCAGCAGCTTCCGCGGCATTCTGCGCCGGCGCCAGCATCGACGTCGCCTGCCCCGCGATTGACATCGCGCCCCGTGCAAGCCCGCCCGCCAGAAACGGTATGCTCATCAGCATGAAGCCGGCAATCGTCGCCGTCTCGCCGTTCACCGCGCCGATGCCGGCATAACTTCCGAGCGACATACCTCCTGCAGCGACGCCGTTCGAGGCTGCCTCGGCACGTGTCATGCAGATCATGTGGAGGATTACGTAGAGCGGTCCCCATGCCGCCAGATAGAAGAACCCCATCGCGTAGCCCTTCAACGAACTCAGCCCGGTCTGGGGGAGCAGGAAGAGCGGGAAGATCACAGGGAACATCGCGAAGAACACGACAGTCAGGACAATGTTCAGGATCGGCACCCACGCCATCGCCTGCTGCGCGATCGAATTGTAGGTGTTGCGGGCCTGAATATCCGCGCGGGTCTGCGCGAAGGTGTCGATCGACGCCGCCCCGCTCCCGCCGGCCATCGAGTTTCGCGCCTGCATGAAGGCGTTGATGGCGGTGTTCTGCCTCATTACGCCGGTGAAATCGTCACCCGAGCCTGTGAAGGCCGCATTCACGATCGGGACGTCGTGCTTGAGCTTCGCCGCGGCGACAGCATTGCTGAGCTTGGGATAGACCTCCTTTGCCCAAGGCTCCGCGTTCGCCTCGATCATGCTCGCCCATTGGCCGTTCAGCGTGTCATAGGCCTGTCGGCACGTGACAATGAAGTTCTGGACGGAGCCGTCGCCTTGCCGCTCCAGCCACTCCTGCGACCGCGCTTCCGAGCCCGGCCCGATCGCCGCCCACAGGTCCGGCGCTTTCGCCAAGTTGGTGAGCGACTTCTGGTAGAGCATCACATCGCCGAACAGGCAGTTCTTGAAGTGGTTCTCGAGATTGGTCGAGAATTCCGCGTCGCGGATGGTGAAGTCGCGGGTCGCGTCGAATAGCCGTGCGCCGTACACCATGCCGTTCGTCGTGTAGTTGAGCTCTCCTGGCATGACGAAGACGGTTTCGGCCGTCCGGGTGAGCCAGTCGCCGATCTGGGTGGTGAAGCTCGCGAGAACCCCCAGCCCGAGCGGAACATTCGCCACCGTCGCGGGCGACAGGCTCGGGTTGAGGCGGTCGGTTACCTTCACGTCGATCGTCGGGACCATAAGGCACAGGTAGATGCCCGTCGCCTGAAGGAACCAGTTCAACCACGCGCGGAAGTTGAGGGTGAAGGCGACGACCAGCAGCGAATAGATCAGCCCCATCACCATCACGACCCGCAGGAGAGAGCGATAGCCCCCTCCCCCCGCCCACGCGGCTACGGCGTTGAAGGTATTGACGAGATACTCGCCTCCGCCGACGGTGTAGACCTCGAGCACGCCGCTACCTCCCTGTTGCGCGCCTAGAGCAAGCCCTGCGCGTTCAATCCCCGCGAGAAGTTGAGCGCTGAGGACATGCCGGGCGTCATCGTGTTCTGCAGTGTCGATTCGAGCATGATGCTCCGGTTGATGATCTGCATCGTCACCTGGAGCTTGTTGCTGAGCTTCACGTCCCGCTGCGCGAACTTGGCGCGGGTCGCGGCGATCTGCTGGCGCCACTGCGACGCAGTCTCCTGGTCGGCGGTCTGGTAGAAGACCTTCGCCTGCTCCACCCTGTCGAGCATGTTGTCGAGCATGGCGTTCAGCAGATCGACCGCGACGATTTCGGAGAGCGTCTGAATCTCGCCGTCGGTAAGCGCGTAGTGGGCGTAGGCCTGAACCGCGAGGATCTTGTAGATCGGAACCGTCGCCATGTTCAGCAGCTGCTTCTCGGCTGCGTCGAGCGCGGTGTCGCTGCGAATCTTGGAGCTCATGCTCTTGATCATCGTCGCGATCCGGGGCCGAAGCGCGCTTGACGCAGGCATGTTCAGGGTCTGGTCGGAGACGTCGGTGCACGGGTCGTTGTTGCACTTCAGGATTTTCACTGCCGGCGCGTTCGCGGTGCCGTCGAGCAATGCCGTCACAACCGCCTCCTCGGCCGGTCCGTAGATCACCACCTTCGGGCCATGCTCGCTGCCTGTCGGCGGAGTCGTGACGATCGTCCCAACCAGCGTCATCACATATTCGGAGAAGGCCTGGTCGAACGCTCCGAACTTCGACGACTTCTTCAGTGCCTCCCACGTATAATTGTGCGGGTCGCCGATGATCTGATCCTTCATCGCCGGGTCGGTGTTGCCCGCGAGCGTCGCGTCCCTCTGGCCCCCGTTGTTGCAGCCTTGTCGGGACGCGGCCCAGTCCGAGAAGACGCCCTGACTGTTGCCGACAGCCTCGCAGATGGTCGATCGGGTGGTTTCCATCTGCGGCCAGATCCCGCCCACCAGCGCCTGCGCGGTCTCGCAGCTCGAAATGTTCATTTGGTTGAGGAGCTGAGCCTTCTGGCTGAACTCGTCCATGACCTTGCCGATCTCGGGCGAGACGCTGTCGATCGCCAACTTGAAGGCGAAGCCCAGCGCGTTGTTCGCCGTTGCCTTCAGCATTGCGACGATCTCGCTCGCGTTGATGAAGCTGAAGGAGCCAGAGAACAGGTCGATACCCCCGCATCCCGCCCGCGCGCTTGGGAGCTGCAGGTTGAACGGCGACACGCTCTTCTGCGGGAAGCGCGTCCACACGTTGCCGAGCGAGTAGTAGCCGGCCGACTGCCCCTGGAACGCCGTTGGCCCGGTGACGTTCGCCGCGCCGCCGGCGTCGTTGAAGAACCCGTTCATTTCCGAGGCGACGTCCGCCCGTGCGACACCGATCAGCGCGAAATGCCAGGCGGCGACCATGGTGAGGGCGGCGCCGGCGCGGTGAGCCAGCCTTTTCAGCTGGCCCTTCTGCCGTTGAATGGACATCAGTAGTCGCTCCCGACCTTGGTGTTGGTGAGCATGAAGATGCGATCCATGATCTCATCGGCGCTGAGGATGCCGTAGCCGACGGGGATGGTGCGCTTCGTCGCGGTGTCGAACAGGACGAGTGCCGGCGTCTCGTTGCCGGGTATCCCCATCCGCGCGCGCTGCCCGGAGTCGACCACATAGTTGGGGAAGTCGCGGCTCGGCCCGCCATCCATCGAGACGGCCATCACGGCCATGCGGTGACCGTCCGCGACCGACCGCAGGATCGGCGAAAAGACCTCGCACGCGCCGCAGCTCTGCGCGTAGAAGTAGAACAGACCGTAGCGCTGACCGAGGTTGGTCAGGACCTGGTCGCGGTCGGCTTTCCGGTTGTCGAGCCAGGCGCGCTTGGCCACCGTGTTGACCGGCCGCTGCAGCGTGTAGTCGATGTCCGGGTTCTGCCAGAGCGCACGCTGCCAGGTGTCCGAAAAGGTCGACGCGCGGTCCAGCTGCTCGCGCTGGAAACGGACATAGGCAATGACATTCTCTTCCGATGGATCGAGGATCGCCCGCGCCTTCAGCTCATCCAGCTGCCGCGTGATGGCGGCGAGACGCTCCGCCGCGCTCTGTTCGGGCGTCTGCGGCTGCGCCATCGCGGTCTCGGGCGGTTTCGGCTTGGTGCAGTAGAACCATTGCCCGAGCCTGCGCTCGCCGCAGTAGAAATCGTCGCTGCGGTCGGACGCCTCGACGCTGTCGTCCCGACGCTCGGCATCCTGCGCCCGGAGCGGCTCCGCCAGGGGCGCGACCGACAGCAGGAGCATCGCCAGCTTCGCGATCTTCGACATGCTTATCGTCCTTCCTTCTGATCGGCCGCACCGTCCGGGGATGACGCGGGGCGGTTGAGCGGTGCGGTGGGCGGCGCCTTCCACGGCGCGAGGTCGAGGCAGCAGTCGAAGGCGGAGGTGATGGTTGCGTGGCGGCTGCACGGTGAGGCAGGCGCTGCAGGTGCTGGCTGGCCGACGCCGGCGAGCAGCACCGCCAAGATCGCTGGCTCAAAGATCGCGAATGCCATGGTCCAGTTCTCCTTTCGACAAGCGCAGCACGGACATCATCAGAGCGACATCGATCAGCCGCGTTCCATGGTCGAGCATCCGCACCATGCCGCTCATCAGCGGTCGCGCCGCACGGCGGCCGTCCTCGGTTGCGCACAGGCCATGGCCTTTTTCCGCGACCCATCGATTGGCCAACATGTGCTCGATCGGCGCGGCTGCGGCAGGCGGGTCGACCACGCATTCGAACCAGCCGCCGATCACCTTGCAGATGTCCTCCACGCGCCGCGGCTGCCCGGCGCGATACAGGCACATGAAAATCGCCAACTCGAACACCGTCATCTTCCAGTCACACCCTGGAGCGCGGGCAGAGAGCAGGTCATTCGCCGTGGCCGTCATGTCGATCCCCTGGCTCGTGGCTGATCATGGCTTGCCTCCATGCAGGTCGTAGTAATTCTGGATCTTCGACTGGATCTCGGTCATTGTCTGGACCTCGTCCGGCAGCTTGGCCGCGTCGAGGAAGTCGGCGTACACTTCCGTGAAGTCCATTTTCGAGAGATCGAGCCGCTGGAACTCGGCAATGCTGAAGCCCTTGCACTGCTCGTTCTTGGGCTTGCCCCACGGTTTGTTGAGCTGAACGCGGCCCTGCTCCTGAAGGACACGGCTCAGCTTGCTTTCGAAGCAGCAGTAGGCCGTCTTCTTCGTCTTGCAGATGCCGAGGAAGCTGGACGAGCACCAGGTTCCGACCTTGTGGCAGAACCCCATGCGGTCCTTGATGTCGAGCTTCATTTCGTCCTGGGAGCAGGCGAACAGTGCGAGGAACGGGGTCGCGAGCGCGGCGATCGCGACGGGCCCGCCGGCGAGCGCCGCGCCACCGGCGGCGACCGTGAGCGCGCCGGATACCTTGCCCGCGCAGCAATTGATGAGACCGAACACCGGCTTGTGGCAGGTGTCCCGCGTTCCCGAGAAGACGGTCAGATTGTTCGGGTCGAAGCCTTTCGAAGCGTCGTCGATCGCATGCAACGCGACCAAGGCGTCCTTGAACTCGGTCGAGGCTTCGCGGGTGATCGGCTCACAGTCCCCGTTGATGCAGTAGACATCGTCACCACAGATGTACTGCGGCGCGTTTGAGGTCGGAGTGTCCGGTGTCGGGCAACGATAGACCTTCTCCTTGACCTTGCACGCACCCTGCTGCGGGTCGTCCAGGCAGTCCTCGCGCAGAAACGTGCACTGTCGGTTCGCGTCGAGATCGCCGCAGTCGTTCCCTGCGCTCATGACATTGCAGGTGAAGTCGCGCTTCCACGCCCAACAGGCCTGCGTTACCGGCACGCCGTCGATGATGCGGGTCTCAGGTCCTTCGGTGCAGACCTCGCCGGCCCCAGCAGCGGTGCACATCGCATCGGCTGCCATTTCGGCGCAGCCGTCGACCCGCTTCACCGTCACGCTGGTCTGGACGGTCTTCTCGTGCCAGCCCTCGCCAGTGATGGGGCTCGGCAAGAGGGCGATATCCCTCAGGTTCTGCGAGCAGACATATTCCGTCGCATAGTAGTCGTCGCAGAACTTGTTGGTGGACACACCGTAAATCCGGTGCGCGGCGCAGGCCTGCATGGCCACGCCCGTGGGCTTGCAGGTTCCGGCCGCGACGTGCGGCGCCATCGAGGAATAGCGTGCGAACGGCGTACCATAGGCGCTGTCGGGAACGACGAAATACTTGTACGCGTCGGTTTTCGTGATCTCAGGCGCCATCCTGATGGAACAGGACCTCGGCACTTCGTCGAGCTTCGTTCCCTGGTTGCACGTCGCCTCGTAATATCCTCCCGCGCCGGAACCTGGCGGCAGCGGTTGGCACTGGCCGGTGGTCGAGCCGATATTCTCATCGGCGAGGTAGGCCGACGGATCGTTCTCGATCGACGTTGCGCGCGACGTCGTCGCAAGGATCTCCGCGTTGCTGAAGGCGGGCCGCGTGCGGTCCGCATCGGTGACGGTCCGGTAGGACTCGTTGGTCGACCGCTGGGCCGTCCCCGCCGCGATGAGCGCATCCGGATCGTCGAAGTAGGTGCTCTGCGGCTGATTGGTCCCGGAATAGCCCGGGACGGCCTGGGCCTGCGCCTCCGAATTGGGAACAAGGCTCTCATCTCCCCGCTTTGCGTTGCCAAACGCCTTGCCCTCTTCGCGCGCCTGCTCGATCGTCATCTGCTGCGCGCCAGCAGAGCTGATCGTCAGGCAGACGCCGGCAAGCACGGCCACGATGGCGCGAAGCTTCATTGGCGCCGGCTCCGCGCCAGGTTGCCGAGCGCCACCGATGCGATGCGCGCGCCCGGTCCGTTAGCCTCCGCGAAGGTGTTGAGGGCATAGTCGACCGTGACGTTGCCCTCGATGCGGTCATGGGGCGGAACCTTGGTCTGGCAGTGAAATCCGGCGCACAGGTCGAAGGTCGACGAGACCGCCACATATGTCGGTACCGCCTGCACGTCGAACGCGCGGAAAAGCCGCGGGTCGATTCCGATGTTCGGCATGTCGCCCTTCTGGACGACCTGACCGAGACGGCTGACGAACTCCTTGGCCGAGTTGTTGGGGAACCCGCGGAAAACGACGACGCCGCCAGCCCGCGCGGTATCGGCGATCAGCTGCTTGAGCGACGCCGGCGGCATCGACAGGCTGGCGAAGACGATGAATTGCGGGGCATCGCCCCCTGGGACATTGGCATTTGTCGCCGCGCCCTGCACAAGCTCGTCGAAGTCGATCTTACCTCCCGGTCCCTTTGGCAGATCGGTCGCGGCAACCCGCTGCATGTTGTCGATGCCCGACTTACGGACGACGCTCGCCTGCTCGCGGAATTCGTCACCGCGGTCCTTCACCTGGTCGACGAAGGCCTGCGCTTCTGCCGCCATGTCGGCCGCGCGCTTCTTGACGGCCTGAACGTCGACCCCGTCGACGGATTGCGCGAGCAATGCCGAAAGGCCAGCCGTGCCGAGAAGCGCGACGATGCCGGATGTCAGAAGACGCATGTCTCTCTCCTCAGAACACGCAGCAGTTGCGCTTGCGCCAGACGAGGTAGCCCATGTCCTCGCCGCCGGCGGGAAAGGCGCGTCCAGCATCGGGCGGCATGGTCGAGGCGCCGATCGCCGAGCAGGCGAACCGGCCGCTCACCGTCGGGATCGGGTTGACCATCTGGAAGCGGTATTGCTGCTTCCGCATGATCGGCATCAGGTACTTCTTGCAGAGCCCCTGCGAGCCCATCGTGCCCCAGGCGAGGCCTTCGCGGTGCATTTTGTAGGCGAACCGGGAAAGCGCGAGCCGCGACGACTGGACATGCCCGATCGAGGCGGGAATGTTGCCGTTGAGCGGATACATGCTGCCCTGGCACCCCGCGCACCAGAACAGCGCGTCGAGCGGCAGCGCGGCCGTTCCCGCAATGCAGTCGCCCGCGCACGCCGCCTTCGCGATCGGGTTCGCGAAGACGATCGCCTCGGGGTTGATGATCGCGGTCAGCGAGTCGTCCTGCCACAGCGGATCGACCTCGGTCATATAGGCGATGTCGAACGATGCCTGCTCGAAGCAGATGAAGTCGGTCAGGATCTCCATCCAGTATAGGAGCGGGTAGACGTACCAGTGGACGTGCCACTTCGCCGTGCTCTGCGACCGGCCGCCTACCATCGACGGCCCGGCTAGGTAGCCTTGGCCGATGTCGAAGCCCGGCGCGATCCGCGTTCCCCCGAGGTTGGGAAAGCACCACGGCTTCATCGTTACGTCCGCCAGCCTCGCGGGCTCCCAGAAGCCGACCGAGATGCCGATCCGGGGCAAGGGGTCGGCGCACGCGCACACCGGCGACGCAGGATTGTTGGTGTCGGGGCGGCTGCCCGGCCAGATCTTCGCCCCGCCGATCGAAAGCGGAAAGAGGCAAGACCAGCAGACGTCCGTGATGGGATTCACGAACTTGCCCGTGCACGTCGGCGCCGCCTCGGCGCGCGGCGCCAGGGCCACCACCACGAGCAGCAGCCCCAAGACGCCGAGGATGGCCCTCAGCCAGCGCATCAGCCCGCCTCCCCCGTCTCCTGCAGGAAGGCGGTGTCGGCCGCATTCTTCCGGCGAAGATAGAGCCAGGTGTACAGCGCCGCCGCGGCGAGCAGTGCGGCCGCGAGGCACGGCGCAGCCCGGCCAAGGGCGGCATGGAACTGCGCGAAGAACCCCACGACCAACGCGACCGACAGGCACAGCCCCTGCCACACCAGCCGCATGCGGCGAAGGGCGCCGGTTTCCGGTGCGGCCATGGGGGTCCGCAGAAGGTCCAGCCAAAGGGGCATCAGCTCTTTGCTGCCGGCTTGAGGACGGTCTCCGAGACGCGCAGCAGACTGCCGGCCTGCGACACCACGGCCGGGGTGTGGCGGATGCCAAACTTGGCGGTCAGGCGACCGTCCTGGTCGAAGAAGAACCGGCGCTTGCGCGCCGTCATCGATTCGATCGGCGAGCCGTTGACGAAGATGATTTTCGCGTTGAGGTCGGTGAACCGTCCGGTCGCCCACGCGACCTGCGCCGTGTCGTCGCCATCGACAAAGACGAGGCTCTGCCGCATCGAGACGAAGTCGAGCGGATTGATCCTCTGCCCGGCTTGCGCGATAACCTGTCCTTTGTGGTCCCGGATCTCGCGCTCGAGCGTGATGCTCGGGTCATAGTCCCAGGCTCGCGGCTCCTCGGCAGGCGTGATGCCGGCCACCGGCACCGGGCGCCGCACCTTGGCCTCCACGCGCTTGGCGAAGGCCGCGTTGACGCGGTCCATCTCTCCCGTCGCCTGCGCGCGTTGCAACCGAGCCTCGATCGTGGAAAGCAGGTCGGCCTCGATGACGGGGAATGTCTGCCCGAGCTGGCCGAAGTCCCGCGCTTCGCCCCGCTCCGATCCGGCGACCAGGACCGCGGCGCCCAGACAGGCAGCACCGGCGAGCGAGGCAGCGGCCGCGCGGATCACAGGATCGCCTCGCCGGTGCCGACAATCTGGCGCCGACAGGCAAAGCCGATCGCCGCGTAGCGGGAGTCGAAACCATCCTTGTGGGGCGTGCCGACATAGTAGCAGCCCGCCGGTATCACGCCGCTCGGCCCGATCGCGAGCCGCTCGCCGCTTCTGGTCGTGGGCTTGGTGTAGCCCACGATCCGTCCGTTCACCGTTACGGCGCGGTGCCAGTGCGCCACAACGTCGCCCGGCAGGCCGTAGACGATCTTGCCGAACATCTGCGGCTTGGCGCCGAAATGGCGCCGCACCAGCTCGCTGGGGGGCGGATCGAAGAAGACGTACTCGTCCCTGACCGGCACCTTGTTCCGGTGGATGACGAACGCCCAGTTCGGAAGCGAGTCGGTGGTGTTGATCAGGAGCGCGTGATTGTCGCGCCAGTCGCTGATCGCGCCGAGCACCACGCTTCCCGCGACGAGCCCGCCATACAGGCCCCAAAGTCGTTTGCGCGGCCGCCAGGGGGCGGCCGTCGCATTACTGACCGCCTCTGCCATCGGGACCTCCAAAGGTGGTGATCGCTGCCCCGGGGATTGCCGCGGGAGGCGCAGCGCCGGCACCGGAGCCGGCCTGCGGCATGGCCGCTCCGGATGGGACGGCCGCCATCGGCTCGAGCGTTGCGCCGGCACCGGCAGCGGCCCCGCCGGGCATCGATGGCGTCGCCGGTCCCGGCGCCATCTGCTGCTGGAGCTGCTGCATCTCCTGAGCGCTCGCCGGCCGGGGTTGGCGAACGCCGCTCGCATAGACGGCCTTTCGCAGGCTGTCGGTGATGTCGGGCACGTTTTTCGTCAGCACCGCCTCGCCGACCAGCACCACCTGCCCCCCCGCCCCACGACGCTGGAGTTCGTGGTCGAGCGAGGACATGAAGGCACGCATCTCGGCCTCGACCTGCCCGGGCGGCGACGCGGAGCGCGCCTGCGCGCTCACATATTCGCCGACAATGTTAGAGAGGCTCGCCTTGACGATATGCTCCTCCCGGGGCTCGACGAGTGCCTTGGTCACCCACATCGCCCAGATCAGTGCGACGATCAGGATCGCGCCCATCACCAGCTGAGCCCGCGTGAACCCGCCGAAACCACGCCCCGAACGGGCCGGCGCAGCAGCCTTCGGCGCCGTCGGAGGAGCTTGAAGGTCGAGCTGAGGCTGATCAGACATCGGTGTTGCTCCCCTTGGGATCGCGCGAAGGCAGGATGCTGTGCCGGCGGAAGAAGATGACTCCGGCCGCCAGAAGCATGTGCGCGACGATCAGGACGTGCCGGAATGACGTGATGCGAGCGGCGTCGGCGGCGACGTACCGGCTCGCAAGATTGTCGAGCTGGTGCATCATCCCGTCGAACGAGAAGCCGCCGATGGCGAGGAAGAAGAGGACGAACAGGCCCCAGGTGATGAGCAGGGTCGACGCGAGGAACCCTGCCATGTGGAGGTAGAAGTAAAGCAGAAACCCGACATCGAGCCCGCGCGACGGGCGACGTGAGCTGGGGGTGGTCGGCTCTGTGAGCATGGTCGCCATGGTTTCACTCCGCAGCGATTGCCGCCGCATCAGCGGCGGGCATCGTCCATTTTTCGGGGTTCTCGGGGAATGCGATCCGCTCGATCGCCTCATCCATGCTGAGCCCGTCGGCGACCATCGCCTCGATGGCAGCGAAGGTGCGCGGGCTCGACGAGAACAGCGCGGCAGAGAAGGGATCGAGGACCAGCCGGCCGACCGCCAGCGTCTCCGGCCCCTTGATCATGATGTCGGAATATTCGAAGCTGTTGCGCTTGAGCGAGCGGAGCAGCGCGTCGGTATAGTCGTCCATCTCGAAGCGATCGTGCTTCTTGAAGTCGGCGATCGTTTCCGGCTTCTGCTGGAGGATCACGAACCAGTCGCTGTTCTCGAGGGCGGCTATGGACCCGGCCGACTTGTAGTAGTCGTTGAGCGACTGCGTGGCCGTCACCAACGAGGCGCCATACTTGCGGCACGTGCGGGCGTAGGTTTCGATGAAATCGGCCATCGCCCCACCGCGAAGCATCTGCCAGGCCTCGTCCAGGAGCAGCGCCTTGGGAAGCGAGCGGTCGACCTTCCGCATCATCTGCTGCGACATGAACATGATCGCGGTCAGGACGACGCTGCGCAGTTCCTCGCGCGAGGACAGGTCGGACAGCTCGAACACCGTGAGCTGTGCCTGCAGCTCGAACGAGACCTCACCCTGGAAGAACTTGCCGTAGGTGCCGGCGCTCGAGAACGGCATCATTGCGATGGCGAGATGCGAGGCAAGCTCGTTGCCAGTCTCGTTGAGCGCGGCGATCACGTCGTCGATCGAGCCGTTCCTGCCTTTGGCCTCCCAGACGCGGTTGACTGCGCCGTCGATCAGGCCGCGCTCGGTGTCGGTCAGCCGGTCGATGTGGCGGGACATCTGGTTCACGATGGCCTTGAGCATCGCCATGCAGTCGAGGAGATAGTCCTCATCCTCGGCCGCCTGGGCGGCGTCGATCATCGAGAACGGGTTCAGGCAGAAGCCGCTCGACATCGTGAACTCGACGAAGGCACCGCCCTGCAGCTTGGCCGAGTGCTCGAAGGAGCGGCCGTCATCGATCACGACAACCTTGGATCCCGCACCGCACAACGAGGCGCACAGCTCCTGCAGGGCGACCGACTTGCCCGACCCCGACTTGCCGAACACCGCCACGTTATGGTTGCCTGCGGCGTTCTCGAACGGGCTCCAGAAGAAGGGCTGGCCCCGTCGGCCGATCAGGAGCAGGTGCGGCGTGTGACCACCGAGATACTCGCCCTGTATGGGAGCCAGGTTCGCCGCGGTCGTGCTGAGCATGGTCCGCATGCGCTTCATGCGCTCGAGGTCGCGGGACAGCCCGTTCGCCATCGTCATGGGCATCGCGCACAAGAGGCCCATCACCTGGAGGTAGCGGTCGTCGAGCAGGTCCCAGCCTGCGGCCCTGTAGACCGACTTGAGGACGCGCTCGTTGGCGTCTCCCTTCCCTTTGGGAGAGAAGGACGTAACGCTGTAGAACAGGCGCACGAGCTTGCGCCCCTGGCGGATCTCGTCATTGACGAACTTCCACTCCTGGGACTGCTCGCGGAGTTGGGGAAGGAAGCGCGCGGACTTGGAGTCGGCGAGGCTCGTGGTGCGCATGAACTTGAAACCGGCCTTGTTGCTCGAGGACTGGGGATCGGGAAAGTCGAGGCACAGGTTCGTGGAGACCGGGCACGGCATTCGCAGCTTGTCGGCGAACATGTCGCCGATCAGCCGCGCGCAGTCCCAGGGCGCCCAGCGCTGAGGAAGATTGCGGACCGAGAACGAGCGCACGTCGAATACGTCGGGATAGATCTCGCCGATCTCGGGCGCGCCGTTGACCTCCTTGCCGGTCGGGCGAAACCGTTCCGTCCGCAGCAGGATGCGGTCGGGATCGACCTTCATCTCGATGTCGCGGCGCACCGCCTGGTCGGCGATGGGATCAAGCGGATTGTAGCTGATGACATCGTCGCCCGCGGCCGTGGTCGGCGAGGTGATGTCGTCGATCCACCCGATCAGCGCGACCGGATCCATTTTGCGCGCGGAGACCCCGATCGAGCCGAGCACGGAGATGAGGCCGTCCATCACGGCGACGATTTCCTCGACCGAGACACGCGAGCTTTCCGGCGTCGAATAGGAAATGGCGACGCGGTGGTTGCGAAGACAGAATGGCGCATCGGCCGAAAGCGAGTTCCACACGCCGTCCGTGAGGAAGTCGACCCGATGCTTGGCCATCCGCTCGTAGACGCCGCTCGCCGAGTAGCGGGGCAGATACCATTTGGAGAGCCGCTCGCTGATCCGCGGGCTCATCCAGTCGTGGAACTGCAGGCATCCGGGCACCGGGATGCCCTCGGACAAGAATTGGGTCAGGATCTCGCCGGTACGCTCATCCGCCCCGACGAGCGGTGAGACCTCGATCACGAATCCGCGCGAGGCGGAGTTGTAGAAGATGCCCGTTTTCGGGTCGTAGCTGCGATAGGGCAGCCAATGCGCGAGCATCGGCACGGCCAAGTCCGGACGCTCGGCCTCTGGCCGCTTGCTATCGCCGAACAGACCGGAGAGCAGGCTGTCGTAGAAACGGGGCTTCGCGCTCATGTCAATTGTCCTCCGGAACCGCCGCGGGGAAGCTCGCAGCGCGGACGGTGGGGCTCGTCAGGGTCGTGAGCCCCGCCCCGGGCGTCGCTCCGGCGGAGCCGCGCGCGCTGTCCTCGATCCGCTCGCGCGCTTCCTGATACTCTTGGCTCGCCTTCACGCGCGCAGCTGCCTCCTGGCCGGACGCAGTGCTCGTGGCGGGAGCACCCTCCGAGCGCTGTTTGACTTGAGGCGGCGCCTCGCTTCGGCGGCTGGCTGGCACGCCCGCCGCGGCGCTCTCGCCGCCGCCAGCTGCGCGCTTGGTGGCCGTGGCGGACGCAGTCGGTTGCTGCGACCCAGTCGCTGAGGATGCCGAGGCGGGCGCTCCAGCCGTCGGCGCGCCGCGCGCCGGCTTGACCTTGATAGCCAGACGGCTGGCGACATCCGCCTTGATCGCTGCAACCGGATCCGGCTTTCTGGACCGGGCAGCCGCCACCACATCCGGGTCCGGCATGTTCGGGTCGAACGCGGCGACGTCCACCACACCGGGAACCTCGCGCTCGACCGCATCGACAAGGCTCAGCTGAACAGGTGCATCAGCCGACCTGCTGTCGGGGATGGGAGTCGCATCCGCAAGCGCCTGGGCCTGCCACTCGGATTGGACGACCGCGTGGACAGCGCTCGATTCATGCAGCCGGCCCCGGTCATCGACATAGGGCTGAAACACAATGCGGAGCACCTTCTCGCGGGTTCGCGGCGCGACCTGCCCGTGCGCGTCCGAGAGCGGCGCTGCCACAGCGGTGCGCAGGGCACGGGGCTGTTGTGCCGGTGTCGGATAGGGCCCTGCCGGGATCATGACATCGCCGGCGTCACCGGAGATCATCGCCAGCGCGCGATCGTCGATCGTGGAGGATGGCGCGCAGATGCCGTCCGGCGCCTGGCAGGTGAAGCTGCCCTTCACGTTGCCGCCGAAGGTCGTGCAGCCGCTCAGGCTCATCAGCGTGCCGAAGCCAAGCGCGGCGACCGCAGCCCGGCGGCCGAGGCGCGGCGCGCTCACGAGCGCGCGTCCTTGAGCCAGCTCTGCAGGAACTCTTTGGGCCGATAGCCCTCGAGCATCGCTCCATCGCTGCGCACGATCACCGGCGTTCCGCTCAAGCCGTGCTTGTGAGCGAAGGCCTCGTTCGCATCGAGGCCCGACGTATCGCACGACGGGCCGCTCTTGAGCGGCTCGCCGGCATACGCGGCATGTAGCGCCTCCTCGCGATTCCTGGCGCAATAGACGCGGTCGGCGATATCGCGACTGCCGAGAACGGAGATCGGCCGCTCGACGACCCGAACGTTCATGCTGCGCAGCACGTTCGTCAGCGCGCGGCAATACCCACACCGGAAGTCGGTGAAGACCGTGACTGTCTGCCCCGCCGGATTGCCCCAGACGATCGCGCCGTCCTTCGGAAGTCCGTCCAGCGCCAGCCTAGTCGGCCGCGCGGGGAGCGCGGTCTTCTCGACCCTCGCCTGCGCTGGAGCGGCCGCTTCCTTTCCCTGGCCCTCGCCTTCCGCGGCCGCGGCATTGGCCTTGGCCGCACCGCCGACGAGCATGTCGGGGTTGATCTCGAGCAGCCGGGCGGCCGTGAGATCCTGGCGTGTCTCCATGTCATAGACCCGGCCGATGATGAGGTAGCGGGCGCCGGCGTCGACGTAGAAGAGGTTCGACCCCGCCGTCACCTCGCAGAGGCCACGTACCTTCTCGCAATTGACCTGGGTTAGGGGCGTCTTCGGCAGGCGCGTCTTGAGCAGGTTCGTGACCTCGGCGCTGCTCGGACCCGCGACCTGGGCCGCGAGGGCGACGCTGGCAGCGCCAAGCGCCGCGACGCCGGTGAGCAGCTTCCAGGGGCGCGCGAACGCGCTCCGGCGCAAGCGATCAATTGCGGACATAAACACCCTCCAGGAAGACGATTTCGACATCGACGCCGGTCGGCATCTCGATGACCGGCTGGTACTGTTCGGCGCGCTCGATCAGATATTTCGAGACGTCCTTGCCCGACTCCGCGGCACCGCCGCCGAGCGCACGCAGGCCGACATTGCCCAAGCTCGGCGTGCGGTTAGTTCCACCGTCGCCATCGGTGCTGATCGTCGCCAGCGGCTGCTGGAAGGCCGTGTTGAGCGCGTTGCCGGCACCGCCGACGAGGCCCGCGAGGAACGCCTGCATGGCAAGCGAACCCTCGCGGCTGACCACCCGCCCGCGCACGCCGGTCTTGCCGCCGAACGCGATGAAGCCCTTGACCTCCGAGACGGCGTAGCGGCCGCCAGGCTGCGGGCACGTCATCTTCTGCAGCTTGACGTAGACCTTCTCGCTGGAAAGGTCTCCGCGCGCCGCGCCGTTGATGAGGCAGCCCTGGATCTTGGTCGTGAGGAGCTTGCCGTTCTGCAGCACCGAGCGCGCCGGCCCGGTAACGCGCAGAACGACGGGCAGCGGATCGGTCTGGCTGTTCACGCCGGCGCTCGCGTCCACCCCCACGATGACCTTGGCCGAGGCGAAGCTGTTGGGCGGCAGATAGTTCGGGCTGTCGGTATAGACCGTGCTGCCCTTCGCCACCTTGGACGCAGTCCCCGTGTCGGAAGACGAGAAGCTGACCATCTTGACCTCGGCGGCGCGGCTGAGCGGAGGCGCTGCGCCGGCCTCGCCCGGCGCGTCCGGCCGCTGATAGGCTTGCGGGCCACCTCGCCCGTACAGTGCCGCGGGGCCCGGCGCCGGGGGCGGCGCCGAAGGCCGCTCGTTCAGCTGCTTGCGGAGCTGCTCATTCTCCGCCTGGTAAGCGGACAGCACTCGCTGGCCGTCGGCCTGCATCGACGAGTTCTGCCCCTTCAGTGCTTCGATCTGAGCGGCGAGATTGTCCATTCTCGCCTGCTGGCCGTTCACCGACTTGAGCTGGTTCTCGGTGGACTCAAACCGGTTTTCCGAGAGCGCCATCCACTCCTGCTGCGAGAGGTTGCGGTTCACCAGATCCTTGGTCGAGACCTCGACCTTCTCGGCGCCATCGGCGTCGGCGGCCTTCTCGCCTTCGTCGCCGCTGAAGATCCACATGGAGGACAGAACCAGCCCGACGCCGGCGACCCCGGCGAGCAGCATTCGCTGCTTGCGGCGCACCGCTTCGTTGCCCGCCAGTTCGCCTCCGACAGGCGAGACCCCCTCTCCCTCCGCCTCGTCGAGGGGCCTCCGCTTACGAGTGAAAATGTCCGAGAAGGCCATGGGCTTACCTCACATTCTGGGAGACGAGGTAGGCCGTCGTGACCTTCCCCGGGGCGAGCTTGGGCTCGGCGATGGAGACGGCGAGCGCGCTTGCCGGAGCGACCGTGCGCTCGGTCAACTCGGTCGGCGCATCGCCCGTGTTCTCGATGCGCAGCACCTTGCCGGTCAGGTCCTGCCCGCGATATTCAGCGATCATCTGGACCTTGAGCTTGCCGACATAGACCGGCTTCAGCGCGCGCTGCCGCATCTCATAGCCGTCGGCGACGCTGTTGGCGTACATGGCCTGGACGAGCTCGACCGCGGCATCCTGCGGCCCGGCGGCGACCTGCTGGGGCGAGCCCTCGGCTGCCTTTTCCCGGGCGATCGCCGGATTGGACACAAACACCTGCGCCGCCTGGTCGCCGGCGATCCGGCAGACGAACTTGTAGACGTAGCCGCGCTTGCTCGTGCCGAAGAAGGAAAGCGCCGGGCGGCCGAAACCTTCGGGCACGCTCAGGTAGATGTCGCCCCGGACTGGCTCGTTGACGACCGAGAAGTCGTCCTGCGGGTTGCCGGTCGAGATCTTCGACACGCTCGCGAACTCGTCATCGACCAGGCTGATCCGGGTCAGGTCCTTGGCCGACGCCTGACAGTCGACCTGGGCGCTGTCGGCGGCCACGACCGTTTGGTCTGCCCATGCCGGCTGCGCGAACAGGAAGACCGCCAGCGTGATCAGGCAGGCGCCCGCCACCCTGCTCAGGATGCAGTAGATGCGGGACATGAGGATGGTGCCTGCAGCAGCGCTGCCGACGGCATAGAAAGCCATCATTTGTCTTGCTCCTTGCCGGTGCGGACCATCCCGAAGCCGACCAGGCGGAGCGACAAGCCCTCATACTCCCAGTCGTAGCGGAAGGTGCGGCGCTCCCTGGAGATCACCTTGTTGCCGACAATGGTGTGGAGCTCGCCGGTCACCTCGGACCGCAGGTTCTTGGGATCGATGTCCATCGACTCAATCGTGAAGAACTGGGAGATCGAGGAGCCGCGCTGTTCGTTGACGATCTTGAGGAGGTCGGACTTGATCTTGCCCTGAACGCGCGGCGATGTGATCTCGAGCACCGCGTTCATCCAATATTCGAGGTTTTGCGGACTGCGGTCGAGCGTGAGCACCACCACGTCGCGCGTGATCATCTCGAGATATTCGCGGGAGACGCCGGCACTGCTGACGGTCACCGGCGAGCGCAGTACGGGCTGGAGGACGATCTCGCGGTCTCGCGAGATGCCGAAGGCGAGCAGCAGCGCTGTTATCGCCGCAAGCGCGCCTGCGACCACGACCAGGAAGTTGCGCTGGCGAAGAACCCGCTGGTTGCTTGCGTGGCTGAATGCGAGGTCCATCTCAGCCCGCCATCAGTCGGAGATAAGAGGGTGGCGTGGCCCTCAGGCCGGTGAAGCCGGCCGGAAGATGCCAATAGGCCAGATGGAGCAGCCAAGACGCGGCACGACCCGCTTTTGCCTTTTTCAATCCCCACCAGCCGGCGAATGCCAACGCCGTTCCGATGACGATGTGCTGGGTCATGATCCCCCAGACGAATGGCGTAACCATCGCCAGGAACTCATCCAGCGTCCACAGCCCGATCAGTTCTGGATCGTCCAGATGAGATGGGATCGCGTACTTGTCTGCGGCCATTGCACCACCCTCCCCCTGTGCCGCGCCGAGGCTGCCACCCCGACGCGCCAGGCTCGTTGCGTCAGATCGTCGCCGTCACCGTCGAGGTGACGATCGGAATGCCCGTGCCGGCGCCGACACCGACGCCGACCGGAATGGCGATCTGACCCATGGAGAAGCGGCCCGAGGCGAGCGCCACGATGCCGCCGGCGAGCGACAGCACGGTAATTACCTTGCCGCCCGACCCCTCGAGGAAGTCGGTGAACTTCGTGAGGGCCGTGTCGAACGTGGTATCCGCCCCGGCAAAGGCCGGCCCGGCGAACCACAGGAGCGCGAACAGCATCACAGCGAGGGCGAGGATCGCCATCTCCATGCGCCCGCTCCGATTCAGCAGAGACTGCATAAGAGTTTTCCCTTCGATGGAGACGCGGCACCTCCGCGCCCAATTGAAGGGTGGGTCCCCGACGACTTTCGCTACAACCGGCTTTTGTTGGAACCGCCGGGCTCTCGGCGGATTTATCTAGCGGCCGTGCCTAAAGAACCTTCGGCAGAGCCAAACATCGTCCGCGAACAACGATTCTTCATCTTGATTCGCGGACACCTTGTCCCGGCTTTCAGGCGCGCTGTCCGCGGTTGCGGACCCAGGTCCGGCTTTGCGGGCAAGTCCCTGTGCGGGTACACTTGGCTCGCCCCGGACGAGTCGTATAGGGCGATGTCACTTCACCTTGGCGACTTCAGCCGAAGCCAGGCAAGCAAGGACATGCGGGAATGGGCGGGCAGGCAATGCGGGGGTACACCCTCGACGTATCCGAGTATCTGTTTCGGCTGACCACCGAGAGTCTGCGGATTCACTCCAATCAGACACGGCGCTACCAGTCGCTCGGGAACCTCGTGAACGCGCGCGCCACCGCCGGCGCCGCAGGCGCGATCGAGCAGCACGACGTGGAAACGCTGCGCAAGCACCTCGAGAAGGTGCCGACCAAGGGCCCGATCCGCATCCATCTAAGCATCACGAAGACGAGCGCGGAAAGCCTGACGGAGGCCAAGCGGCGACTCGAAAAGCATCTCGGATCGGCCCTGACGGTCGGCGACGCTATCTCCATGCTGCTGTTCGATTATGTGGTCGAGCAGGGCACCGCCAAGCTGTTGAGCAAGATCGGAATCGACGAGCAAAAGCCGCCAAAAAGCGCGCGCGGGCGTGGTCGTGACGAGGGCGAAAAGGTTGTGCGAATTAGATAAATTCGGTTGTGAGGGGTGCGCGGGCTTTTCTCGAAGGGCTTGCCAAGATCGATAAGGTTTGATTGTGTCGCTCTGTCCGCAAAAAGGACTGCGGGGGCGAAAAGTGTCATCGCTTACGAATCGAATGGAGCAGGAGCTGCCCCTCGAGGCAGAAGCTGAAGCAGCGGCCGACTATGTGCCGATGATCATGCGCGCGATGGAGGCCAACGACATCGGCATCCGGACGATGGCGCTGCGCTCAGGTATCAAGAAGAGCAGGCTCGGCACGATCCTTCACCGGGATCCGGAGAAGCGCGCCTCGATGACCTTGCCGGAATTCCAGGCGATCCTCAGGGCCCTTAACATCGACCTCATGCAGGCAGTCATCAGCGTCGAGATGACCCGCGAGATGGAGCTCGTGCAGGACGATCGCTTCACCGCACTCGTGGCGATGCTGAGCACCTTGTTCAAAGGTCTGCCCCACCGGCTCGTCGAGGCTCTTCAGGAGCTCGAGGGCATGGACGGCAGCGAAATCCGCAGCGAGTGGGGCACCTATTTCCAGTCGGCGGTCATCAAGCGGATGGTCACCGAGATCACGGCGGTCCTCCAGCGTCGCTCGCAATTCGGCTCGGGGCGCGACCCGCTTCTCTAGCGCGGCACCCGTGCGATCGGCACGACTTCTCAGAAGCTCGACACCGTGGCGGCGCGAACGAATGGTTCACGGCGCGGTGCCGGCGATGCACTCGTGTGGATGGTCGCAACTCTCGAAATGCCGCTGAGCCGAGACCAGTTGAGCAGGACGTTCGAGACATAATCCTGGGTCTCGACGATCCGCGGCACACTCCCGTTCCTGACGCGCCCGGGCCCGGCATTGTAGGCCGCCAAGGCCAGGTGATAGGCACCGAACCGGTCGAGCTGCTGACGCAGATACCGCGCTCCGCCACGAAGATTCTGCTCCACGTCGTAGCGGTTCACGCCTAGACCGGCGGCCGTCCCAGGCATCAGCTGCGTCAGGCCAAATGCGCTTTTCGGGGACACCGCGGAGGCGTTGTAGCGGCTCTCCCGTGTCAATCGGCGTCCAAAAAGGACCCCCTATCGGCGTGCAAAAGGGACCCCCTTCGTCGAGCTGCGTGACAGGTATGGCGGGCGTGCCGTTCGCGCTGGTTGCGGCGTAGGGCGGGCGTAGCTCGACCGGAGGCGCAACCAGCGCGAAGCGTCTTCTGCCGGTAGTCCCTTGCGTCAGCTGCGGTGTTTGAAGCGCCAGCTGTCGTTGCCGGTCTCGACGATGTCGCAATGGTGGGTAATGCGATCGAGCAGCGCGGTGGTCATCTTCGGGTCACCAAAGACGGTTGGCCACTCGCCAAAGGCGAGGTTCGTCGTGACGATGACCGAGGTGCGCTCGTAGAGCTTGCTCACCAGATGGAAGAGCAGCTGACCGCCTGAGCGGGCGAAGGGCAGATAGCCGAGCTCGTCCAGCACCACGACATCGAGGCGGGAGAGCTGTTTTGCGAGCGCGCCGGCTTTGCCGAGGCGGTTCTCCTCCTCGAGCCGGTTCACGAGGTCGACCGTGTTGAAGTAGTGCCCGCGGGCACCGGCCCGCACGACGTTGGCGGTGATGGCGCTGGCCAGGTGTGTCTTGCCGGTGCCCGTACCGCCGACCAGCACGACGTTGCGCTGGCTCGCCAGGAACGAGCCGCTGTGCAGCGAGCGTACGAGCCCCTCGTTGATGGGGGTGCCGTCGAAGACGAAGCCGTCGAGATCCTTCACCGCCGGCAACCTGACGGCCGACATCCGGTATCGGACCGACGCTGCATGGCGGTGGGTTGCCTCGGCACGCAGCAGGTCGGTCAGGATCTCCATCGTCGTGCGCTTGCGCTGTAGTCCGGTGGTCACCGCCTCGTCGAAGGCACTGGCCATGCCCTTCAGGCCGAGACCCGCCATGGCCGTCATCATCTCATGCCGCTGCATGGAGGCCTCGCAGGCTGTCGTAGCGCGTGCAGTCGGCAAGAGGCGGATGACGCAGCGCCAGGTCCTCGGCCGTGACGATGGCCAACGGTCGAGGCGGTTCTCGCCTGCGGGCCAGTATGTTGAGGATGACATCGTCGCTGGTGACGCCGGCCAGCAACGCCTCGCGTACAGCCGCCTCGACGAGGTTCAGCTCGTCGTCGAGCACCGCCGCCAGCACCCGCACGAACCGCCGGTCAGCATCATCGCCAGCGCCTAGCTTGCGCCGGAGCCGCGACAGCGCAGGTGGCAACTCCCAGTTTTGGAATGGTGCACCGTTGCGCAAGGCGCCGGGCTTGGTGACCAGCACCGGCAGATAGTGCCACGGGTCGTAGATGGTCCGGTCGCGTCCGAAAAACCGGGGATGGTCGGCAACGACCTCGCCGTCGCAGCGCACGACGATGCGGTCGGCATAGGCACGGACCTGGACCGCGCGCCGCACCGCCTTGGCCATGACCGAGTAGCGGTTGCGGTCAAAGTTTATCAGGCACGTGCCGCTCACCGCGTGTTCGCTCTCGTAGAACCCGTCGAAGGGCGCGACGACGGGCTGAAGCACGCTGCGCTCCGCAGCCCAGGCCTGAGCGACCGTCAGTTCCTTCTGCTCGGGATGCTGGTGCGTGTCCGCCCAACGGCGACACTCCGCCTCCAGCCAACCGTTCAGCTCCTCAATGCTGGCAAAGCGCAGGCGTGGTTGGAAGAACCGGCCACGTGCCGTCTGCACCTGGTTCTCGACCTGACCCTTCTCCCAACCGGCTGCCGGCGAACATGCCGTCGGTTCGACCATGTAGTGGTTGGCCATGACCAGGAACCGCCGGTTGAAGACCCGCTCCTTGCCGGTGAACACGCTCGTCACCGCGGTCTTCATGTTGTCGTAGATGCCGCGCGTTGGCACGCCCCCGAAAAAGGCGAACGCCCGCGCATGCGCGTCGAACAGCATCTCCTGCGTCTCGCGGGGATAGGCTCGCACGTATATCACTCGCGACGCGCACAGCCGCACATGCGCGACCTTCACGCGCATCGGCTTGCCCGCGATCTCGACGTCCTCATGGCTCCAGTCGAACTGATAGGCCTCGCCCGGCCGGAACAGCAGCGGGATGAACGCCGGCGCATCCATCACGTCGCGACGCCGCGCCTGCCGCCAGCGGGCCGCATAGCGACGCACCGCATCATACGAGCCGTCAAACCCCTCGCGCAGCAGCAGGTCGTGGATACGCGTGATGCGCAGCTTCTCGCGCCGCGGCCGTGCCTCGTCTTCCTTCAACAGCGCATCCAGTCGCACCTGGAATGGTCCGATCTTCGGCAGCGGCTGAACCTCGCGTCGGTAGCCCATGTCCGCCTCCGGCGACCGGATCGCCTTGCGCACCACCCCACGTGACAGATGCAGGTCGCGCATTATCGCCTTGATGGCTTTCCCCGCCGCGTGCTCGCGCCGGATCCTCAACACCGTCTCCAATACCAACATCCCGATCTCGCCGCCTGACACCTGCCAAGCGAACAGCCTAGACCACCGGGATGAGGGGTCCTTTTTCGACGCCGATCACCCCGCTACCGGGGTCCTTTTTCCACGCCGATCCACACTCTCCCGAATGATCATCGCATCGAACAGCCCGACTGGAATCCCGTATTCGCAGGCGACGTTGCTCATCATCGAGAAATATGTCTGGCGGCGGACTTCGGCATCGGCGGGCAGGAAACCGCTTCGCCGGTAACCGGTCGGCGAGCATCCGGGGACGAAGGTCGTCGCAGCCGCAGCGAATACCGGGCCGCCGCGCATCCATGCCGGCACGGCGATCGCGGAAAATGGAGCAAGTGCCGCCGTCTGACTGGTCGGGGCGCCGAGCTGGGCAACACCGACCGGGGCAAAGGGGTCCTCCTCCGCGACCGCCGTCGTTGCGCCGGCCTCTGCCGCGAGTCTTTCACCCATCTGATACTCGACCCAGCGACGGCTCAGATCGTGGACCCGGAAGCCCTCCACATCCGCTATGACGGCCTCGGCCGGACCCTCCATGCGGGGCTCGGCCGTCCCATCCTTAGCGTCGGCGGCGACGTCCGACCGCCCCGTCATGCTGATCAGCTGGACGCTGCGCACCGGCGAAGCGGCGCGTTGGTTCGCCGCGAGCGCGGCCCCGCTATCAACGATGACAAGTGTGCTCGCGAGCAACAACGCACGCATATCAAACCTCCCTGACCCCTAGTTCAGGAAGTTGAGATCAGGCGATTTGCAGTTGTCAATTCCCTGGAGCGGGCAAACTATGGCTGCATTGGATCGCCCGAAACTGGATCATGTGGCTGATTGACCGAGACACGGATGGCCGCGGCCCTCGGATCGCGCTGCCCGCTCCGCTCCGCGAGGCGCTGGTGCGTTGGTACATCGGCCAGGGATCGCCTGGCGATGAAGAAGCAGGAATCATGCTCGTCCAGAACGCCCGAATCGGCGCCAAGTGGATCGCCTGTGATTGCCTGGCCGCGGACGATCCGCCGCCGATACTTACGCCCGCCTTCCTGTCGGAGGCGGAGACCTATTATCTCCGCCGGCTGACCAGCGCAAAGCGACCCGACCACCGCGCCGACTGCCCCTTCTTCCGGGATCAGGTCACCCATCGCATCTCGGAGGTACGATCGCGCGAAACGCCGGCGGCGCCTCCCGAGGGCTTCTTCGAGGTCCTGCGGCCTGCCCCCAGCAAGCTCGCGCAACAGCCCGAGAGCGACGCCAGCGACGATCGCACGCGCCACGCCTCGGTGCCTAGGCTGGCCCGGCTGCTATGGCGCCTCCTCGACGTTGCAGGGACGACCCGGGCTTTTCCCTTGTCCGATGGCGCGGAGGAGCCTTCGATCAAGCGGGAGTTCGATGCTCTAGTGAAGGCGAGCAGCAGGATCGAGATCGCGCCCGGCATCGAGCTCAGCCGCGCCTTCTGGACCCACGCCGATGCCCTGCACAGCCGGCGCGCCTATGCGGTTCTGAGGCGTCTCTCCCGAGACTGGCCTCCCGGCCACGCGCCGCAGGCGTTCTTCGCGCTCTTCTCGCATCAGATCACCGGCCATGTCATCGAGACCGCCGACAACCGGCCAGTGCGCGTCGCCAATCGGGTGCAATCCCCGTCGGTGCGGGGCAACCTGGTCCGTGGCCCTTTCCTCGTGATCGTCGTCGCTGGTCAATATCCCGAGGCGCGTGGCTATGCTCCGCTTCGCGCCTACGCCCAGCCGATCTACTCGGGGCAGCGTTTCATCCCGGTCGACTCCGAGTTCGAGCGCAGCCTGCTGCGCGAATTGCTGTCGATCCAGCGCAACCTTCACCGGCATGGCATCGATGCCGCGATCGAAAAGCCCGTGTTCGATATTCTGACGCCGCTCGGCCCTGCGCGACCGGACTTCCTGATCGAGGCGCGCTCGCGGATCACCGGGGAGATCAAGCGTCTGGCGATCGACGCCATCGACCACGGTGACGACGAGCATGACGGATCGAGCACCAGCGGGCATTCCCGCATGCGCGAGATCGCTCCGCTGCTCTGCCTCAGTTCCGGCGACCTCGAGCTGGGCCGGGTAGCGCGAAAGGTTGCCGCCGCCCTGGACCTGTGAGTTGAGCCCCGTGCTTCTCAGCTCCAGCGAAGCGTCATCGCGAACCCGCCCACAATGGCGATGATAACCGGCGTCGAGCGAAAGTAGAGCCGTTGCCACAGCCACCAGAGCTTGGACACGAAGAGAATTGCTTGTCGAACGCTCCGAACTTCTTCCCAGGCGCGTTCGCGGCAGACGTGCACTCCAGCGCCGACAATCGACAACGCGAGGGCGATCGCACAGCACAGCGCCGTAGCAGCGTAGAGAGCTGCCCAGTTCGCCAATTCGAGTTGCGTCAGCTGCGCCATTTCCGACCGTACCTTCTCGCACCGCCATCCAGGTAAGTGTCTGCCCTCGTTCCGGTTCCTACAGCCGTTATTGGTCGCCAAAGCCTGGCCTTAGACCCTTGACGGGGCGCCGAGGAATACTAGCTCGACTGACGCCGAACGCCATAGCGGTTCGGCTGGGACTAGAGGGCGCCGGCTCTCTCTCCGGCGCATCTCATGCCCGAATTGCTCATGCAGAGGATTTGGATATGAGGACGATTGTTCGCGATCTGATCCGTGGGCGGCGGCGCGGTGCTGCCGATAGCTCCCACAACAACGCGCTCCGCCATCTGGAGAGCCAGACGCCACCCTCCCGATCGGAGGCGCGTCGCTGGCGCTCGCGCGTGATGAAAGTGCTGACGTCGGCAATCGTCGGTCTGCTGGCGCTCCTCGGCACGTCCCTTACCCCCGCAGCGGCTCAGGTCTGGGCGCCGCCGCCGGCGTGGGGGCCGGGCTGGCATCATTGGACCGGCCATCATCGCTGGGCGCCAGGATGGCGCGGCCCAGTGTGGATAGCCGAACCAGGCCCTCGTCATGGTTGGTATCGCTGGCACGGCCGGTGGTACCGGCATTGCGGGTGGCGCTGGGAAGCGCCGCATCTCCGCGGGTGGCGCTGCTACTGACGCGTTGGCCCGACCCTCGGCGGTCGGGCCAACATCGACCACGTGGCGATGGACCGCGACCATGCCCAGCAAACTGCGCAACGGGCTAGACGGATTTGCTCGCTGGTCATGCCTTCCGCCGACCGGAGGCCGAGGGAAGCTTTGATGTTCGAGTGTCTGATCCTTGGAGACAGCACGGGCGTCGGCACCGCGCAGGCGATAAACGCGCGCTACGAACGCCATTGTGACGTTCAGGCCGCAGAGCGGGCCACGGCCGCCCAGGTCCTTTCCTGGCGAAGACCGGGAAAACGCTACAATACCTGCATCTTCTCGATGGGCTCCAATGACATGGCCGGACCGGCTCTCGCCGCCCGCCTCGCTGAGATACGTGCGCAGTTCTGTTTCAACCGTGTGATCTGGCTGCTGCCATACGCCCGCCCACAAGCCTACACCGTCAGCTCCGTCGCTGCTCGCTTTGGTGACGAGACCCTGGATCTCGGCCGCTTCCGCTCCCGCGACGGCGTTCACCCGAGCCGGTATATGGACGTGGCCGAAGCGCTTCTGAGATAGCGGTAAAGCAGCCGCTCGGTCCTTCGCTACGGCTCAACTGCGCAACGTGGGCGCTTCGCCGAAAGCTGTCTCTGCCTGCGAGAGGCAGCGGTCCCAGAAGGCAATCGCGGCATGAAAGTTCGGCAGTACCGGCCGGCCAAGACGATCCCGCACCTCTCGCGCGTCGAACGCAGCGACGCGAGCCACGTTGCCCGGCATCGTCGGATCGACCACCACGGCAATCGTTCCGAAGCCCTCGCTGCGCAGTTCAAGGCCGCCTTGGAATTCCTTCAGGAGGGCGTTGCGCGTCGGCTCGATGAACTCGCTGAAAATCGGATCTCGCCGCCAGATCGGCCATTGTTCGCGGCTGTACTCGCGCCGAGCGGCATCGTGACAGTCAACATTGGCGAACACATGTCCAACCGATCGCAGGAGCGCAACGATCGCGACATATTGCGACTGGAAGTCGGCAACAGGCCGCATCATGCTGTCGTCCTGCTGAAAGCGGGCGACGAGGTCCCGAATTAAATCGAGCTGGGCGCGGGCGACAAGCATGGCCTAGAACCGCCCAGACACCAGTTGGCGGCCCGCCTCGGTATCAGAGAAGGCGCGAAGCGTCTCGGCGGTCTTGCAGATTCTCATCATGATCTCCGCGATGCGATACAGTGGCTCGGTAAATGGGCACGGCTATGCCACAGCCCAAAGGTCATCGGGTCCGAGATAGCTCAGCTCAAGCTGCGCAGGGTTCAGCGCGACTGTCGCGCGGAGAAGGCCACGCCGATTATGGTTGAGGGGATGCTGGAGGCGGCCGATGCCGCGCCCATCGGCAGAGAGCACCAATGGCTGGCCGTTCCAGTTGTGCAAGCTCACGGGAGAGCCGGGCGGAGCCGGCGCCGCGAACCACTCGACATTCCCCACATAGTCCCGTCGTGCCCAGGTCCGGTTCGCCGCAGGCGCGGCCTCCTGGGCGAACTCGAGCCACATTGCTCGCGTCTCGGGAGAAGGCCAGTCCGGCTGAGCCGACCAGGCCGCGAGGACAGGCGAGCGTAGCCATGTTCGCAATTCCGCACCGGACGTGAAAGTCGCGCCGGTGTCCACGACGGCCTTGATGGCTGCCAAACGCGAGTTGAAGCCCGCCTGGATGAGAATCGAAGCCGATCGGTTCATGGTGCCGGTCTCAACGGCAGGGACCGCTAGACCCAGCTCATGATCGGCGAGGGCCAGGCCGAAGACGCCAACGACATCACCGTTGGCGGCCGCACGCACACGAAGCGCCTCCATCGCCCACGGCAGGCGATAGACGAGGCCGCCCTCGATGAACTGCAGCGCATCGCCTTCCTGCCCCGCGACGGCGGAGGCGAGTGGCTGCCCGAGCAGCCAGCAGCGGAGGATGTCGCGCCAGTTCCCCGGAAATGGGTCCGGCTCGAACGGATAGAAGGAGAAGACCCGCTCGGCGATGCCGGTGATCGCCGTAATCGCAGCCTCGTGATCTCCAACCAGCAGCGCGGCGTTCGCCTGCACCAGAAGGTCGTTGGCCACCGGCGCCACCGCGTCGAGCGCGTGACCCGCCTCGAGACCCAGCCCCGCAAGAAAATAGCCGCGGCGCGAGACGGCAGTCGAATTGGCCCAAATGTAGCGGCTTCGGGTGAGGAGCGTCGCACGGTAAGCGGCGCGCGACCCGGCATCGAGGCGCTCTAGGCGCCGGTTCCAGAGAGAGGACTGAAGAACCGTGTCGAGCGCGGCTTCGATCTGGTCATCGGGAACATCGTCTTCGCCGATCAGGCTGAGGATCGCCGTATCGAGCGTCGCCATGGAGCGCTCCCATTGCTTGAGCGCTCGTTCGCGTTTTTCGGGGATCTCGCCCGCCACTTCGGGGAAGGTCCAGGCCGCGGCGTTGTTGACCACATAGTCGACGAGCTGCTCGAGATTGCCGCCGATCCGCCCATGCATCCTCTTCAGGAGCGCAAAAATGAGCTGAACGAGGCCGCTTTCCATCTCGCGGGCGCCGAGATCCCCGATCAGGCCAACCCACTCGTCATGCCTCTTGTTCTGGGTGTCGCTGAAGATCGGGAAGAGCACCAAGCCTTCGACGTCGACATAGGCCCGCCCGGCGCGTCCGATCACGTTCTTGAACTCGGAGACCTGGATCTTCTCGCCATGCCGATAGAGCGAATGCATGACGACCGCCGTCGCCGAGAGGTTGAGCCCCTGCGCGAGAGTGGGCGATGAGATCGTCACCTTCAGAACGCCGTCTCGCAGGAGCCTCTCAACCTCTTTTCGGTAGGCGGTCGGAAGCGCGCCGTGGTGGAGGGCCACGCCCAGGCGCAGGCATTTGAGGATATCGCTGTCCGCGCCCAGCCATTCTTCACCGAGCGCGATCGCGGTCTGCAGCCGCACCGGGTCGACCGTGAGCAGTGACGCAAGCGCGCCTCGCGTATGCAGGTCGACGATGACCTTGGCGAACGGCTCGACGCTGCGCCGTTCCGGGCAATAGATCAGGACGGTCTGTCCATCGTCGACCAGACGCCAGGCGGTGGCAAGGCTGAGCTCCTGCTGATTGTCGGGAAACAGCCGGGTCCGCAGCTTCTTCGGCGGTATGAAGAGCGGCGGTGCCACGCCGGTGAGGAACCCGGGCACGAAGGGCTGCTCTTCGCCGACCCTCAGGTTGAGGCGTGCCCGGGGGGATGACCAGACCACCTCGCCGAACCGCAGACGTGTCGGCCGCCAGTCGTCCTTGATGGGATCGCCTGGCTGATCGCGCCGCAGCCACGCCGAGAAATCCTCGAGCTGCGGGCCATCGGGCAGGATTGCCGACAGGCAGACGATCCGGCGCTGCTCCGCGTCTGGTCGGCGGAGCAGGCGCTGTATCTGGACCTCGTAGCGAACTTCGCGCTCACCCGGACCGATCATGTGGCCCTCGTCGAAGACGAGCAGACCGACATCGTCGAGCAACGACGGATCGTTCCTCAAGGCGAAGTCGAGTTTCTCCGGAGTTGCGACGACAATGTCCCGCTCGCGGATCGCGTCCTCGTCGAACGCAGAGACGCCGATGCTACCGTACAGGGCGGATATGGTCTTGCCGAGCGGGCCGAACGTACGCTGAAGCGTCGTTTCCGTCTGCGCGGACAGAGCACGAAGTGGCGTGACGAACATCACGCGGCGCCCGGCAGCCAGGCAGCGAAGGATCGAGAGCTCGGCGACCCTCGTCTTCCCGGCGCTCGTCGGTAGCGAGACCACGAGATTGTCGGCCTGATCGACCGCGCGCGCGGCGGCCTCTATCTGTGACGGCCACAAGTCAACTTCCGCCCTTGGACGGCGGGCGAGCAGTCCGATGAAGAGATCGCGCAAGCCCCGCCACGGCGGCGCCTCTCCACCGGCCGGAATGAGAGGCACCCTCTCGTGGAACGTGTTCGACCATAGGTCGGAGAGCAGATGGATCGCGACGCGGTGCGCCCACCATTGCGGCACCAGGTTCAGCTCGGCGCAAATGGCGAGGTTCTCGCGCAGTTGGGCGATCGCACGGTCGATCAGAGCGCGCTCGCCGCGGTCAAGCGCGAGCAGGAACATCGACACGGCACCGAAGAAGGCATCGGTTAGGGCAAGGTCGAGGCCCTCGAACAGGAAATCGTGGCCGTCCCGCTCGGCCGCGTCGCCGACAAGCGGATCGGCAAGACGCTGCTGGAAGAGCGCGGTGATGGCCTCATCCGATCCCCGACCATCGAGACGAAAGGCATAGACCCGGGCACGCAGCTCGTTGATGTCCCGCCGCATGAGAAGCGCCAGCGCCTGCTCGATGAGCGAGAAGTTCTCCTCCTCCGCCACGACCGCAAGGAGGGAGTAGGCACGGGCGGAGAGATGCGCGAGATGGTAGCTCGCAGCCGCCATCACGAAGTGAAAATCGCGGTCGGCTTCGGCGCGATTGCCCTTGGCCATGACCGCCTCAAGGGCGGTCGCGGCCTGCTCGAAGGCGACACGCGCCTGGGCCGGGTCGCCACCGAGTTCCAGAAGACGCAGCCCAAGCCCGAGCAGCCCATAACCATAGCTGTGCAGGTCGAAGCTCAGTTGCGCAGAAAAGGCCGGTGCGCCCGCCGGGAGCACGCCCTGCCGCCATATCATCGCCCGTGCCTGGCCGCGCGCGATCAGACGACCGCGAAAACCGGTGGCGGCTGCATCGGTGATGGCGGCGGAGATCGCCTCAGGGCTGGTTGGCATTGGCGATCACCTGAGCGTAGACCGCGCCGACAAAGGCGGCGTGTCCATCCACGTGCAGCCCTACGCCCCACTGCCCGATCGGGCCGGGATAGGCCAGCAGCGCCTGCGTCAGCAGTGCCTCCGGCGCGTTGCCGGAGAAGGTGAAGAGAAGATGCCGGACATGATCGGGCGGGATGCCGAGGCGATAGAGAGCCTCGTCGATGGCGTCGACGAGTGGAGCGTCCGTCCCAAGGTCCATCAGCCTCGCCGAGATGAACGACAGGGCGTGCGACGACGGAAGGCCGCCATCCTTGTCGAGCCCAGCGCGCGCTTCCTGAAGCGTCTGCGCCCGCAGATCGATGCGGCTCTTTGCCTCGGTCTTGAGGAACCGTAGGCGCTGCGTCGCAGGATCAAGGATCATGCCGATCACATCGTCGCCGCGCATCGCCATGTCGCGATGGTCCTTCCACCGCAGTCGCTTGATGGGAGCCCGGTAGCCGCTGTGGGCATCAATCCATTCGGTCGCGTAGATTTCCCCCAGATCACCGGAGCGTATCTGCGGTGTTTGCGGAAGAAGATCGGTAACCATCTTGGCTGCAGCCGGCTTGCCCAGCCGCGCGAGCGCAGCTGCCAGACGCTCCTCCGCCGCATAGTGGGCGGGAACCGCCGTCGCCGTCAGCTGGATGCCCATGGCGGCATCCGCTGTGCGTCCGGTCATCACGCGGACATGGTGATTGCCCAAAGGAGTATCGGCCGCATCGCACCAGTCGTTAAATTGAACCATCCACTCATTCCAAAACGGGCTGCTGAAGTGCCGGCCCATCCCCACGTGAATTGTCGCCCGACGCGCGGCCGCGCGTCTACCTTCTAATCCAGCCTGGGCTCATCGAGCCAGTTGCGACCGGCTCCTGCTCGACGACCCGCCTTGCTGCGGCACGATCCCGCGACTGATACCGGTCAGCTCGCGGCAGGGGCCAATCGCGAGCCCGCAATGCGCTCGACCACTCGTCGCGCGACATCCGACGGCACGGCAAGTCCGATACCAACATTGCCCCCGCTGGGACCGATGATCGCGCTGTTGATGCCGATGACCTCGCCCCGCATGTTGATCAGCGGCCCACCCGAATTCCCTGGATTGATCGGGGCATCGGTCTGAACATACGGCGGACCTGCGGACGGCGCCCGTACGGCGCTGATGATGCCGGCAGTGACGGTCTGGCCCACCTCGAAGGGGTTGCCGATCGCCACGACATAGTCGCCGACATGGGCCTTGGCTGACTCGCCGAGCGGCAGGGCCTTCAGCCCTCGCGCTGGGATCCTTAGAACGGCAATATCTGTCAGCGGATCGCTCCCGAGCAGTTCCGCCTCAGGCGCGGACGTCAGGGTCGAAAGCCTCGACCTCGCCGCCACCTGGACAGATCGCTCCTATCAGGCGACCGATTACCGCGTAGGCCGCGTGCTTCTCGCTGGCGACGCGGCCCACATCCACTCTCCGCTTGGCGGCCAGGGGCTCAACCTTGGATTAGGCGACGCAATGAACTTGGGTTGGAAGCTCGCTGGCGTAATCCGCGGCGACGCGCCGACCGATCTTCTCGAAAGCTACCAGCACGAGCGGCACCCCGTCGGGGCACAAATCCTGGACTGGTCGCGCGCGCAGGTTGCCCTGATTCGTCCGCAACCCAGCTCGCGGGCGCTTCGGGCGATCGTGCGGGACGTGATCGAGACGCGCGACGGCGCAACCTACTTCGCTGAGCGGACCTTGGGCATAGGTCTACGTTACGACCTGGGCGGATCCCACCCGCTCATCGGGCGCAGCGCGCCAGACTTCGACCTGAACGACGGGACGCGGCTGAATCAGCATCTGCGCGCAGGCCGCGGTCTGATCGTCGACTTCGACACGGTGACCAAGAGAAGAGCGCTCGCCCGCCAGTGGCACCATCGGCTCAACTATCTCAAATCCCGGGCGACGAACCCGTTGGGCCTCAGTGCCCTCCTCGTCCGCCCGGACGGATTCGTCGCCTGGGCGGTCGACGGCTCTGCCGATGAGAGCGAGCTCACTGCAACGATCAAGCGCTGGTTCGGCCTCCCGTCGCGTCAATAACCGGGCGCGCAATTTCTCGTCTGGATCCTCCCTGACCGCCCTCTCAGCAGTCGCGGCTCCCCTTTTCGCCGTCGGCTCTTTGAAGCGTTATGCACCGTTACGAGAACCGTCGCCAAGGCTTATTGGGCGCACGGAAAGCGAGGCCTTGATTAGGCCCGGGCGGCTCTGCCTTGCTGGGAAGCGCGCGCCCTGAGGATGAAGCCCGCTTCCTTACCAGGTCGATCAATCAGCCAAAAACGGTCGCCTGCCTCACCCGCCGGAGGAAGTCGGCAATCAGCTCGCTGTCATCGACATCCTGCACGACGCGGGGGCGGAGCGTTCGGACGATTGAAACATTCGGGAACCAGGCTCCAAACTGCTCGCTTTCACCCAGTCCCTGGAGCGCCAAGGTCATGGCGAAGGGGCCCTCGATTCCCTGTTCGCCAAGAAACGTCCCCAGCGATGTCAGATAGCGTTTGGACGCTTCGTTGAACTCGTGCAGGCCCAGCCTCCCCTCCCCGCTCAGCTGCTGGATGGCGAACGCGGCATGGGCATGGACGAACCAATCGTCGCGGATGAACAGGCGCTCAATGCCCTGCGACCTCAGGTCCTTCGAATAGAGTTCATGGCCATCCTCCGCGGCCTTGAACCAAGGATCGGAATGTTCGTGAAACACCGGACCGGGGTGGCGGACATGGTCGCCCTGCTCGAACGCGCGGCGCTGATGGTCAAAATGCTCCTGCGGCAGGATGGCAATCCGGAGCGCCTGGCGAGGCACCAAGCGTCCGCTCGCGGCGACTTTCGCATCCTCAGCCGCAGTCAGCTCCTCGAGACGGCTCATCCAGGTGGTCTCATCGACAAACCGGCTGCGCAGCATCCCCGGGTCGATCGGCAGATTGCGCGCGCCCGACCGGATCAAATACCCGCCTGAGAGTCGATTCATGAACGGCGCGCCGGCGTGGCGCGGGATCCGGATATCGAGGATGAACCCTGTCTCGAGGTGCAGCGGCACGACCTGCACATCGAGGGGAACGGGCGTGATGCCATCCTGAATGAGAGTCTGCAGCCGCAGCGCGGTCTTGTCCGGATCGCCCGCGAGCGGCCGGAAGCCGTCGAAGCGGCCGCCCTTTTCCTCGACGCCCACGATGATGCGGGCCGCGCCCCGGTTCAGAAAGGCTACGACATCGTCGAGCAGCCGGGACTTGGCCTCCGGCTTGTCGATGTTCACCTCACGCTTGAAATCGAGGTCTTGCCCTTCCTGCAGGCCGCCCTCGGCGAGTTGCGCGACCGTGAGCGAGTCAAGAACCCGCCGGCGGCGCTCCGGCTTGGCCGGTTCGGTCACACTGATCCTGACCATCGCTCAACGGCTCTCCTGAAAGCGCCGCGCGAGGCGCGCCGACGCCCCGCTCTTGGCCGCGAGCCGCGCACCGTAGCGCATGACCGTCTTGGGGTCCCGCCAGCGATAGGCCTGCATGATCGCCGGCAGGCTCTCGCCGGCGGCGAAATTGTCCTGCGCCACGCCAACCCTGATCGAGTGGCTCGACACCGCTTTCACCCAGCGCTCGAGCTCCGCTTCGCTCATTCCTCCGAGCAGCTTCTTCTCGAAAGCGGCGCGGATCAGCCTGCGGTAGATCAATGTGATCGTGTTCGGATGCAGGGGCCCCTCTCCCACCGACCGCACCGAGCCGTCGAAATAGGTCTCGACGCGCCGGAAGAGCGGTCCGCCCACGATCCCGCTGGCCCGCTTCCACTCCGCAATCGCCTGCATCGTCTCGGGCGAGAGATAGGCGATGGCGCCCGCGCGCTCGCGGTCAGTCTTGCTGGTCGCAATGAACAGGGTTCCCGAGCCGTCGGAATCGGGCCCTTCGACCGCGTCACAGACGATCGCCACCAGCTCGGAGCGCCGGCAGCCGCTGTCATAGGCGACGCGCAGCAGCGCGCGGTCGCGCGCGCCGAGCATGTCGCGGCGAGAGGCCTTGAGCAGATGCGCCAGGCAGATACCGGTCGCCGGATCGTCAAGGTCGCTCACCTCACCCTTGAACCGGATGCCGCGCGCCTGGCGCTGGCGCGTGCCCAATAGCTTGCGCAAGCCCTTGAGCTCGAGCCGCACCAGCGGCGCGGCGGTGGGATCGTCGAGGCCGGCCATGCGGTAGGCCCAGCCGATGTTCACCAGATAGCGCTCGATCGTCGCCGGCGCCCGTTGCTTCAGCGGATTGCGCGGATCCTGCTCGACCCCCGACAAGGCGCGCAGATAGGAAGCGACCGCCTCCGCATCGGCCCGCGCTGTCGCAAGTCCGCGCCGCCGACACCATTGGTCCCAGATCTTCAGGTCCGACAGGAAGGCGCGGATCGTGTTCGTCGACCAGGCCCGCGCGGCCGCGGCGACGAGCTGCGGATCGGCGAGCCGGCGGGCCGGCGCCAGCGCCTCGACCTGCGAGACGATCTCGCTGATCGGCGCCGCCTCGGCACGGTGGAGCGCAGGTTCAGCCATGATTGCGCGCGAAGCGCAACGTCTCGTCGGTGCGCACAAGCTGCACGGCCCGCCAGGGCGCCGAGGCCAGCGCATGCCGGGATTTGATCGCCCCGACCCGCTCGAGATAGCAGATGGCGCTGTTCATCCGGCGCGGTTCCCATCCGAGCACCTCGGCAAGCCGCTGGGTGTCGGCGGCCCGCTCCTCGCCCGTCACCATCCGGTTCGCCAGCGTCCGCGCATCCTCGCTGGGGCTGAACGGCATGAACGCCTCGTCAAAGTCCACGAACAGCGCCGGCTGCGGAGCATAGTGCCCGCTCACGTTCAACTCGCGCAGATAACCGCCGTCCGTCAGGTCGAGCATCGCGATCCTGAGATCATCCGCCGCGATGTCGAGCGCGGCCGTGAGGTCCTCGAGGGTCACCAGGGGGTCGACGGCCAGCGCATGCGCGCTGGTCTCGACGACATGCTTGCCGACCGCGACCGCCGCCGGCGACCAGCCCTCCAGCCCGCTCGGCGCCGTCTGGACATAGCGGGGCGCGGCGCCAAGCGCCGGCTTGCGGCTAACGCCGTGCAGGCGGTCCACCAGCCCCTTGAGATCCGCCTGGCTCGCTGGATCGATCTTGAGGAACAGCATCGCCTGCAGGAAGGGTGAGAGCTTCGCAGGATCGAGGTCGACGACGAGCGGCACGAACCGGCTCTTGCCACCGACCTGCTGGACGAGGCCGACGTCGATCTCCTTTGCGACCCACGGCTTGGCGATCGACGTTTCAGTCAGCACCACGACGAAATGGGTCATGCTGCCGAGGCCCTCCTCCATCTTCTGGCGAAGGCTGTCGCCGGGCTCGATCTCCCACTCGTCGAACCAGACGTCGACGCCGTTCGCCATCAGATATTCCGCGACCGGACGCACTCGATCCTTGTCCTCGCTCGCGTGCGCCAGATAGACTTTGGGGTGCGCGGCGCCGTCGGCGGCATTCATGACCTGAACCTTTCCCGGGTCGACACCCAGACGCTCTTCGAGAAGCCGCGCGAAAGCCGGCGAGCCGGTGGTGCGGATCGCCACCCGATTGCCCGACAGCCGATCGACGAAGACGTCGGCGTGGCGGCCGGTCTCGGGATCGACGATCGAGGCGGCCGCTCCCCTCGCCTTCTCCTCGAGCGCCTGCATGCCGAGCGCGATCGCCTTGGCTTCGATGTCAGCGGCGAACCTGCTGGCGTCAAACGGCCGGCCATTGTGGGTGAACCTGATCATTGGCTGTTGCGCTGAACGTATCGGCGCAGCTCCACCAGATCCTCGTCGGCGAGCAGGATCCCCATCGTCGGATAGTCGTCCTGCAGCGACTTGCGCACGCGGCCGTCGTGAACGCATGGGATCAGCAGCGCGAAGGCGGGGTTGAAGCGGCGGCGCTCCCAGCCCGCGGCCTCCTCGAGCTTCCTGGCGTTCCCGCCCAGTTCGGGCTGGTCGAGCAGCAACCGGGCGAGCACGACCGAATCCTCGACCGGGTCGTGCCCGGTGATCGCCGGATCGCTGGCGATGAAAAGCTCTACCGTTGTGCGCACGCGCGGCAGGTGCGGCCCCAGCACGTGCGAGAGCGTCACGAGCCCGTCGGCCTCGAGCTCGGCCAGCGCCAATCCCAACGTCTTGCGGCTCTCCTGCGGAAAGGCCTCGAGCAGCTCGTCGCCAAAATGCGTGGGCAGGCCCTTGGGGCTATGCTCGGCCATGTGGCGGCCGAGCCGCTGCGCTAGGTCACTCAGATGCTCGTACACGCCTCGTCTTCCCTGTTACGCCCCGGTGTCGAGGCCCGCCGGCGTACGGACAGCCGGCTCCTAATCCTTACCGGTATATAGAAGCTTCAACAATGGGGTGTTGATAAGGGTCCATTATCAACACTAGGCGTGACTCCACGCTATACTCAAAGGGCGATCTCGGGATATGCTTGGGGATGGCTCGCCGCTCTTCCGCGCTGACATCGCTGCCGTGGAGCGACGGTCTCGCCGCGGCGCTCGAGCAGGCGAGCGCCGCCGTCGGGCGGCTCGATGCGCGGACTTCCGCCACTTCGGGTGCTCGCGCGTGGCAATTGCGCGCCGCCTGGACCGGCTACGCCGCCGCGCTCCAGCTCCAGGGCCACGAGATAGACGAAATCGATGTTTTTTCGTGGGGCTGCGCCCTCCCCGTCCCCGGCCGGCCACGGATCGCGACGCTCGACGATCCCTTCGAAGGCTTCGCCAGATGGCAGGCCCAGTTCGCCGGAAACACCCGGCGCCACTGGCGCGAGGACCTGGGCGCGCGGGTCGAACCCGACCCGAGCTACGCCGGCCCCCGGCTGATCCGCGCGCTCGAGGCTCTGCGGCAGATCAGCATCGCCGAGAAATCGAAGTGCAGCATACGCACGGCGGCTGTGCAGCGCATCGGCATGGGTCCAGAAAGCGCGGCTTAGCTCTATACTGGGTGCGATCTCGGGTGCAGTCATTCTCTTTCGCCGGAAAACCGGTGAAGGGGCCGTTCCTGGTAATGATCGTCGCAGGCGAGTATCCGGAAGCGCACGGCTACGCACCATTGCGCGCATTTGCCCAACCGATTTATTCGAGCCGTCGCTTCATCCCGGTCAATTCCGAGTTCGAGCGAGACGTTCTGCGCGCGCTTCTGGAAGCGAGGCGCGAGCTAGCCGAGGAGGGCCTTGATATCTTTGTCGAGAAGCCCGTCTTTGATCACCTCACTCCCGCCGGCCCCTGCCGCCCCGACTTCCTGATCGAAGCGCGTTCAGGCACGACCGGCGAGATCAGGCAATGGATCTTGGAGGTGCTGGAGTTCGGCGAGCCCGAGGTCCACCAACGCGAAAGGCTTCGGCGAGTAGCGCCACTGTTGACTGTCAACCCGGCCGACCGCAACGCGGCGCACCTGGTAGCCCGACTCTCAGACGCCTTCGCCCTTTAAACGATCAGCTCCACCTCAACGTGAATCCGAACGAACTGACGATCGCGAGCGTCACGGGCGTCGAAAGCAGATAAAGCTTCTGCCACCGCCACCAGGATTTGGGGAGGAACAGCGCCACATCCTTGGCGCTGCGAAGCTGCGCCCAGGCCTTCTCGCGCCAGAGGCGACAGGCGAGAACAAGGATCGCCAAGGCCATTGCGATCGCGCAGCACAGAGCGGTCGCAGTATAAAGCGCCATCCAGTTGATCATTTCAGCATCGCTCAGATGCGCCATGGTCTACCCCATCGCTGCCAAACGAAGTCTCGCCTGTTCAACTGCGTTCCAACCCGCCGCGCGACTTATCACTTTTCTTTATCATCATGCTTCTCCGGTTTCTGCCGGTCCGCTAGCCTGACGCGCTTGACCGACGCCGCTTCGGCCAACGCATGCAAAGAAGCACGGCCCCGCCAAGCCAAAGTCCGAGGCCGCCGAGCGCAAACCCTAGAAGCCATGGCGTGTTGAAGTCCTCGTGATTCTTCCAATCCATGATGTGAAGGCTCCAGAAGAAGTCATAAAGCCGCCACGTGCCTGTCCTCACCGCCGCAATCCGGCCGGTATCGGCCGCCACGAAGATCCGAGTGGAGTCCGGATCGGCGAACGTCACACGCCAGGCGGGAAGCGTGCCGCGATATTCGGGACTGGCGCGATCGATCAGTTCCACGTTCACACTTGGGTGATCGTTGCTCCGCCAGGCGGCCCTCGCTACCGCTTGGGCTTGCGCCGCAGTTGGGGCGGGCAACAGTGCGCCCGTTCTCGCGTCGAACAGCCGCGTCCCTCGGGCCGTTGTCGCCTCAGCGACCGGGCGGCCAAGCCACATGCGATAGCTCACGGTCTCGATCCGCGTCCCGGTCGCCGCGACGATCACTGATGGTGGGACGAGCGCCACGCCGCGAGGCAAGGGCGCCACGGCTTTGCGGTCCACAAGGTGATCGCCATGCACTCGATCGATGGGCAAGAAGCTCATCAACGCGCCGCTCGCGAACCACAAAAGAAGCTGCGCGCCGACAATGATCGCGAGCCACTTGTGAGTGCGGCTCGCGAGAAGGTGCAGCCGAAGTTTGGTGCTTCTCAGGGTCGAATCTCCATCCTTGCGTGTCTCATTTCGTGCCTGCCAGATTCTTCATCATCCCGCGTGGCCGACAGGTGCGCCCGCGACCAGCGCTTGTACGGCTCAGCCGTCATCCCCGAGAGTTAGCGCACGAACGCCACCGTGTCCCAGACAGGGGATCCGGTGCGTCTTGCCCCCCGCCGGCTCGGCCGTCAGCTTACACCATGCTTGATAATCCAGGGCTGCTGAGCGGGCGTGAGGCGTTGCGCCACCCCTCGCCAGTTCGGGGCTTGCCATTAAGGGCCTTGGCTCACCTCCGATTCCTCCGCGCCGGGGCGATAGATGACAGCCGCTGCACATCTCTCCGTAGAGGCCGACACCGACTGACACCCGTTGCGCCGACGCAAAATCCGGCCGCGCCCTTGGCAATCAGCCCGCTGGCACGGCGGTCGAACAGGTCAGTTGCTTGTCCGGCTTACAGATAGCGCCCGATCGCACTGCCCGGGCTCGGTCACGTCCTGAACTTCGGTGACGTTCAGGACGTGGCTGCGATCTCGATCGGTGGGCGGCCCAGCTTTTCGAGGGCGATCGCGTGACGGGCTAACCAACGACGGGATCTTTGACCCACCCCAAGGCATCGTGCAGCTCTGATATGTCGGCGTCGATGATCGCGTACAGGTCTTTATCTTCCTCGCGAAAGAACATGCGCGCCTTCGCTTCGTCTTCGGCAGGGGGAAGCATCGCTCCCAGGCGCTCCGGCCATTTCGCGTCTATGAATCTCATGAGCCGCTTCCAGGCCGCGGATCGGGTCTGATGGAGGCTCAGGAAGGGAACGCCGTTTACTACAATCGCAAGGATCGTCACCTGCATGGTCACATACGCCCCCTCGATTTCGTCATGTTCGTGATGATCTTGCGGAGGAGGACAACGTCTAACCTCCTGGCAGCATGTTGTCGTGTTCTCGAGAACCCTCGCTAACCGGCCCGTCCGTCTGATGGCCTGCCATTCGAGCATTTCCTGTGAAGGCCAGTCCTGCAATCTCCCGCTTCCAACGCAAGCTGGGGAAGAAGGCGGGAACATGGGCCATGTACTGGCGGTAGCTATCGCCGTAGGTCGCGAGCGCGTATCTCTCCTCATGCTTAGCCAAACGAATGTACATCACCACCAGCACCGGAAACATGGCAAGCGTCAGAAGCGTCGGCCATTGTAGCAAGAAACCGAGCATGACGAGGATGAACCCTACGTATTGAGGGTGCCGCACCCGGGCGTAGACCCCCGTCATTGCCAATTCGTGTTTGCGCTGACTCGTGTGAAGCGCCATCCACGCGATCGAGATTAGCCAAAAGCCTACACCAATCAGCACAAAGCTGGCGATGTGGAACGGGCCGAAATGCGGATTGATGCGCCAGCCGAACATCATTTCCAGGATGTGGCCAGCATCGTGGCTCCACCAGTCGACGCCGGGGAAATGCGACTGGAGCCACCCCGACAGCAGGAAGATGGTGAGCGGGAAGCCATACATTTCGGCGAAGAGCGCGACGATGAACGCACTGAACGCGCCGAAGCTGCGCCAGTCGCGCCGCGTTGCCGGCTTGAAGAAGCTGAACGCAAAGAGGATGAAAACGGCGGCATTGACCAGCGCGAGCCCCCACAGACCATAGCCATAGTCGGCGTGCGTCATCGCGACTCTCCTTCGATGCGGCCGTTGGGATTGGCCGGCAAGCCGGCGGGTGCCTGGCCGGGCTCATGGCCATGCTGATGCCCACCTTGGCCGTGGTGCATGAACAGGTGCATGAGCGGGCAGGCGAGCAGGATGAGATAGGGCAGCACACCCAGGAAGTGCGCGGTATGCTCGGTAATGAGGAAGAAGCTGGCGACGAGCAGGAAGCCGATCAGAACGATCTTGCCGCGCTTGCGCATGCGATGGTCATGTTCGCCCATATGCCGTTCTCTTCTAGTCAACCTCCAGCCTGCATAGGCTCGAGTCCAAGGAGCAAGGTATAAGTAGAGAGCGAAGTCCGAAGGGCATCGCGCAAGCATGGGTAAGGTGATCGATCGGATCGGCCACCGGTGTTCGCGCGACGCAACTGTCGGGAGCAGCAGTCGTGCTGCGGCTTTTGCGTATAGGCGTGCGGCGTCCGCGAATCAAAGCTGCGCTCACGAACATAATCGTGAGAGGCAGGCCCGCGTCCATGCACAAGAGAAAGAAACGGCACCATTCCCGCAACCAGTCCGGCGTGACCGTCCTCGAGCGCGAAGCAAGGATCGATCTGGCTAAGCGCCCGGCCGATGGTCTCGGCGTCGCCTTTCTCGGCGCATCGGGAACGGTCACAGGGTCGCGTTATCTGGTGGACGATGGTGAAACTCAGATCGTTGTCGATTCCGGCCTGTTTCAAGGACCCAGGGATCTGCGCCGCCTTAATTGGGCGCCAATTCCACCCGAAGTCGCCGATGTCGGCCAAGTCCTGCTGACCCACGCTCATCTCGATCACTCGGGCGCGCTACCGCGCATGGCGCGCCTGGGCTGGGACGGTACCGTCCTTGCCACCCGGGCGACCGCGGCCCTGTGCGAGCTCCTTCTTCCCGACAGCGGTCATCTGCAGGAAAAGGATGCGGAGTTCGCCAACCGGCACGGCTTCTCCAGGCACCAGCCGGCGCTGCCGCTCTACACCCAGGCTGACGCGCGTCTGGCATTGCAGCTCTTCCGGCCGATCGAGTTCGGAGCGTGGCATGCAGTCACGGACGGCATCAGGGTGCGCTATCATCGCGCCGGCCACATCCTCGGCGCGGCGTCGATCGAGATCGACTGGAAGGGGCGGACAATCCTCTTCTCAGGCGACATCGGCCGTTACGGCGATTCGGTGATGAAAGATCCCGAGCCGCCCGCGCGCGCCGACTATGTCCTGGTGGAATCGACCTATGGCGATCGGCGCCACGAGCAGGTCGATCCGACAAAGACGCTTGGAGATCATGTCGAACGATGCGTCGAGAGAGGAGGGACGGTGGTGATCCCGGCCTTCGCCGTGGGACGGGTCCAGTCGCTTCTCTATCATTTCTCGCGTCTGCGCGCGCAGGGACGCCTCCGCGACATCCCGATCTTCCTCGACAGCCCGATGGCGATCAACGCGAGCGGGCTGATGTGCGATTTCATGGACGAGCATCGCCTGGCCCGCGCCGAGTGCGAAGCGGCGTGCAGCGTCGCGCACTATGTGCGCGAAGTGGAGGAATCCAAGGAACTCACCGCCAACCCCGCCCCAAAGGTCATCATCTCGGCCAGCGGAATGGCAACGGGCGGCCGCGTGCTCCACCATCTCAAGCGCTTCGCGCCGGATGGGAAGAACCTCATCCTCTTCTCGGGCTTCCGGGCGGCGGGCCCCCGCGGCGCCGCCATGATCGGCGGCGCCCGGACGATCAAGATCCACGGCGAGTATATCCCGGTCGAAGCCGAGGTCGCCAACCTGACGATGCTCTCGGCGCATGCCGACAGCGACGAGCTCATGCGCTGGCTCGGCTCGCTGCACGAGGCCCCGCGCCACGTCTATGTCACCCATGGCGAGCCGACCGGCGCCCACGTCCTGGCGAAGCGTGTCTCGGAGGAACTGGGCTGGGCATGCAGCGTACCGGCGCTGGGTAGCTGGGGCATGCTCGCGTGAAGCCCGGGATCATCGAGAACGCCGAAGCAGAGTCTGTCGCGACGACGCTGCGGGCACGCCGCATCGGCCTGTCGGGTGCCGGTAGCGATCTGATTGCGGTCATGCGCCACGACTGTCCCGTCTGCCGCTCGGAAGGTCTTGCGTCCCGCGCGCAGGTCGCGCTGCGCGCCGGCGGGCGGGAAATCGTCGTCTCGCTGCTGCACAGTTCCGCGGAGGCTCCAGCGCCCGGCGAGATCGGCCTCTCGGAATCCGCATGGCAGCGGCTCGGCGTCAGCGAGGGCGATCCGGTCCAGATCGCGCACGCCCAGCCTCTCGCCTCGCTCGCCGAAGTGCGTCGGCGTATCTATGGCAATCGTCTCAGTGACGGGGCTTTTTCAGCGATCATCACCGACATCGCCGAGCGACGCTATAGCGATGTCCATCTCTCGGCATTCGTCACGGCCTGCTCGGCGGTCCCGCTCGATACGGACGAAACGATCAGCCTGACCAGGGCGATGGTCGATGTCGGCGAGCGATTGCAGTGGCCCGGAACGGTCATCGTCGACAAGCATAGCGTCGGTGGATTGCCGGGCAATCGCACCACGCCGATCATCGTCTCGATCATGGCCGCGGAGGGCCTGATCATGCCCAAGACATCGTCGCGGGCGATCACCTCGCCGGCCGGCACGGCGGACACGATGGAGGTGCTGGCACCTGTCGACCTCGACGTTTCCGCAATCCGCAAGGTGGTCGAGCGCGAAGGCGGCTGCATCGCCTGGGGCGGCGCCGTCAATCTCAGCCCTGCCGACGACGTGATCATCGGCGTGGAGCGCGTGCTCGATATCGATGCCGTCGGGCAGATGGTCGCCTCGGTGCTGTCCAAGAAAGTCGCGGCCGGTGCGACCCATCTGGTCATCGACATCCCGGTCGGGCCGACCGCCAAGGTCCGCGGAGCCGCTGCCGCCGACACCCTCGAGCGCGCGCTGAGCTCGGTCGCCCAAGCCTTCGGGCTTCGCACGCGCGTGATGCGCGGCCCCGGCGCGGAGCCGATCGGACGGGGCATCGGTCCGGCGCTCGAGGCGCAGGATATCCTTGCCGTGCTCCAGGGGCAGCCTGGCGCCGAGGATCTCGCCCACCGGGCCTGCGAGCTGGCGGGAGGACTGCTTGAGCTCGCGGACGCGGCCCCGGCCGGCGAAGGCTATGCGCGTGCGCGGGCGTGCCTCGAAAGCGGCCGGGCCTGGGCCAAGTTCCAACGTATCTGCGAAGCGCAGGGCGGCATGCGGGCTCCACCGGTCGCCCGGTTCCAACAGGATATGATCGCTCCCTATAGCGGCCGCCTGGTGAGTATCGACAATCGCAAGCTCGCGACGGTCGCGAAGCTTGCCGGCGCGCCGATGGCCAAGGCCGCCGGCGTCGCGCTGCAGTGTCGGCTGAACCAGATGGTGGATGCCGGGGCTCCCTTGAGCACCATTCATGCCGAGAGCCCGGGCGAGCTCGATTATGCGGCGGCCTATGCGGTGAGCGACGGGCCGATCTTCGGGATTGAAGCGCTATGAACCGTCCCGTGCTGTTCGCGCTGTCTGGCAGCGAGGCCCTGGCACAGCCGCTATCCGCCGCACTCGATGCAGAGGTCGGCACGATCGAGCATCGTCAGTTTCCCGACGGGGAAACCTATCTCAGGGTCGTAAGCGACATCAGCGACCGCGACGTCATCCTGCTGTGCAGTCTCGATCATCCGGACGCCAAGCTGTTGCCGCTGCTGTTCGCAGCCGACACCGCGCGCGATCTGGGCGCTCGCAGGATCGGGCTCGTCGCCCCCTACCTCGCTTACATGCGCCAGGACATTCGCTTCCATGCCGGCGAGGCGGTGACGTCGCGAACCTTTGCCGCGATCCTGTCCCGCCATCTCGACTGGCTGGTGACGGTCGATCCGCATCTCCACCGCTATCATGCGTTGTCGGAAATCTACCGCATCCCGACCCAGGTTGTTCATGCTGCGCGGCTTCTGGCCTCGTGGATCAAGCGCAATGTCGCTCGTCCGCTGATCATCGGTCCGGACCTGGAAAGCGAACAGTGGGTCTCGCAGGTGGCGGCCGATGCCGATGCTCCGTTTCTCGTGTGCGAGAAAATCCGGTCCGGCGACCGTGACGTCACCATCTCGATTCCGAATGCCCCAGCGTTTCTCGATCGCCAGCCGGTGCTGGTCGACGATATCGTGTCATCCGGCCGGACCCTCGCCGAGGCGGCGCGCCAGCTGGTCGGCATGAGGTTCGCGCGACCGGATTGCGTGGTCGTGCATCCGCTTTTCGCCGGCGATGCAGCGCAAGTCCTGGGTGGGCTCGTCGAGAGGATCGTGAGCACGAACGCTGTTGCGCATACCTCTAATGATATCGACGTGATGCCGGCGATTGCGGAGGCCGTTCGTCACGGAATTTGAACGGTGCGCTGCGCGTCAGTTCTTCAGTACTCAATGCTCAATGCACGATGAAAACGAACGCCCGGCAAACGCCGGGCGCATTCCCATCCATTGACCCTACACGAGCCCGAACCAATCTTCCGGGAACTTCGCTTTCGGAGAAAGTCGCGGCAGGAAAGGAGGATATGTCATGTCGCACACACGCTCTTTCCTTGATCCCTTCATCGTTGCTCGGACCCGCAGCTTGAGCCCGAAGTGAAGCCCGCCATCCTTGCATCCTGGGCGCCCGATCGCTCCGCCGTCGAGGGCCAACCGGCCCTCCGTCGCCCGCCAGCATCCCGGTGCCGGTCGACGATGTGATGGCAGCGCTGCGCTGGCTCGATCGCGCTGAGCACGGCGCAGGCAACCGGCATATATCGCCCGGTTCAGAGACCCGGCAATGAGCCGCGGCGCGTTGCGGCGCTGGCGTCAACGGGGCAGCCGGACCGTCACGGTCTCGCTGGCCTTTGCCGACATCATGGAGATTGCGCTCGCGCTGCTGTCGCTCTCTCCGGATGAACTGGCGCGGCTCGATTGGAGCTTTGCCGATCGCAAGCGCCTGCTCGATCATCTCCTGCAGTCGGGCAAACAGGCGCAGTCAGTGGACCGGGACCAGCTCGACCAGACATTGCTGCGCCTCGCGCTTCCCGCGCGCGACGTGCGACGCCTGAAACGCTTTGCGCAGCGCGAACTGCCAAAAACGGCCACGAACGCGGCTGTGATCGAACGGCTGAGCGCCGTGCTCGAGGCAGCCGATCCGGACAGGATCTAGCGCGGCTGTTCAATGGCGCTACGCCCGCCGCATGTTCCCGGAGCGCGCGCGTGCGTGCGTCATAGGCGCGCGCGAGCTGCGCGTGAACGATGATCGCCTCTGGGATCGCCGCAGCCTCGGCCGCCGCCCATTCCTGAGCCGCGCGCCTCATGCAATAATCCAGATCGTCGTCGACACTGCTCAAACCCGTCCACCTCCCAGAAGGCCCGGATACGCGCCGAGCCGAAATATCAGTCCTGTCGATCGGCAATAGCGCTCGGCCGCACCACGATCTTGAAATCGCAGTTCGACATGGGCAAGCGGATCGCGGCCGCCCGTCCACCCCGTCAACGGATCGATGAAGGGGGGACAGCGCGGCTCGAAGCGGACCCGCCACTGGCCGCGCCGGGCCCGTCCGCCCTGATTGGTCGCGATCGGCATCGGCTCGATGATCGCCACCGCATCGGGCGGGAAGGCGCCGGTGCAAACGGCACAACGCCGGCCATTATCGTTCGGCGGCGTTGACGACCGCCTGCGTGGCCCGGAACGGGTGTTCCGGGCCAGCTCGTCATGCGGCGCCGCCATTGATCGGAATGCGGCGACGATGATCGTCCGGCACCTCCGATCGGGGCAGCGCGACGGTGAGCACGCCGTTCTTGAACGTCGCGGTCGCCTTGTCGCGGTCGATTCCGCGCGGAAGGCCAATGCGGCGCTCGAAGCGGCCGTAGCTCCGCTCGGAATAGCCGCGGTCCTTGTCGTCGACCTCCGCACGCTTTTCGCCGCGGATGGTCAGCGCGCCTTCCTCGATGCTGATGTCGACATCCTTTTCCTCGAGCCCAGGGAGCTCCGCAGTCACGCGAATCTCCCTATCGGTCTCGCCAAGCTCGACATGCGGCCACGCGGCGCCGCGGTCGAAGCCGCCGAAAGCCGGCACGCCAAAACCGCGAAACACGTCATCGAACAGCCGGTTCACGTCGCGATGAAGCGAAAAGAGCGGGTGGGTTGCAGCCTCGCGATCGCGCTCGGCGCCGATGGCTGCGGGAAGCCGGTTCTCCTGCCGGCTCCAGGGGATCAAATCACGGAACGCCATGACGGCTATCTCCTTGTCTGGCTAGAGTTGGGGCATGACCCGCCGGCCACCGCCCCCACGGGGACGGTGCCGGCGAGCCGATTGTGATCGCGATCAGGCCGCTTGGGCGTCCTTGGGTGCCTCGATGCGGTCATTGGCGGCACTGCCGCCGCCGCTGATCTCGATCTTGCGCGGTTTCATCGCTTCGGGAACGACCCGCTTGAGCTGGATCCGCCGCTCGAACGAACGGGTCGCGATGCCGCGATGCAGATAATCGCCCTGATCCTGGTCTTCGGCGCGCTGGCCGGTGACGGTGAGCTGATTCTGCTGGGCAACGACCTCGATATCGTTCGGCCGGAAGCCAGCGACGGCCAGTGTGATGCGATAGCTATCCTCGCCGTCCCTCACGATGTCGAACGGCGGAAAGCCGTCATCCTCGCGCTGGCCCGCTTCGAGCATGTTAAGCAGGCGGTCGAAGCCAACGGTGGAGCGCCGATAGGGCGCAAAGTCAAACGTGCTTCTCATTTCCAAATCCTCCTCAGGAAGCGATCTGGGCATGAGCTGCGCCGGTGCAGGAGAGCCGGCGCCCTCTATGTCCCACCGGACCCGAACACGGCGCCCGGCGAAACCGAGTTAGAAACTCGCGACGCCATCTCAAGAGATGGAAAGACACCAAATGCGCCGGTGAAAACGCCCGTCCATCGGTGCCCTTTGCGGATGCTTTTCATAAAGCCGCACGCGAGCGGAATGGCCATCCGTCCCGGACATCGGCATTATGACGCTGCTGACACAGCATAGCTATCTACCAGCTTCCTGACCTGACAACATCGCGCGTCGGGCTTAGGAGCAAGCAGCGCGCCCATCTCCCAAGAGCACGTGCACACTCCCGGCGGCCGCGTCTCCCGGCGCCTTGCCGCCGGGAGACCAGATGGAAACGTCCGCATCGCATTGGCAAGAGCCGTCATATCGCGACGGTGGACCGACGAAGGTTGCGATTACCCCCAGCCGTGCATCTGCGCCGCTTGATGTGCTGCGGCATTTCGGCCTTGACCTTGGACCATGGTCCTACCCGTAAGAGGCCTCCCCGATTGCGGTGCCCCGCGGCACGGCGCATCCTGATCGATATCCGGGGACTATGGGTAACAAGCGTGTCGTTCACATCGTCGATGACGAAGAGACAATTCGAAAAGCATTGGGATTCACGTTGCGGACCGCAGGCTTTGTCCTCGAGGTCTACGCTTCGGGGCCGGAATTTCTGTCGGCCCTGGGTGACGCCGAGAAAGGCTGCGTGATCCTCGACATGCACATGCCGGACATGGACGGCCTTCAGGTCCAGGCGGAGCTGACAAGACGCGGCATCGGCATGCCCGTCGTGGTGCTGACCGGAAATGGAGATCCTACGCTCGCCGTCCAGGCCATGAGGGCGGGTGCAGTCGATTTTCTCGCCAAGCCGGTCGAGAAGGCCGCGCTGCTCGGCGCAATCGACCGCGCCTTCAGCCGGCTGGAGAATATAGCCGGCCGTGCCGCCGAACAGGCCGACGCTCTGTCGAAAGCCGCGAGACTGACGCAGCGCGAACGGGCTATCCTGAGAGGGATTGCGCGAGGTCATCCCAACAACCTCATCGCAGATGAACTCGGCATCACGTCCCGCACGGTTGAGCTGGATCGGGCCAGCCTGATGATCAAACTGGGAGCCCAAAGTTTGCCCGACCTGCTACGGATCGCCTTTGCTGTGGATGTAGGCGGTTCGGCCAGTGCCGACCGGCGTTAGGCTTCACGCCCGAGCCATGCCGTATACTATGCGGATCGGGCCAACGCCAGTTCAGCAATGATCGGACAATCCGGCCGCTCGTCGCCGTGACACCGCTCGGCGAGATCGACCAGCGTGTCGCGCAGCGCCGTCAGTGCCGCGGCCTTGCGCTCAAATTCCTCGGCGCGGGCAAGGGCAAGCCGCTTCACCTCCGCGCTCGCGCGACCCATATCCGCCCAAAGGCCGAGCAAGGTGCGGATCTCCTCGATCGGGAAACCCAGATCTCGCGCATTGGCGATGAACCGAAGGCGATGGAGGTCACTCTCGCCATAGTCGCGATAGCCTGCACCCCGGCGCGGCGGCGCCGGGATGAGGCCAATCTTCTCATAATGGCGGATCATCCGCTCCGAGACCCCGCTTTGCTTCGACGCCTCCCCGATGTTCACAGCGCTTTCCGGTTGAGGCGCAGCGCGTTGGTGACCACGCTGACCGAGGAGAGCGCCATGGCGGCGGCCGCGATGATCGGCGAGAGGAGGATGCCGAACAGCGGATAGAGTGCGCCCGCCGCGACCGGCACGCCCGCGACATTGTAGATGAAAGCGAAGACGAGGTTCTGGCGGATGTTCGACATGGTCGCCTGGCTGAGCCGTCGCGCCCGGACGATGCCGGTAAGGTCGCCCTTGAGCAGGGTGACGCCTGCGCTCTCGATCGCGACGTCGGTGCCCGAGCCCATGGCGATGCCGACATCGGCGGCGGCTAGCGCGGGGGCGTCGTTGACACCATCGCCGGCCATGGCGACCACCCGTCCCTCGCGCTTGAACTTCGCGACCACGGCGCTCTTCTGATCGGGCAGCACCTCGGCCTCGACCTCGTCGATGCCCAGGCGCCGGGCGACCGCTTCCGCCGTGGTGCGGTTGTCGCCGGTCAGCATGACCACGCGAATGCCCTCCGCCTTGAGCGCGGCGAGCGCTTCGGGCGTCGTGGCCTTCACCGGATCGGCGATCGCGAAGGCGCCGCCGACCGTGCCGTCGACGCCGATGAAGATCGCGGTGGCGCCATCCCGGCGCAGTGCGTCGGCCTGGCTGGCGAGCGCCTCAGTCGCAACCCCTTCGTCGGCAAGGAACCGCGCATTGCCGAGGACGATGCGCCGCCCTTCGACCGTGCCGAGCGCGCCGCGCCCAGTCGGCGAGTCGAAGTCGATGACGTCGCTCGTGGCGATGCCGCGATCCTTCGCGGCCTCGACGATTGCCAACGCGAGCGGATGCTCGGAGGCCCGCTCGACCGAGGCGGCAAGCCGCAGCAGTTCGGCTTCGTCGAAGCCGGGCGCCGGCACGATCTGGGTGACGGCAGGCCGGCCTTCGGTGAGCGTGCCTGTCTTGTCGACGACGAGCGTGTCGACCTTTTCCATATGCTCGAGCGCTTCGGCGTTCTTGATAAGGACGCCGAGCCCGGCGCCGCGGCCGACGCCGACCATGATCGACATCGGCGTTGCGAGACCCAACGCGCAAGGACAAGCGATGATCAGCACGGCGACCGCCGCCACCAGCCCGTAGGCGAAGCGCGGCTCTGGGCCCCAGATACCCCAGGCGATGAACGCGACCACCGCGACCGCGATGACCACCGGCACGAACCAGCCCGACACCTGATCGGCCATGCGCTGGATCGGCGCGCGCGAGCGCTGCGCCTCGGCGACCATCTGGACGATCCGCGCGAGCATGGTGTCGCGTCCGACCTTGTCGGCGACGATCACCAGCGCTCCGGTCTGGTTGAGCGTGCCGCCGATCACCGTGTCGGCCTTGGCCTTGGTGACGGGCATGGACTCACCGGTGACCATCGACTCGTCGAGCGAGGAGCGGCCGTCCTCGACCACGCCGTCGACCGGCACCTTCTCGCCGGGCCGCACGCGCAGGCGGTCGCCGACCGCGACCAGATCGAGGCTGATTTCCTCTTCGTTGCCATCGGAACCGATGCGGCGCGCGGTCTTGGGCGCGAGATTGAGCAGCGCCTTGATCGCGCCCGAGGTTCGCTCACGCGCGCGCAGTTCGAGCACCTGGCCGAGCAGCACGAGGACAGTGATCACCGCCGCCGCCTCGAAATAGACCGCGACCATGCCGTCTTCACCGCGGAAGGCCGGCGGGAACACCTGAGGCGCGAGCGTCGCGACGACGCTGTAGATCCACGCGACTCCGGTGCCCATCGCGATCAGGGTGAACATGTTGAGGTTGCGGGTCTTGAGCGAGGCCCAGCCACGCTCGAAGAAGGGCCAGCCCGCCCAGAGCACGACGGGTGTCGCCAACACGAACTGGATCCATACCGAGATCGACATCGGTACGAGGCGATGGATCACGGGAAAGAGATGCGCGCCCATCTCGAGGATCAGCACCGGCAGGGCCAGCACCAGGCCGACCCAGAAGCGGCGCGTGAAATCGACCAGTTCGTGGCTGGGGCCGCTGTCGGCGGTTACTGTCGCGGGTTCGAGCGCCATGCCGCAGATCGGACAGGACCCGGGATGGTCCTGCCGGATCTCGGGATGCATAGGGCAGGTCCAGATCGTGCCTTCTGGCACCGCGACCGGCGGTGCCGGCGGGCCGAGATAGCGCTCGGGATCGGCGATGAATTTTGCCCGGCAGCCCGCGCTGCAGAAATGATAGCTTTCACCGCCATATTCGGCGTGATGCGCCGTGGTCGCCGGGTCGACGGTCATGCCGCAGACGGGGTCCTTGACGCCGGCCGCCGATTTCGCAGCGCCGTGGCTGCCGCAGCAACCGCCGCCATGCGCCGCTCCATGTGTCTCGTTCATCGCCTTGCTCCTTTCGACGCCTGACAATCTAGGGTCTGACACCGTGTCAGGGTCAATACGTAATCACCTAAGGATTGCCCAAAGCGTCAAAATCTCCTGGCCCTGGGAAATCAGCCGAGATCGTTTGCGACGGCTCGGCTCAGAATCGATGCCGGACGGCTCGCGGTGAACAGTTGGATCGTCCCGGTGATCGTCGAGATCTTGAACGGTTCGGCAATATGCTCGAAACCTGCCATCGCGATCAATCTCGGGAGAACGCCTTCGGCGTTGGGTTGGGTATCGCTGACGCCGTCGAGACGCTGAACGGTTAGCCGAAAGGCCAAGCGCATGAATCCGCGCTGGCGACCATAATCGGCAATGACGAGGCGACCACCGGGACGAAGGGTCGCGTACATGGCGCGAAGGGTGACCGCCTTCATGTCCAGCGGCATCTGATGAAGTACAAGGCTCGATACGACGGCATCTGCACTCTGTTCGGGCAGATCCGTCGCGAAGCCTTGGCGCCAGTCGACATCGGCAACCATCGCTGCGGCCTTGTGTCGGGCGATGTCGAGCGCCTCCGCATCGGGATCGAGACCAATCACGCGCGCGCTGGGTTCGTCGCGCTTGAGCATCAAGGCGAAGCTGCCCGTACCACAGCCTATATCAATGATCGTCTCGCCGCCTTTCGGCGCGAGCACGGCGAGCATCGCCTCGCGCCACCGCCGTTCCCGCGTCCAAAGCCGGATCGCGCGGTCATAATCCTGAGTGGACCCGTTTCCGAGCGGCGGTGTGTACGGCTGCATGGCAGTGGCTCCGACCTCTTTCCGCCCCTCAAGCACGACTACATGGACATGGGCGGGGACAAGGTACCCAGCCAGGCGACAAGCGCGAGAATGATGATCGCAAGACCGCCTTCCACCACAAGGCTGCCGCGCAATAGCGTCATCGCCCGTGGTGCGTCCTCCTGCTCGATGGCGAGACTAAGCGAGGGGGTCAGGCGATAGCGGTTGAGTGCGGCCAAGCCCAACATGCCGGCGAACAGCACAAGTTTGGCGGTGAGCAGCAGCCCCCAGCTCGATTGCCACAGCCCCGCGATATGCTCGGAACCCACCAGAAAGAGAGTGTTGACGGTCCCGGTGACGACAAGCAATCCGACAATCACCGTCCCAACCATCGAAAAGCCGCGAAGCGCTTGCTCGGTCAGCAACACCCGCGCCAAGCCATCAGTGTCAACGTTGGGAATGACGAGCGCAAGGAAAGCGGCGATCGCGCCGACCCACGCGCCGGCCGCAAGAAGGTGTACGAGATCGGACGCCAGCTGCTGCCAGCCGGCACTGCCCTCTCCGGCCGCGCCATGGCCCGACCAGGCCAGTGTCCCGAGCGCGATAGCGCCTGCGAGTGTCGAGGTCATGGCGCAGACGCGCGGCTTTCGGCCATAGAGCGCCGCGCACGGCAACAGGATGACCAGCGCCGCCAGACGCACCTTGAGCGCGGTGCCCAGCGCGGTGTCATTGAGCAGATCACTCACCAACTGAAGATCCGGCCGGGTTAGCGGAAGGCCGGTCATAGCCGAGGCCTGGACAAGAAATCCCAGCACCGACAGCAACAGTCCCAGCAGTACGAGAAGGACGATCATCGGCCCCAAAGGCAGATACGACCGGACCGTCCGGCCGCCGCCGAGCGCATACAGCGCGAACAGCGGCAGCCCGAACAGCAGGCCGAGATCAACGTAAAGCGCCCAGCGGATCGCGATGACCCCGATCTCGCTCATCGCCTTACTTCACTGTGAAGGCAAGGTTGCCCTGGATCCGATGCGTGTCGGTCGACACGACGTGCCAGGCAACCTGATAGGTGCCGGCCGACAGCGGGCGCGCCAAGGTCAGCACGAGCGTCTTGTCGCCTTCGACGGACGTCTCGAAGCCGGTTACCGCCATGCGATGGTTGGGCATGCCGGGCATACCGGTCATCACGATCTCGGCACCCGACAGCCTGGGCATCAGACCTTCGCTGAACGTAAGCGTAATGCGCGAGGGCGCCGAGACGCTGGCATTGGCGGCCGGAGCCGAGGATACAAGCTTGGGATGGGCATAGGCCGGAGCCGAAACACTCAGGCCTACGATGGCGATAGCTGCGAGAGGCGAAAAGAAACGCATTGGAACATTCTCCTGTGGATCCCATGAGACAATACGCAGCCGCGACCTGCACCCCTCGCAATTTTCTTTTTGTTCCCGGACAAGGGTTGCCGGACCATCCTGCGTATTGAGAAGTGAAGACGGAGAAACATCATGGACCACCTCGACGACATGCTCAGCCGGTTGCGGGAAGCGCCGCTCGATCCCCGGCTTGCCGGGCTGGACAGCCGCGTCATGGCCGAGATCGCCCGGCTCCAGGCCATGCCCCGCCTGAGCGCCACGACATTCGGTATCGCCGCGGCAGCAGCCTTGTTCCTGGGAATTGCCGGCTCGGCCGTGCCTGTGCGGTCGACCGAAGCCGGGCCGATATCGCCCTTTGACGCGCGGCTCGCGCTCGCTCCTTCGACGCTGCTGAGTTCACAATGATGCGCGACCGCCGGCTCCTGCTCCTCGTCCTGCTGACCTTTGCCGCGGCGATCGCTGGCGTTGTCATCGGCCGCGTCTATGTGGTTCCAGTACGCCCGGTCGAAAATGAGCTGCACGAGCTGCTCCATCGCGATCTGAAGCTGGATTCCGCGCAACACAGCCGGCTCGAGACAATCGAGAAGAACTACGCCTTACGGCGTCAAGCGCTGGAGGCCGAACTGCGCGCCGACAATGCGCGCCTCGCGGAGGCGATCGAAGCGGAGCATGGCTATGGCCCGCAAGTCGCAGCGGCGGTGGATCGCTCGCACCAGGCCATGGGGGCCCTGCAGAAGGAAACGCTCGAGCACATCTTCGCAATGCGGGCCGTGCTGCGTCCCGATCAGACCGAGAAGTTCGACGACGCCGTCGTGAAAGCGCTGACGGCCAAGTCCAAATGACCGCGAGCCTCCCCGACTGCTCGGACGGGGAGCTCGCGGCTTTGGCGCTTGGCGGGCGGCAAGCGGCTTATGGCGAACTGGTCCGGCGGCATCAAGGTTGGGTTCACCGGCTCGTGCGCAGCCATGTCGGATCTATGGATGAGGCCTTAGATGTCACCCAGGCGAGCTTCGTCGCGGCCTTTGCCGCACTCAACCGCTATGACGCTGCGCGACCTTTTCCGGTCTGGATGTCCCGGATCGTCATCAACAAATGCCATGACTGGCGGCGCCGGCGCGCGGTCCGGAACTTCTTCTCCATGGCCCTGCCGCTGGGCGAGGCGGATGACGTCGCCGATGAGGCGCCGCTACCCGACCAGGCAATCGGCGCCGAGCAGCAACTGGCAGAGGCGATGAAAGCGATCGCCGCCCTGCCCGCCTCTCTCAAGGACACGCTCATCCTGCGGACGATCGACGAGAAATCGGAAGCCGAAACCGCCGAGATTCTCGGCATCAGCCAGAAGGCAGTCGAGACCCGCCTCTACCGCGCCCGCGCACGCCTCGCGGAAATGTTGAAGAAAGTTTGAGGGGGATGAGGCCACGCTGCGTATTTCCAATAGGTCCGCCCTCTTTCTTAAAGCTGAGACAACCGAATGATTTCTGCTCTCGACCGCCGCCAGTTCCTCCGCGGCGCGGCCCTCGCCGGCGGCGGCGCAGCATTGTCAGCCTGGCTGCCGGCCTGGGCGCAGACGATCTCGCCGGGGATGCGACCGACGCTGCCGACCGTGTCGGGCGAAGACATCACGCTCACCATCGCCCGGCAGTCGATGACCATCGACGGGCGCAAGTTCCGGGCAATCGGCCTCAACGGCACGGTCCCCGCCCCGCTGATCCGGCTGCGCGAGGGCCAGCGCGTGCGGCTCAACGTCATCAATCAGCTGGAGGAGGACAGCTCGATCCACTGGCACGGGCTGATCCTGCCGGCCAATATGGACGGTGTGCCGGGCGTGTCTTTTCCGGGCATCAAGCCGGGCTCGAACTACCTCTACCAGTTCTCCGTCGTGCAAAGCGGCACCTACTGGTACCACAGCCATTCAGGCCTGCAGGAACAGGAAGGCCATTACGGCCCGATCATCATCGATCCCGCCGGTGCCGATCCGGTCGCCTATGACCGCGAGCATGTCATCGTGCTCGCCGATCACAGCGCGCTCTCGCCGCAGGCGATCTTCCGGCGCCTCAAGGTCAACCCCGGCCATTTCAATTTCCAGCGCCAGACCCTGGCCGGGCTCCTGTCGGGCAAGGATCAGCCGCTCAAGGACCGGCTCGACTGGGGCCAGATGCGGATGGACCCGGCCGACATCTCCGATGTGACCGGATCCACCTACACCTATCTCGTCAACGGCCATGGTCCGATGGACAACTGGACCGCGCTCTTCACCCCGGGCGAACGGGTGCGGCTGCGGGTCATCAATGCGTCGGCGATGACCACCTTCAACGTCCGCATCCCCGGCCTGCCGCTGACCATCGTCCAGGCCGACGGGCAGAATGTGGTGCCGGTCACCGTCGACGAGTTCCAGATTGGTGTTGCCGAGACCTACGACGTCGTTGTCAGCCCAGGCGATGACAAGGCCTACACCCTTGTCGGCGAGGCGATCGACCGCTCGGGCATGGCGCGTGCCACGCTCGCGCCGCGGGCCGGCATGGCCGGCGAGGTTCCCCCCTTACGCAAACGGCCGCTCGCCGACATGAAGGACATGGGCATGGACATGTCCTCGATGCCGGGCATGGAAGGCATGGACATGTCGGGCGGCGCTATGCGGGGCGTCGATCCGACGGCCGAGAAGAACGCGTCCGCGCGCCTCGCGACCGGCGCGGCGGCAGCGATGGCGACCATGGACAATAGCGCCATGGCAGGCATGGATCATTCGGGGATGGATCATGGATCGATGGCCGGCATGGACCACGGCGCGATGGGCGCCGATGGCCAGATGGCGGGCATGGATCATGGCGGGCACGCGATGGGCTCGATGAAGATGCGCGACTTCTCGAATGCGCCCCAGGTGAAGCGCGACCCGAGCGTCCAGACCATCTCGCCGATGCCCGTAGACCGCACCGGCGAGCCCGGCCAGGGCCTCGCCGACGTCGGCCACAAGGTGCTTGTCTACAGGGACCTGATGGCGCTCGATCGCAATCCGGACGTGCGCGCGCCGAGCCGCAGCATCGACATTCACCTCACCGGCAACATGGAGCGGTTCATGTGGTCGTTCGACGGCGAAAAAATGTCGGACCATCACGAGCCGATCCCCTTCATCGAAGGCGAGCGGGTGCGCGTCAATCTCATCAACGACACGATGATGGGGCATCCGATCCATATTCACGGGCATTTTTTCGAGCTGGTGACGGGGCATGGCGATCATGCGCCGCGCAAGCATACGGTGATCGTCCAGCCCGGCGGCAAGGTGACCTGGGACTTCACCGCCGACGCGGTCGGCGACTGGGCCTTCCACTGTCATCTCCTCTACCACATGCATGCAGGGATGATGCGGGTCGTGAGCGTCCGTCCGAAGGGAGACGCGTAATGACCCGCATCCTCACGCCGCTGGTGAGCGCGATCGCCCTTTTCGCTGCCGCGCCCGCCTTTGCCCAGGATCATTCGATGCACGGCATGCCCGGCATGGCGCCGCCGGGCGAAGTGGCGCCGGCGCAGGAGAAGAAGAAGGACAAGGCCGCCGCCAGGCCGCGCGCTCAGACACCAGCGCCGGACGCCACCTCGGCGATGGACCATTCGCAGCACCAGGCCAGTCCTGCGCCGCAGGGAGATGCGGCCGGTCAGCCGCAACCCGCGTCTCCCGCGATGCCGGAGATGCCGGGTATGGACCATTCGCAGCATGGCCAGACAACGATGCCGGGAATGCCCGCCATGCCCGGCATGCAAATGACCGGCACGGCGCTTCCGGCCGGCAATGCGCCCCCGCCGCCTCCCCCAAGCGACCACTTCGCCGATCGTGATTTTCCCGGCGGCGAGATGGCGCGCTCGCGCGACATCATGATGAAGGATAGCGGCGGCAACAATTTCGGGCAGGTGCTGCTCAACGTGTTCGAGTATCAGGCGCATAGCGGCCGCGATGGCTATCGCTGGGATGGCGAAGGCTTTTACGGCGGCGACATCAACCGGCTCTGGCTCAAGAGCGAGGGCGAAGGCGAGTTCGGCCGCGGCATCGACAGCGCCGAGGTGCAGGTGCTCTACAGCCGGGCCATCGACCCCTATTTCAATCTTCAGGGCGGTATCCGCCAGGACTTCGGCCGCGGGCCCGACCGCACCTACGCGACGATCGGCGTCGAGGGCCTGGCTCCTGGCATGTTCGAGGTCGAGGGCGCGCTGTTCCTTTCGACCAAGGGCGATGTTCTGGGCCGGGTCGAGGGCTATTACGACCAGCGTATCACCCAGCGCCTGATCCTCCAGCCGCGCGCCGAGGTCAATTTCGCCGCACAGGATATTCCGGAGAACGACATCGGTTCGGGGCTGGTCAACATAGAGCTCGGCGCGCGCCTGCGCTACGAATTCAGCCGCCAGTTCGCGCCTTACATCGGCGTTTCCTATCTGCGCAAAGCCGGAGACACGGCGCGGCTGTCGAGGCTTGCGGGCGAGGACGTCCATGCCACCAGCTTCGTCGCCGGCGTTCGCTTCTGGTTTTAGCATCAGGACGGCTGATGGCGGGGGCGAACAAGAGAGCGGGGCGTTACACTCATACCCAGGTCGGCCGGCGCCGAGCGAAGGAGATACGCCATGGACCATTCGTCCCACATGAACACCCGGAAGATGGGCGCCTATTGGAGCCTTGCCGTTCAGACCGTCATCAGCGGCGTCATCATGTATCTGGTGATGTTCGTCATGATCGACGGGCTCGACAGCTTCTACAACAACCTCAACATGCTCTACATGACGCTGATGATGGTCGCGCCGATGGTGGTGCTGATGATCCTCGCCATGCGGCACATGTTCGCGTCGAAGGCCGCCAACATCGCGCTGATCGCCGCGTCGCTGGTCGCCTTCTTCGGCAGCTTTGCACTCATCCGCACCCAGACCACGATCGGCGACACGGCCTTTCTGCGCTCGATGATCCCGCACCATTCCGGGGCGATCCTGATGTGCCAGGAAGCAAAGCTCAGCGATCCGGAAGTCATCCGGCTTTGCGAATCGATCAAGCGCTCGCAGCGGCAGGAAATCGACGAGATGAAGGCCATACTCGCGCGGCGCTGAGTGGCACGGTCGGGCTACGCCCGGATACGTGCGCCCGGCCAGGTATGTGAGCCGGCCGATGGTCGACACGAGGCGCGGGGCGGACGAGATTGCCAGGGAGGTGGTGCGGCTTGCGCCGTTGTTCCTGCGACAGGCTGGCGGCCATGTCCTGACGCTGCTCGATCCTGCCGGGATCGTGCTGAGCTATAATGAAGAAGGCGAGCGTGCCGAATGCTGGCCCCTCGATCGCGTCCTGGGACAGCCCCATGACCTGTTCTACCCGCCCGACGAGATTGCGGCCGGCCGCCCGTGCGCAGACCTGGCGGCCGCCCTTCACGAAGGCACGCTGGAGCGCGAAGCGTGGCGGGTCTGCGAGAACGGAGCGGAGTATCTCGCGCGCCTGACGATCAGCGCCCTGTTCGAAGGCGACGCACATCGAGGCTTTGCCTGCATCAGTCGCGATGTCACCGACGAGGCGGCGGTCCGGGCGTCAATCGAGACCCGCGAGCAGCATCTCCAGTCGATCCTGGCGACCGTCCCCGATGCGATGATCATCATCGACGAGACCGGCGACATCACGTCGTTCAGCGCGGCCGCCCAACGCCTGTTCGGCTATTCGGAAACCGAGCTCGTCGGCCGCAACGTCTCCTGCCTGATGCCCCAGCCCGATCGCGACCGGCATGACGAATATATCGCGCATTATCTCCAGACCGGCGAGCGCCGGATCATCGGCCTCGGCCGCGTCGTGGTCGGCCAGCGCCGCGACGGCTCGACCTTCCCGATGCAGCTGTCGGTTGGCGAGGCCGGTGAAGACGGGCAGCGGTTGTTCACCGGCTTCATCCGGGATCTCACCGCCAAGGAGCAGGATGAGCTCAGGCTCAAGGAACTGCAGGCAGAGCTGGTCCATGTCTCCCGGCTGAGCGCGATGGGCACGATGGCCTCGACCCTCGCGCATGAGCTCAACCAGCCGCTTGCCGCGGTCGCGCTCTATCTCGAGACGATCCGCGACATGCTCGACGAGCGGGACGACGAACCCTTCGTGTCGCTACGGTCGGTGATGGATGATGCGGCACAGGAAACGCTGCGGGCCGGCCATATCGTCCGGCGCCTGCGCGATTTCGTCGCCCGCGGCGAGGTCGACAAGAGCCTCCACGATCTGCCGCAGGTTGTCGCCGAGGCGAGCGAGCTCGCGCTGGTCGGTGCACGCGAGCGCGGCATCCGCAGCTTCTTCGCGGTCGATCCCGCCGCGACGCCGGTTCTCGTCGACAGGGTGCAGATCCAGCAGGTGCTGGTCAACCTGATGCGCAACGCCATCGAGGCGATGGCGGCGTGTCCTGTTCGCGACCTCAAGGTAGCGACCAGGTTGCGCCCTGACGGGCTGATCGAGGTGACCGTGGAGGATACCGGCCCCGGCATCGCCGACGAGGTCCGGGAGCAGCTCTTCACGGCGTTCAAGTCGACAAAGGCCGACGGCATGGGCCTCGGCCTTTCGATCTGCCGGACCATCATCGAAGCGCATGGGGGCCGTATCTGGATGGAGCGCCCCGACCGCGGCGGCGCGCGCTTTCATTTTACCTTGATCCATGCGCGGGCGGAGGAGGAACATGGGGGATAGACGCGTCATCCATCTGGTCGACGACGAGGAGAGCATCCGCAAGGCGGCGAGCTTTGCGCTCAAGACCGCGGGCTACGACGTCGTGACCTATGCCTCGGGCGTGGAGTTTCTCAAGGAGGCGAAGTCGGCGGCCGTCGGCTGCGTCATCCTCGACGTGCGCATGCCCGAGATGGACGGTCTCGAGATTCAGGCCGCCATGGCAGCACGCGGGGTCAATATGCCGGTCATCGTCCTGACCGGCCATGGCGACGTGTCGGTTGCGGTGCAGGCCATGAAAGGCGGCGCGGTCGACTTTCTCGAGAAACCCTTCGAGAAAGCCGCCCTGCTCGGCGCCGTCAGCCGCGCGTTCGCACGTCTCGACGATGTCGACCTTCGTACCCTGGAAACGTCCGAAGCAGGGGTGCGGGTCGCTGCACTGACGCCCCGGGAGCGGGAAGTGCTCGAAGGGCTGGCCAACGGCCTGCCCAACAAGACGATCGCCTATGACCTGGGCTGTTCATCGCGAACGGTCGAGGTCCATCGCGCGAGCCTGATGGCCAAGCTCGAGGTCCGCAATCTGTCCGAAGCCCTGCGGATCGCCTTTGCCGCGGGCATGGGCCGCAAGCCGAAGTGACTGCGACCTCTACGTAGCGACGGGACGAGGCGCGATATGCGATCGATGGTGCAATCGTCACACGGGTGTCCGCTTCTCGCAATGCCATCGGTCCGTTCCACCCAGCATGATGGCAGATACACCATCCTCGTCTCCGACGACGATCCCGGCGTGCGGCGTGGCCTCCAGCTGCTGCTGAGATCGCGCGGCTATGCCGTGTGGGGATATACGACCGGCCACGCGCTGTTGGCCGACCCCCGCGCGAAGGAGGCAGACTGCGTCATCCTCGACTATCGCATGCCCGACATCGACGGATTCGCGATGCTGCGTCACCTTCGCGAGATCGGATGGTCGGGACGCGCGATCATGATCTCAGGCTTTCATGACACGCTGCTGGCCTCGCGGGCCGCTGAGGCGGGCTTCGATCATGTTCTCGCAAAGCCGCTGATCGGCAGGGCTTTGCTCGAAGCGTTGGACCGGCACCGCATCGAGACGCTTCGAAAGCATTGAATTGTGGCGGCCGGCCCCCGGCAGCCTCAGCCCGGCGCGATGTGGAAAGCCGATCTGCGCCGTCAAAGCCAGTGGCTACGTTTGAACCGGATGTAGAGCCCAATGCAGACCGCAGCGATGACGCCGAGGATGACGAAATATCCCCATTGCGTCTTCAGTTCGGGCATATTCTCGAAATTCATGCCGTAGATTCCGGCAATCGCGGTAGGCACCGCGAGGATCGCAGCCCGGGCGGCAAGCTAACGGGTGATCGCACCTTGGCGCTGCTGTTCGAGCAGGTGACTCGCCTCGAACACCGAGATCAGGATGTCGCGGATGCCGGTGATGGCGCTCTCAACCCTGAGCATGTGATCGTCGAGCTTCGAAATCTGGTGGCCGTTGTCGGCACCTTCCATGGCAAGCGGGTGAAGGCCGTAATTCCCGGCGATGTCGGCAAGTTCTGTTTCGCTGGGCTGGGACATTTTGATCCACACGAAGTCATCCTTGCCGACGTGCTCGCACGCCGGATCGATCAGGGTCGCCGGCCGTAGCCGTTTGCCATTGTGACAAAGAACGGCGGCGGCGACCGGAAGCCGTGTGCCTCGCCTATTGAGACGCGCGCACAAACACTCGTCATTCTTCAAGCCCAATCGCAGGAAGAAGAAGGCGGCGCGCAGCAATTCGAGCGAGAGCTTATAGAAAATGCGGCGGAGCGTTGGGTTTCGCAGAAGGCCGCTCCCGTTCATGACGCGCGTGGCTGGGCGGCGCGCTGCCACATCAAGGGCACGCAGACTGCGAAGGTCTGCGCACCCTTGATTGGCGACCGCGAGGGTTTTCCTCTCTTGCGATGGTACCAAGCGATTGCCCGTGTGGCGCCTCTGCAATCGTGTCGGATGACTATACCTAAGTATCGGATAACGGCGCTGACGACAGGGTTGCCGGGCCCCGGTGAGGCGCGTCGCACCGCGCGGAGACGAAAGCTGGAAGACGGAAAAGCTCAACTGTCGAAAGCGACCGAGCGCGCGAGCGCTTCCTGGGACTGCAGAAAGGCGAGCCGCGATTGCAGCGCCGCCTGGACAACGCCGAAAGCGTCACCCCCCAGAGTCACGCGCAGCGGCGGATGGTCGCTGGTTGCGACATCAACGATCGCTTGCGCGATCTTTTGCGGGTCGAGCGTGTAGAGCTCGTTTCCGGCGGTCTCGAACATCTTGCGGATATGGCCGGCGGGCGTATCGCGATACGCGGCGATCTCGCTGGCGAATTGCAGATTGTGGCTGAAGCTGGTGCGCGCCCCGCCCGGCTCGATCAGTGTCACGAACAGGTTGAAGGGTTCAAGCTCCTGGCGGAGGCATTCGCTGAAGCCCTCCAGGCCCCATTTGGCCACATGATAGAGACTGCTCGTCGGAAGCGAGCCCTGACCACTAGCGCTGGAGATCTGGATGATCCGGCCGCTCCCGCGCAGCCGCATGGCGGGGACAAAGGCGCGGGTGATGTGGATGGGCGCCATGAGATTGAGCGCGATCTGGCCTTCGACCTCGGCGTCCGACATCTCTTCGGTGGCGCCGATCACGCCGCCGCCGGCGTTGTTGACCAGAATATCGACGGGTCGACGCGCCTGCGCCCGGGCCACGACCGCAGCAATATCGTCCTTGACCGTGACGTCGAGCGCTTCGACGCGCAGCTGGCTCGGATATTTCGCCGCGAGATCATCGAGGCTTTCGGGCTTGCGGGCCGTCGCGGTAAGGTCGTCGCCAGCGGCCAGGATCAGTTCGGCCAGATGGCGGCCGATGCCGCTGGACGCGCCCGTGAGAAACCAGTGATTGGACATATGTTACTCCATATATTACCAACTGGTAGGTAACTTGAAACCTGGAATGCGTCAATGCTTGGAGGTGTGATGAAGCAACGAACCCGGCGGAATGCCGCACAGAGCCGCGAGACGCTCCTGGCTGCAGCGACCGAGGAGTTCGCGTCCCATGGGCTGGCGGGCGCGCGGATCGACCGGATTGCGCAGGCGGCGGGTATCAGCAAGCCGATGCTCTACACCTATTTCGGGGACAAGGAGGCGCTCTTCGATGCCGCGCTGACGCAGGAAGTGATGGACGCGGCGCAGGCCGATCGCTTCGATCCCAATGATCTTGAGGGTTATGCGGGGCGCACCTATGACTTGCTGGTCGAACGCCCGCGCCTGTGGAGGCTGCTGACCTGGCATCATTTGGAGCGTGGCCAGGATGTTCTGATGCTCCCGGCCGGCGAGGTCCTTCTCGGGGAGAAGCTGGACGGGATCGCAGCGGCGCAGGCCGAGGGGCGGATCGTCGCCGACTTCACGCCCCTGGATGTCGTCCGGCTTGTCGCCGCCCTCACCCAGCTCTGGTGCATGACCGGAGCTGCACGCGACGCTGCCGAGCACGCGGCGCGCCGGGCGACGATCATGCGGGCGGTGGGGCGACTGCTGCGCGTGTGATCGTGCGAGGCGCGAGCTGCACGCCCGCGCGCCGACCGGGACACAGCAAGCATTTTTCGCAACCTGCCGTACTGCCCAGCGGCAAAATCAGGGCGGCTCATGCACAAGCCGGCCCGTCGGCTCCGCGGATGCGATCGACGTTCGAGGACTGCGCCGCCACTGCCGAACCGGATTGGATCATCGCCAAGTGACCCAGTGGCTGCGCGACGATCTCAGGTCGCCGGACTCGTCGCACGACGTTTCGTCAGGAGTCGTTTCATCTGCCTCAAAAGGCGAACCTGCGGCTCAATCCGGAAGAAGGCGCGACACATCCAGGAAACGAGGATCAAATGCGGTCCGCATCGGTATTACTTTCCCTGGCGCGTGCAAGCTCAGCAAAGGACTAATGTTCCCGGAGCATCTCTAGCGCTATACCTAGGTATATCACGCCGACACCAATAACATGTGATCATGCCGCTTCGCATTCTTGCCGGCCAAATGTCCCGATCATCAAATCGAAGCGTGCGAGGCTGTATTACGATATGATATTCTATCTCCTATCTCAGCAGCTTTGCAAATGAGCGCTCGCAAAAATATCTCTTCAGTCATGAGGGTTCGACGTCTGGCGTGCGTATTATAGCTATATCTATATCTAAATTTCACGAGAATAAGGTATTGGAAAAACAGGAAAAATACTGTTGACCTGTATATACAACTGATGTTGTCTGTGGCTGTTCTAAAACGTCAGGGGGATTGCACATGACCATCAGGATGGCCCTGCTCGGCAGCGCCGCCATCGTCGCGGGCTACGCCGCGCCGGCTCTCGCTCAGGCCGATCCGACACCGCAGCCAAAAGCACAAGTCCTGGGGGATGACAGCGACATCGTCGTTACCGGCTCACGAATCCGTCGGCAGGATCTGGCCGGGGTTGGACCGGCCACCGTGGTCACCGCCGAGCAGATCCAAAATACCGGCATCGTCAATATCGAAACCGCCTTGCAGCGTTTGCCGGCCAATGCCGGCTTCGCGGGCAACCAGACATCGGCCTACTGGACCAACAACGGTTATGGCACTGCTCAGGTCAATCTGCGCGGCCTCGGCATCAAGCGCACACTCGTGCTCCTCAACGGCCGACGCCTCGTCGCGGGCGGCACCGGCGCCAATTCCTCACCCGATCTCAACATGATCCCGGTCGTGGCGCTGGCACGCACCGATGTCCTCAAGGATGGCGCGTCCGCTATCTACGGGGCCGATGCCATGGCCGGCGTGGTCAACCTTGTCACGCGCACCGATTATGAAGGCCTGGGTCTCAGCGTCCGACAAGGCATTACCGAGCGCGGCGACGGCTCCGATCTCACCGCGGACCTACTTTGGGGCATTCGCAACGATCGTGGCGGGTTCATGGCAGCAGTCACCTACCAGAAGACCAGCGCCGTCAACATGGCCTCGCGTGCGCCCTGCTCGCTCGCTGAAACGACGCCGGGCTCGCTGAGCTGCGTCAACAGCGCCTCGACGATCGGCGGACGCGCGGTGCTGCCCAACGGCCAACAGATCAACTTCAACCAGGTACCCGGAGGGAACGGGAACTTCTACGAGCCTTACAGTCCCGCCAAGCACAACTTCAACTCGAACCCGTTTCTCAATGCGGTCAGCCCAGTCGAGCGCGTCAGCACGGCCTTCTTCGCGGACTATGCGCTGACCGACGGTATCCAGGCGTTCGGCGAGTTCCTCTATACGTTCCGCAAGTCGAATCAGATCGCGACACCCGGCACGCTGCGCAATCTCTCGATACCAGCCAGCAATCCGACCAATCCGACCGGCCAGAACCTGGTCCTGGCCCAGCGCCGCCTCGCCGAACCCGGCGCGCGCCACTTCTTCCAGGAGACCGATACCTGGCAAGGCACCTTCGGGCTGCGCGGCAAGCTGGCGAACGACTGGGCCTGGGAAGTCGCGGGCAGCTTCGGGCGTAACACGGCCGTCGACGGCTCGACCAACATCGCCAATCTCGAGCGCGTCGCGAACACGCTCGACAGGAGCAAATGCTCCAGCACGGCGGGCGCGGCCATCCCCTGCGGTGACTATCTTGGGTTCGGAGACCTGACACCTCAGGTTCTGGATTATATTCTGTTCACCTCGCGCGATCGCGGAGGCAACGAACTCGGCACGGTCACGGCTGACCTCAACGGCGATCTCTTCTCCCTTCCAGCCGGCGCGGTGTCCTTCGCCACCGGCGTGGTCTATCGGCGCGAAAAAGGCTGGCGCGATCCCGACCCGTTGACGGTGCTCGGCGTGGCGAACGTCAATCAGCAGGATCCTATTTCGGGCTCGAGCACCGCCAAGGAAGCCTATCTCGAGCTATCGGTGCCGGTGCTTGCCAACACAGCTTTCGCCAAGGCGCTCACGCTCGATGGCGCAGTCCGCTACTCAGACTATAATCTCTTCGGGAGCGACTGGAATTACAAGCTCAGTGCCGACTGGGTAGTCAATGACAGCATCCGTCTGCGCGGCACTTATGGGACGGGCTTTCGCATTCCCAACGTGCCGGAGCTTTTCGGCGGCGTCTCGGAAGGCAATCTGACCACGACCGATCCCTGCTCGCGCTACACCTCCAGCGGCAACGTGACCTTGATCGCCAATTGTCAGGCGTCCGGTGTGCCGGCCAACTATACGCAGCTCGGCACCACGATCCTCACCACAGTGGGCGGTAACCAGAGCCTTCGGCCCGAAAGCTCCACGACCTGGACCGTTGGTACGGTGATATCGCCGCGCGGCATCATCCCAGGGTTGTCGCTGACGGCAGACTGGTTCGACATCAAGATCAAGGACGCGATCCGGGCCATTCCCGGCTCGACCAAGCTCGCAGTCTGCTATGCGAGCCAGAACCTGTCGCACCCGTTCTGCAGCGACTTTACGCGCAGCGCGCTGACCGGCGAGGTCACTTACCTCTCCGCCCAGCCCATCAACACCGGCCGCGAGGAGATGAATGGTCTCGATCTGGGTCTGGTGTACAGTGGTGCGGTGGGCGAGGTGAAGATCTCCTTGGATCTCAACATGACCTATCTCAACAAATATGTCGTAAACCCCTTCCCCGGCGGCGCGCCGATCTATTTCGACGGGTTTATCGGGGGCGGCAATGGCGGCTATCCGAAATGGCGTGGTTATGGCGTGCTGACGGCGGAAAAGGACGGCATCAGCGCGACCTGGTCGACACAATGGATCGGCAAGGCGACCGACTTCAACGCATCGGCCGGCGACATCGGCTACCGCACGCCGAACGTCTTCTACCACAATCTTCAGCTTGCCTTCGCGATCGACGAGAAGACACGTTTCCAGATCGGGGCCGATAATCTGTTCGACCGCAAGGCGCCCTATATCCAGAGCTTCACCGATGCCAACACCGACACGATGACCTATGATCTGCTCGGACGGCGCTTCTACGCCGGCTTCCGAACCGCGTTCTGAAGGGCAGCACATGGCAATTCGCTGGCCTTTGGTCATCCGCCGGACGCACAAGTGGCTGGCCCTGATCGTCGGCGTCCAGGTTCTGCTCTGGACGCTGACCGGCTTCTATATGGTGGCCGTCCATATCGACATCATCCATGGCGACGATCTGGTCCGCCCACCGGTCGTCGCCCCCATCGACCTTGCGAGCTTCGTCCCGCCGGCGCGGATTGTTCAATCGGCTCCCGACGCGTCCGAGATCCGCCTGCAACGGTTCATGGATCAGCCCGTCTGGCGCGCGCAAACCCCGGGTGGTCCAAGACTCTTCGATGCAGGTTCGGGACAGCCCATCCCCGATTTGAGCGAGGCACAAATCCGCGCCGCCGCTCGGCGCATCTACAGCGGCACCGGGGACATCGTCGCAGCCCGGCTGCTGACGACGGCGCCACTGGAAATGCAGGCGCGCAAGCCTCCCTATTGGCAGGTCGAATTCGATGCCTGGAACCGGCCAACCCTGTATCTCTCTCCGCAGACCGGTGAGCTGATCTCGCGCCGCCATGCGCTGTGGCGCGTGTTCGATTTCGCGTGGATGCTGCACATCATGGACTATGACGATCGCTCCGACGTCAACAATCCGCTGCTGCGCGTGGCGACCTGGAGTGCCCTTGCCATGGCGCTGGCCGGGGCTTGGCTGCTGCTTTGGTCGTTCCCGCGGCGCAGGAAGAAGAAGGCATGAAGAAAATCCGGTTCACCCCGCTCTTTTTTCGGCGCATCCACAAATGGGTCGGCCTGATCCTGGGCGTGCAGTTTCTCCTTTGGGCTCTGAGCGGCTCGATGATGGCCTTGCTCGATCAGGAGAAGGTCGGCGGACACAGTGCGCAGGCCAGCCATCAGCACGCCCTACCTGCCGGTGACTATATTGCGCCGGCAAAGCTCGCTCTTGATGGTCCCGTGCTCGGCATCGCCTTGCGGTCCCTTGCCACACGCCCCGTCTACGAGCTTCGATCCACCACGGGCACGCGGCTAATCGACGCGACGAGCGGCGCCCCGGTTCGGGTCGACGAGCAGGTCGCGCGCGACGTCGCGACGATGGTGAATGAAGCACCGATCCGCAAGGCAACGTTGCTCGCCGAACCGAATGTGGAAGCGCGCGAGCACGAAGGCACCATGTGGCGACTGGATTTCGCGGACGCAGAGAACAGCAGCGCCTACATCTCCGCCGACACCGGCCGATTCCTGGTCATGCGCGGCGACACATGGCGCACCTGGGATTTCTTCTGGATGCTCCACAATATGGACTATGTGAACCGCACCAGCTTCAATCACCCGCTGATCGTCTTCGTTGCGTTCGGTACTTTGTGGCTGTCGGGGACGGGCTTCTACCTGCTGTTTAAGAGCTTCAGTCGCGCCGACGTGCGATGGTTGCGGCGCAGGCGCAAATCGGCCGTCAAGTTGGGCGCGGGCTGATCGCTAGGTCCCAACAGAAAAAGCCGCCGATAGCTCGAACCGATTGCCCGGGTGCGTGAGCCAAGCGTGCGATACGAGACGTCCGCGACTCCAGGTTCTGCGCGTCATCATTAGCACTGGTTCTCCTTCAGCGAGGCCCAGCATTGTTCGCATGGCTGTATCCGGCATCGCCGCGCACACCCGGTGCTCTACTCGCTCGAGCGGGGCAACACGTGTCAGATATTCATTCGGCGTCGAGGCGCTGAAATCCCTCTCTCCGTAGCGTGGCGCAGCAGATGCCAGCACAAAGCGCTCCTCGACCTGAATTGGGAATTCGGTCTCGTGATGGACGATAAGCGAATGGAAGAGGCGCGTGCCCAAGCCGACTTCCAGCAGAGCTGCCCTTTCCGCATCAGCCCGTATCTCGATATTATAAATGACGCGCGCGCGATAGGCGTGGCCCCTGCCGCGCACCTCCTCCGCGATGTTGCGGATCTCGATCAGCTGCCCGATCGGCCGGGGCTCGGCGACAAAGCTGCCCCGCCCCGCCCGCCGTACCACGACACCGGCCGATTGCAGTTCCCGCAACGCCCGGTTTGCGGTCATGCGCGAGACTTTGAACGTCTCGACGAGCTCGGCCTCTGACGGCGTCTGGTCGCCGGGCTTCAGGCGACCTTCCCGGATGTCCTCGAAAATGCTGTCTTTGATCGCCACATAGCGAGGTTGCTTCTCCGCACCGGCAGCGTCGACCGCGGGTTCGCCCACAGAAGCAGCTTTCGCCCGGGGAGCGGATGCGCGGCTATGGGGGCGAGCGGGAGCATGCATCAAATGACTATACAGGTGGGGGCGAGCAAGTCCCAGTCATTCAAACAGGAAATCACCAGCGAGAGCCGAGGCGTGCGTGATCAATGCCGCGCGAAGACCTTCTGGCCCGAACTGCCGAACGACACCACCGCATAGGGTTGGCGGGCGGCGCCTGCCACTTCCATGCCCTCCGAGCCGATCGGCATCCCCGCCACCGCAATGCCTCTGACGCCTACGGGACGGGTTGCCAGCAGGCGCTTGATATCGGCGACCGGGACATGGCCCTCGATCAGATAGCCATCAACCATCGCGCTGTGGCAGGATGCCAGCGTGCCCGGCATGCCGGCCCTCCGCTGAAGCGCCCCGCGCGACGCATCGTCGCGCATGACGACCGTGCGGCCCAGCTTCGCGCGAAGCGCCTGGGCCCACTTCTCACAGCATCCACAACCCGGGTCCCGGTGGACGACGACATCATTCGCCGCAAGCGCTGCGCCGGGCAGGGCGAGGAACAGCAAGGCGGCAGAAAGACGGGTCTTCATGAACGGCTCCCGGAAGCATGCGATAGGGTTCCTAATGATCTATACGCATTGATGCCCCCTACCCCTCATCACGCTGAAGATTTCACGATGGCGCGCGGCCTCCAGGCGAGCGGCAAGGACACAAGCAGCGTCAGCGACAGACCACCAATCCCCCACAAGACTAAGTGCTGCGCCCCGGGAGCGACGACGGCGATCGCCAGCGGCGCGAGCGCCTGCCCGATGCTGGCGGCGGAATGCTGGAGACCGAGCTTCAGACCCGAAGGGGCTGCCGCACCGCTGATCCAGAAGCTGGTGACCAATCGAAGGGTTGCCGAGCTCCAGCCGGCAGCAACGATGATCCCACTGAGTTCGGCCATGCTCGCGGCGACAGGGAACAGGAAGAGCGCCGCAGCCAGCAGGCCGAGCGTCAGCCCCGCAAGCCGCCTCGGCATGGTCACCAGCCAATCGAGCCTCGCATGGAAGATCTGTGCTGCCAGCATGCCCAATCCGCAGAGACTGAGCATCCAGGCGATCTCTTCGCGGCTCAGCGAAATGACGCTCCGCGTCACCAGGAGATTGACATGCATCGCCGCCAGCCCGCCGCCCGCGACGATCGTGACGAAAAGCAGGATCAGCGTCGCGCCGAGCGTCGGCGCGGGCAGGTCTCCGCCATCGATGCAAGGTGCACACCAGCGCGGCAGACGCACGGCGCAAAGCGCCGCCCCGACGGCACCGATGCCGAAAGCGAGGATCATGAGGGGAGCGCGGGGCAGGATCGCGGCCGAGACCTCCGCCACCAGCGGACCGGCGAGATCGCCCAGAAACAAGAAGGCGGTCAGCCAGGTGAAGCGCCGCGCCTGGTCCGCGCGCTCGTTTGCGGCAAAGCTCGCGCAGAGCAAGCCCAACGGTATGATGGCGGCCGACGCCATCCCCGCCACCAGGCGCAATGCATAAAGCTCAGGCAGCCCGACGAGGCCGATCGGCGCGGTCACCAGGGCGAGGATGACCAGCGCTGCGCGCAACATCGCCCGATAGTCGACCCGGTCCGCGATCCAGCCCCAGAGCGGCGCCGCCAGCAAGGCTGCCAGGGGATGGACCGCGGTCAGGCTCGCGACATGAAAATCATGAGCGCTTGACGATAGCGCGCCACGAGCCGGGTCGACCAGTGCCGGAAGGAAGGCGAGAATGGCCGTCTGTCCCGCCGACGCCGCAGCCGCCGCGAGCAACAAGACGAAAAAGGAGGCCGGCCAGCGACCGTTGGCTTGCGATCCAGCCTTGTCACGCGGCGCGTTCGCGGTCGACCCCTCGAGTGGCCATCCGCGGATCACCACCAGGCGCGCAAGCCGATCACCAGCCTGTGTTCGGAAGGCCCTTCCCCGCGCAGGCGACGGAAATCGGCCGTGCCGTCAAATGCGCGCTCCCAGACGAAGCCGATATAGGGCGCGAACTTGCGCGACACCTCGTAGCGCAACCGTCCGCTCAGCTCGACATTGCTGAAGCCGCTGCCGAGCTGCCGATCGCTCGACCGCTTCGAATAGATATTGGTCTCCACCTGCGGCGTAAGGATCAACCGATTGGTGAACAAGACCTCATAGGACGCCTTGGCGCGCGCCGCGAGACGCCCATCGGTTCCTACATAGCCGGTGAGCTGGACGTCGAACCAATAGGGCGCCAGTCCCTCGACGCCGGCGGCCAGCCAGGTGGTCGCACCCTTGCCGAGATCCTGCCTGACCCCGAGCAGCGTGCCCCAGAACGGGTTCTTGCTGTGCCACCACAGCGCCTCGACGCTGCTCTCCGGATCGAGACGTTGGTCGCGGGAGTTCTTGAGCCCCTGGCTGCGCAGCCAGAGCTTGTCATTGTCCTGACCCTTGGTGACGAGCACGGTCCAGCCCACGCCCTGACCCTCGTTGCCGCTGGTGAACTCAAGCTCATCGACAAGTATCTTGGGGATTGAGAGCTTGTCGGCCATCTCATAGCCCGGCAGCGTCGAGTTGCGGTAGCCGTCGGCATAATCGTCCGAGTTGCGCGCGTCCGGCGGGGCCTGGCCGCCCTGCATCGAGCCCATGTCCATCGTGGCGCCGTTACCGGACGCCTTCGTGTCGGTCATATCCATGCCCGGCATGTCCATGCCCGCATGGTCCTGAGAGCCTTGCGCGGAAGGGGTGTGCTGAGCGGGAGTGGCCGTTTGGGCAGGGGTGGCGGCGGGCGACGGGGGCGAGGCATCCTGCGCGAGGGCGGGAGCCGTGATCGCCGGCGCCAGGAAGAGGGCAGCGCCAAGAGCGATGCCGCGCGAGGGGAAAATCCGGATCATGCGACCACCACCTCCCGGAACATGCCGGCCGCCATGTGATAGAGCAGATGGCAGTGGAAGGCCCATCGGCCCATGGCGTCGGCGGTGACGCGGAAGCTCACCCGCTGGGCGGGCTGGACCACGACCGTATGCTTGCGGACCTGGAAGGCGCCGTCCGGGCCTTCGACATCGCTCCACATGCCGTGCAGATGCATCGGATGCGCCATCATCGTGTCGTTGACGAAGGTGACGCGCAGCCGCTCGTTTGGCTTGAAATGAAGCGGCCTGGAATCGTTGAGCTTGATGCCGTCGAGCGACCAGATGAACCGTTCCATATTGCCCGTCAGATGCAGCTCGATGTCGCGCTCGGGCTCGCGCGGGTCGGGATCGCCGCCCGGCGTGCGCAGATCGGCCAGCGTCAGCACGCGCCAGCCGCGCCCGCGCAGCCCGGCGCCGGGATCGTCGAGATTGGTGCGCGGATAGTCGACGCGCATGTCGGTATTGGCGCCATATTCGGTGCGGGCGTGCCGTGCCCTGGCCGGCATCTCGGTCATGCCGTGCCCGGCATGCGCGTCGCCTCCCATTGCGCCCATCGTCGCCATCGCGCCCATCATGTCGACCGGCTCGAGCCAGGTCCGGGCATCGAGCGGCGGCACGGCTGCCGCCATGCCCGGGGCCGGTGCGATCGTGCCACGCGCATAGCCGCTCCGATCGATCGCCTGCGCGAAGATGGTGCGGGCGCCGCCCTCGGGCATGGTGAACTCGACGTCGTAGGTCTCGCCCGGGCCGATCCGGAATTCCTCGACCGTGACCGGCTCGACCGGCTGCCCGTCGGTCGATACGACCGTCAGCTCGACCCCGGGGATCCGCACGTCGAAGAACGTCGCCGTCCCCGCGCCGACGAAGCGCAGGCGCACGCGCTCGCCGGGCGCGGCGATACCGGTCCAGTTGCCGGCGGGCGGCGCGCCGTTCATCAGATAGGTGTAGGTCGCGGCAGAGACATCGCTGTAGTCGGTCGGGTTCATCCGCGAGCTGTTCCACATCCGCCGCCGCTCGAGCGCCTTGCCCAAGCCCATGGTGCCGACATCCTTGAGGAAATCGCCGGCGGTCGGCTGCGCAAAATTATAGTAGCTGCTCTGCTTCTTGAGATTGAGGAAGATCTGCAGCGGCGGCTCGTCCGACCAGTCGCTGAGCACGATGCAATAGTCGCGATCGGGCGCCCGCGCCGTCGGCACCTGTTTTGGCTCCACGATGATCGCTCCATAGAGTCCCGTCTGCTCGGCGAGCGTGTGAGCGTGATACCAGTAGGTTCCGCTCTGGCGGACCTCGAAGCGATAGGTGAAGGTCTCGCCCGGCGCGATGCCGGCAAAGCTGATGCCGGGCACGCCGTCCATCTCCGCCGGCACGATGATGCCGTGCCAATGGATGCTCGACATCTCCTTGAGGCCGTTGCGTACGCGCAGCGTGACCGTGTCGCCTTCGCGCAGGCGCAGGACCGGCGCGGGCACGCTGCCGTTCACGGCGGTCGCGATACGGCGTTTGCCGGTGAAGTTGACCGGCAGCTCGGCGATCTCGAGGTCGAACTCGGTCCCGCTCAGCTCAGCGGGCAAGGTTGGTGCGGATCGCGCGAGAAGCGCCGGGGCGAAACCGGCGACCGCGCCGCCGATCGCCAGCCCCTGGACGAAACGGCGCCGCGCGATCGGCCGGATATGTAAGGGAGACATGAACTGTACTTTCGCGAAGTCGGCTTCAGGCGAGGTCGAGGACGATCCGGCCCTCGATGTCGCCATGATGCATGCGGGAGAAGACGTCGTTGATGTTCTCCAGCTTGTCTGCATGGACCGTGGCCTTGACCTTGCCCTCGCCGGCGAACGCCAGTGCCTCGAGCAGATCGAGCCGCGTGCCGACGATCGAGCCGCGCACGGTAATGCCGTTCAGCACGGTGTCGAAGATCGACAACGGGAAGTCGCCCGGCGGCAGGCCGTTGAGCGCGACCGTGCCGCCGCGCCGGACCATGCCGAGCGCCTGCTGGAACGCCTTGGGCGAAACGGCGGTCACCAGCGCCCCGTGCGCGCCGCCAATGGCTTTCTTGAGCGCTGCCGAAGGGTCCTCGTTGCGCGCGTTGACCGTCAGTGTGGCGCCAAGGCGTGTAGCGAGGTCGAGCTTGCTATCGTCGATGTCGACCGCGGCCACATTGAGACCCATGGCTCGGGCATATTGCACCGCCATGTGGCCGAGCCCGCCAATGCCGGAGACGACCACCCACTCGCCGGGTCGGGCCTCGGTGGCCTTCAATCCCTTGTAGACGGTGACGCCCGCGCAGAGGATCGGCGCAATGTCGAGGAAGTCGACATTGTCGGGAAGGTGACCAACATAGTTGGGATCGGCGAGGACATATTCGGCAAAGCTGCCATTGACCGAATAGCCGGTGTTCTGCTGTTCGTGGCAAAGCGTCTCCCAGCCACCCAGGCAATGCACGCAGTGCCCGCAGGCGGTGTAGAGCCAGGGCACACCGACCCGGTCGCCTTCCTTCACATGGGTGACGCCGGCACCAACGGCGGCGACATGCCCGACGCCCTCATGGCCAGGAATGAAGGGCGGGTTGGGCTTGACCGGCCAGTCCCCTTCTGCCGCGTGCAGGTCGGTATGGCACACGCCGGTTGCCGCAATCTTGACCAGGACCTGCCCGGGGCCGACCGTCGGGATCGGCGCGTCCTCGATGACCAGGGGCTTGCCAAATTCGCGGACGACCGCCGCCTTCATGGTTTTCGCCATGTCCGTTTCTCCTTTTAAGCGGGGGGTCAGAATAGGCCGAGCGCGTGCTCGTCATAGGAGACGAGCAGATTCTTGGTCTGCTGATAATGATCGAGCATCATCCGGTGGTTTTCACGCCCGAAGCCCGATGCCTTGTATCCGCCGAAGGCGGCATGGGCGGGGTACTGATGATAGCAGTTGGTCCAGACCCGCCCGGCCTCGATCGCGCGGCCGAGCCGGTAGGCGGTGTTGCCGCTCCGGGTCCAGACGCCCGCGCCAAGACCGTAGGCGGTGTCATTGGCAAGTGCGATCGCCTCCTCGACCGTCTTGAACGTGGTGACCGACAGGACGGGACCGAAGATCTCCTCCTGGAAGATGCGCATGTGGTTCTGACCCACGAACACGGTCGGCTGCACGAAATAGCCCTGGTCCAGCGCACCGCCCGGCAGCGCCCTGGCGCCACCGACCAGACACTGCGCGCCCTCGGCCTTGCCGATATCGATATAGCCCAGGATCTTGTGGAGCTGGTCCTCCGACGCCTGCGCGCCGACCTGGACCGACGGGTCGAGCGGATCGCCCTGGCGGATCGCGGCGACGCGCGCCACGGCGCGCTCGATGAAGCGGTCGAAGATCGACTCATGGATCAGGGCGCGCGACGGGCAGGTACAGACCTCGCCCTTGTTGAAGGCGAACAAAGTAAAGCCTTCGAGCGCCTTGTCGAAGAAGGCATCGTCCTCGTCGAGCACGTCCGCCATGAAGATGTTGGGCGACTTGCCGCCAAGCTCCATCGTCTGGGGGATCAGATGGTCCGCCGCGGCGTGCATGATCTGCTTGCCGGTGACGGTCTCGCCGGTGAACGAGACCTTGGCGATGCGCGGATTGGCGGCGATCGCCTGGCCAACGGTCCGTCCCGGGCCGGTAACGACATTGAGCACGCCGGGCGGCAGGATGTCGGCGGTGAGCTCGGCGAACATCAGCAAGGTGAGCGGCGTCTGGGATGCGGGTTTGATGACGGTGCAGTTGCCCGCCGCCAGCGCCGGGGCGATCTTCCACGCCGCCATCAGCAGCGGGAAGTTCCACGGGATGATCTGGCCGACGACGCCGAGCGGCTCGCGGAAATGATAGGCGATGGTGTCCGCATCGATCGTCGAGATGCCGCCTTCCTCCGCCCGGATGCAGCCGGCGAAGTAGCGGAAATGGTCGATCGCGAGCGGCACGTCGGCAGCGCGCGTCTCGCGGATCGGCTTGCCATTGTCGATCGTCTCGGCAAGTGCCAGCAACTCCAGATTGTCTTCGAGCCGGTCGGCGACGCGATTGAGAATCCTGGCGCGTTCGGCGGGCGCGATCCTTGCCCATTGATCCTTGGCGGCGTGCGCCGCATCGAGCGCGCGCTCGACATCTTCCGGCGTCGACAGCGCGAACTCTGCGATCTGGGCGCCATTGATCGGGCTCGTGTCGGCGAAATACTCGCCGCCCGCAGGAGCGCTCCAGCGGCCTCCGATGAAATTATCATAGCGGTGTCGGAAGGAGGCCGCCGCGTTAATGGTCCCGATCGCCTTCTCGAACATAACCTGACTCCATCTCTATCGATGGCCTGACGGAGTAATCTCTTTGCCCGGGTGGCCTATAAGTAAGTTCCGCAGAAGGTAGTCTGGTATCGGGGTCGCGGGCTTGAGGGTCAGACACGCCAACAGAGCCGATGACTATTCATCGACTCCTGAACGTATTCGCGCACGCCTGATCGGAATTATGCCGAGACAGGCGTTACTCGGCCGAGTCTTCTTTTGGCGAGGGCGGCGCTTGGCATTCCAATTCTGGCGTTACGCCCGGACGCGCTTTAGGCTCACCCAATCGCCTTTCTGAAGCGTCCCGTCCCTCACGCGGAAATGAGCATAATGGTCGTCGAAAATCTGGTCGACTTCGACATGACCGACAAGACGGCGGTGGCGCGGCGTTGCGTGATAGACTTCGAGTATCTGCCCGATGTGCGCGCCATCGGCCTTACCCAGGCAGGCCACTGTGCCGCCCGCATCCATACGGACGATCTTGCCGCGCATGAACAAGCTATGGCCGATACCCTGTGCGAGGAGCGGCGTGCTGCCAAAGAGCAGAAAGCCAACAGCAGCACCGACGCCAAGATGTTTTCGCATCGCTGTTTCCTCTGTCAAGTCAGACGCTCGGACCCGGTTTTGAAAGCTGGGAGCACGGGGCGACGCTGGGCATCGTCAAAGAACTGGCCCGCCGCGGGGGAACGGCGGGCCCTCAGCCCCTGGGGTCTGTTCTCGGGGCTGGAAACCTCACATGTCGCTCATCGGCTTGTCGGCCATGGGCTTGGCGGTCTTCTTCTTCGCCGCCGGCTTGGCCTTCTTCATCGGCATCTTGCAGCAGCCACTCTTCGCCTTACCGGCCATGCCCGAGCCGTTCGATGCAGGCGAGCCGCCGGACATGCCGGCCATCCCCGACATGCCCTGTTGATCCTGCTGGGCCGGTTGCCCCTGCTGCTTCTGCGCGCCGGCCTGATGATCCTTCATCATCTGATCGTGCATCTGCTGCCCGCCATGATCCATGCCCTGCTGGTGGGCATGGGCCGGCGCAGCCTGCGCGGGCGCGGGCGTCGACTGGGCGAGAGCGGTGCCGGCGGCGAAGGTTAGCGTCGCGAAGAGGCTGACGGGCGCCGCGAGAAATGTCGTCTGTCGCATTGAGGGTCTCCGAGTGTTCTTCCTGTTGCCCGATCGACGTTCCGATCCCGGCAATTCCGAAGCTTCAATGCTGCTAGCGAGACGCTGTCTGTATACGTAAGTTACGAATCGAAATCCGATCGGCCGTGTGCCTGCTGGAGCAGGCGCGTAAAATGATGATCCGGGATCGATCAAAAATGTGACCCGGCCTGGTTTTCTCGTCCTGAGACCGGCCAGAAAAGCGATTGGCCCGCCGTGGGAACGGCGGACCAAGGCTTCGGTTGAAAGCGGCCATGATCTTGTCCGTCAACCTTGTCGTCTGATGGAATGATGGCAGGGTCAGCAACCACCGTCCGACCTGTGTGACATGCCGGAGGCGCCGTCCTGGTCCTGCGAATCCCGCATCGCCATTCGATGGCCCTGCATCATCTGGCCGTGCATCTGCTCCTTACCGTGAGCCATGCCCTGCATGTGGGCAGGATCGGGCTGGGCAGGCGCCGGCCTGGCCTTGAGGGTCTCCTCAAGATCGGGCATGCCCGGCGGCATCCCGTCCGCCAGCACCGGTCCGGCACTGACGGCGAGGAAGCCGAGAGCTGCGAGCGAAGCGATCATTGCCGTCTTCTTGCGCAAGTATCCATTCCTTCAAGTCTGGGTTTCCCGTTCGATCGAGCATATGCCCGGTCGATTGTCGCCCCTTCCGGAGCTTGCCCGTGAAATGGTGTCACCTTCCGCCTTGCTGTATACGTAATGTGCGAAGTCCGTCTCTGAGATGGCCATAAATTATCGCACTGGCATCGTTGTTGTGCCGATGTGTAACTATGGTTCGGACTCGAGAGCAGGACAGGTCGGCAACAGTGACTAATCCATGGCGGCCAGCAGACGCTCGAGAGGAATAGTGGCAAAAGTGGTGAAGCTGTCAGCAATGGCATAAGGCAGTACCAGCACCCGATTATGTACCATCGCGCCGCAGCTGTAGGCTACGTTTGGCACATAACCTTCGCGCTCATCCATGTCCGACCGCAAAAGCGGTAGCTTCGTCCGCGCCAGCAGCTTCGAGGGATCGTCACGGTCCAGCAGGCACGCCCCGATGCAATAGTTCCGAACGGCGCCGACTCCATGAGTTACGACCAGCCAGCCTTCGTCGATCTCGATCGGCGATCCGCAATTACCGATCTGGACAAACTCCCAAGGCCAGCGAGGTTCGATGGCTTTCGCTCCGCCACTCCAGTCGTGAATGTCCGCGGACGTCAGGAACCAGATATTTTCGTTATCCTCGCGCCCAAGCATGGCAAAGTGCCCGGCAATGCGTCGGGGGAAAAGCGCCATGCCCTTGCTACCGGTGGCATCCCCACGCAGCGGTCTGAGTTCGAATGTCCGGAAGTCCGGCGTGGACAACAACTCCTGCCGGACGGACTGGCCGCTAAATGCCGTATATGTACCGAAATAGGTGGCTCGGCCATCGTCGTCCAGGAAGCGGACCAAGCGAAGGTCTTCGATGCCACCACGCTGGCTGGGGGTTGTCGGAAAGATCACGATCTCCGAGAGATCGTGGCTGCCATCGCACGTGATCCGAATGCCCGCGTCCGGCCCGTCCTCGCCGGAGATGTTTTCAGTCTCCAGCACGAGCGGCATGGGGCTCGGAGGATTGATTGCTATGGTTCCGTCCGCGGCGCAAAACCCGGTGCGAAAGGTGACGGAGGAGATATGCCCCTCGCCCACGCCTCGCAGGGAAAGAATGAATCGGAGAGAGTTTTCAGGTACAGCAGACTGATCAGGATGCAGGACGATGCTCGGATTGAAAAGCGCTGCTGCCTCATAGGAATATTCGTTGCAAAAATGGGCACCGATCAAGAGCGCCTGTTCATGGGTGACCTCGCAATCACAGACGATGATGCCATCAACCTCGTGGAACCGCCGCAAAAACAGGGACGGAACCTCACGATGCCTTCCCGAGAAATCATCAAGAATGCGTTGCAACTCATCGTGGAGCGATGCTGGGTCGAGCGCCAGGACGCGGTCGGCGATGCGCTGCGCACGTGGCTGATCCGGTACCGCATATTTATAGGTTTCCGTCGACGGCATATAGGGTCTGATCACTACCCTTGCTGGATTGGGGCGGAGCAATTCGGGTAGCCGGTTGACAAATTCGGCGGTTGACACTGACTTCTCCAATACAGATCGACCGTGGAGCGTTCACGCAATCGTAAAGATGGTGCTCGGCATTACCCGACTATCGGGTGGCGGCACGGAAGGCTCCGGCGATGGCGGGTGCGATGATTTCCGCCGTTGCCGGATACTCGGACTTTGTGCCACGTGCCATGATCGCTGTCCTGGCGTAGTTGTCGGACACACAAGCTGTGACCGGGGGCTCTGGCCTGAACGTGACTATGTGGGGCACGTGCGAAGCGCGCCGCTCAGCTCGACATGTCCGCCATCGTTCGGCAGCTCGCCGCGCATTTCTTGCAGGTGGCCGAGCAACGCGCGATCCGCTGGTCCGCGCTATGGCGTCCGCATTCCTCGGCGCAGCGCTCGCAAGCGTCGGCGCAGGCGCGGCAGACGATGCGGTGCAGGGCAGATTCCCGCAGCATCGAGTTGGCGGTCGCCTGGCACAGTTCCGCACAGTCGTTCAGCATGGCGATCAGCGACGCCGTAGCTGACGCGCCGCCTTGCTTCGTCAGCCAAGCGGCGGTTTCCAGGCACATGCGGTGCGAAGCCACGCAATCGTCGATGCAGTCCGTCATCGACATCGCCATCCCTTCCATTCGATGCTGCTGCGCCGCCGCCGGCACAGCCAGCGTTCCGGCGGCGGCAAGGCCGGCGCCGGCCATCAGCAATTCGCGTCTCTCGATCATCATGCACCTCCCATCTGCTATCCCTTGAGCGCTGTGCCGCATCCGGCGGCCTCAGCCGTCGCAGGCGACCCATCCGACGCCGCACGCGCCTTCTCCCGCGCCATCCGGGTTTCCTCCCAGGGCCAGTGGCCGTTGATCTCGACCCCGAGCGAGATGCTCAGGAAGGTCCGCACCAGCACCAGCCCGGCCAGAACGATGAGATCGTCGAGCGTTGGGTTGATCACCAGCGACTTGACGATGTCGCCGGCGACCAGAAATTCCAGGCCGAGCAGGATGCTGCGGCCGAGCGCCGAGCGGAACGCGCTATAGGCCTCGGTTCGGTCGCCCGCCCTCGCCCGCCGCGCAAACAGAAAGGTTGCGAGCCCCGCGCCGACCAGGATGGTCAGCGTGCCCGCCAGTTCCAGGCCGATCACCGCGAGCCGGAAGAAGGCGCTCAGCCAGTCGGCCTCAATGGTGATCATACCAGCCTCGCTTGCGGATATTGTTGAAGCTGTCGGTGGCGTGACAGGCATAGCATTGGTCGACGCGCGCCTTCGATCCGGCTGCGCGCTGCGAGACCATGCTGAAATGCTCCATGAAGTGACTCGGCGGCGCCTTGTGGCACTCGGCGCACTGCGTCGAATTGACCGATGGATGGCGGTAATTGGCGATCTTCCAGCTGTCGGTCTTGTGGCAGCTCGCGCAGTCGGTGCCGAACAGGCCCTGGTGCGGATCGCGGAACGCATGGCAGCTCGCGCAATTGAGCGCGGTCTCGGGGGTCAGGCTTCGAGTGTTTGTCGACATGCCCGCCAAAGGCTGCCGCCACTTCGCCATGTCGAGCAACGCGGCGTGATCCATGCGGATGATGCCGCGCTCTCCCTCATGTTCGACGTGGCAGGAGGTGCACTGCGTCGCTTTCGCGTGGAACTGCGTCGACTGCTTCGTCCCGAAATCGGTGCCCGCATGGCAGGTGAGACAGGTCCGGGTTTCGACGCCCTTGCCCGGCGTGTGGCAGGCCGTGCATTGGCCGGCAAAGGACTGGTGCGCGCTCGAGAGCGGGCCGGGCGAGACGAGCTGCGCCACCAGGCCGGCATCCCTCGGCGCGTCCGATCGCATCCGGATCGCGACCGCGGCGACCATCACCAGCAGGGCTGCGATGAAGACGGCGTAGGAAAGACGCTGCCAGCTCATAGCCAGCGCAGCCCGTAATAGATCGCCGCGCCGACGTGGAGCGCGAGCAGCGCGAAGATGAGACAGCCCAGCAGGATGTGCAGGAACCGCCACCGCGCGAACAGGGTGTTGGTTGCCTCTTCGGCACGGATCGCGAATTCGGTATCGGCCAGCGCTGCGGCGATCCCCGCCTTGTCCTGGGGGCGCTGGCCCGCGGACGCATCCCCGGCGACGAACAGATAGCGCTTCCAGCCCGACAGCGGCGGGGCTGCGGTATCGGCCTGCGTCGGCGCCGCCGGCTCCTCGAGGAAGGCGGCGCGAAGCGAGGCCAGTTCTGACCTGCGTCCGCGCAGCGCCCGACCAAGCTGGGCAAGCAGGTAGCGGCCGATGAAGCCGGTGATGACCGTCATCAGCAGGAGGACGGTCAGAAGCAGGCCGACCGGGCTTTCGAGCTTGTGCGCGGCGTGGACCAGACCCAGGATCGGCGCCAGCACGCCGGCATAGATGTGGATGGCGAGCAGGGTTGGCTTGCTGACGACCCGGGAGAGCGCCTTGTCGACCCAGGCGATGTGCTTGGCCGCGACATAAGGAAGCGTCAGCAGCATCAGCACGAGCGCTGCGATCCCGATGATCCCGCCGGCCAGGCTACCCGGAAAGCGGGGCGACACATGCACGAGATAGCCGAACGGGAACAGCAGCAGGAACGCGACCAGCAGGCCCACGGCAATGTCGCTGCGTTCGCGCATCAGGCTTCGACCACGAGCGGCGTGCCCGTCCCCTTCGCCTGGCACGCGAGCACATAGCCTTGCGCCTTGTCGGCGGGCGCAAGGCCGGATTCGACCTCCATCGTCACTTCGCCCTGCAGCAGCTTGACCACGCAGGCGCCGCATGTGCCCGCACGGCATGCATAGGGGATCTCGACGCCCGCGCCCTCGGCCGCCTCCAGCACGGTCTCGTCCGCGGGCAAGGCCGCCGACACCCCCGACACGGAGAAGGTCACCGTGCTCGGCGCCACCTCGGCGCTCGGGGCCGGCTTATCCGCTGGCGGGGGCGCGGGCTTGACCTCGAGATCCTCGTGGTCGGCCGGCAGCGAGGCCGGACCGAACGCCTCGGTGTGCAGCTGCGCTTCGGGGACGCCGAGTTCCGCCAGCACGCCGCGCATCGCGCCCATCATCGCCGGCGGGCCGCACATATGGATGCGCCGGCTCGCGATCTCCGGCACCGCGGCCAGGATCATCTCGCGCGTGATCGGCCCTTCGGGGCCCATCCAGACGGTGCCGGGCGCGCGCTGCATCGCGGCGACGACATGGAGGTTGGGAAAACGGCGTTCGAGCCGCTCGAGCTCGTCGCGGAACACGAATTCCTCGGTCGACCGTGCGCCGTAGAAGAAGAAGATATCACCCTTCCACGCGGTGTCGGTGAGATAGCGCAGCACCGACATCATCGGGGTGATGCCGACCCCGCCCGCGATCAGCACGATGCTCTGGGCATCCGTTCCCGTGAAGGTGAAGGCGCCGAACGGTCCGCTGACCTTCAGCAGATCGTCGGCGACGACCTTGTCGTGCAGGTATCGCGAGACCACGCCCTGCTCCTCGCGCTTGACCGTCAGTTCGACATAGGCCCGCTGGGTCGGCGAAGAGGCGATCGTGTAGGAACGGCGCGCGGTCTTGCCCGCTTCGGGCTCTACCTCGACCTGCAGGAACTGGCCCGGCAGGAAGTCGAACGGCAGCCGGTCGGCGGTCGGGTCCGCGAGCCGGAAGGTCAGCACGCTCGGCGTCTCTCGCACGATCTGGACCACGCGCAGCTGCCCCGCCCAGCTTTTGGGCTTGCGCAGCGACGCCCCAGCGGGTGCGGCCGCATTGCTCGGCGCGAGCCCGGCGCTGTCGGCAACGGGTGCAGGCGCGGGCGCAACCCTGGTAGCGGGAGGGGCAGCCTTCGGCTCCGGCTTTGCTGGAACCTTGGCGGTGGCGACACCGCCGGCGATCGCCCCGATCCGCCGCAGGCGGAAGATCTGCAGCGCGATAAGCGTGGCGCTCACCAGCCCCAGGAACAGCATGAGAAGGAGGTGCGAGGGCGAGATGCCGAACCAGTGATCGGCATGGCCGGGCGCGGCCTGGTCGATGTCGAGCTGATCGCGCAGCCAGGCAAGCCCGACCTCCCGGGGCGGCTGCAAGCCCCCGATCGCGCCCTGCGCGGCGGTGCCGGAGCGGAACAGGTCGGTTCCCTCGCGCAGGCGCCGCGCCGCATCGAGCCGGGCCGAGACCGTGGTCGCACGCGCGCCGTCGGCCGAGGCGGCGTTGATCATCGCCAGACCCGTGCTTACCCGTTCGCCGGCCTGCGCAGCGACCCGCTGCCTTGCCGCTTCGTCAAGCGCGGGAAAGGCGAGCAGCTGCGAGATGAAGCCGGTCCGGCGCGATTCGTGGCCGTGCTCATTCTCCCCTTCCCCATTGATCATGCGATCCATCATGGGGTTCATCATCTTCGCCATGTCCGACGACCCCGGCTCTGCCGGTGCGGACATGCCCCCGCCGGCCGGCATGCCTGCGCCATGATGCGCGGCATGATCCTCGCCCTCCTGCGCGCCCGCGCTCGCGGACAGGCTGAGAGCGATTGCGCAGCCGAGGCTCAAGCGTCGAAGGCTGATCCGCCTGGACATCCTCATCCCCTTAGTGTGCGAGCCTACATATCCTTCATCGGCATCGCCGCATTGCCCGGCGCGGGATCGGGTGCCGGCGCGGTCTGGTTGCCGGCCCCGGCGCGCATCGCGTCATGGTCCATCGCCTGACGGTGATGCCGCTCCATCTCGGCCTGGTTGCTCATCGCGTCCATCGGCGCCGCGTCTGCAGCGTTGCCGCTGTCGGTCAGGACCGGGGTGGCGGCGACGCTGTTCGCCGCGGGCGGCACCGTCTGGTCGGCCTGGCGGTCGCAGCCCGAAAGCGCGAGCGCCAGCAACAGGCTTCCGCCGACAAGTGGAAGGGCTTTCTTCGCATGGTCGATCATGGCTTTGCTCCTTGGCTTGAAAACTGTGTCCGGGCGCCATCCCTGGCGTCCGGACCGGCTCATTGCGCGCTGCGCAGAATCCGGAGACACCGGTCGTGCGAGAGGTTCATCGGGTTGCGCCCCTGCCCCTTCATCTCGCCATGATCATGCGGCGTCTGGAGACCCATATTGCCCTCCATCGCCCGGCAACTCTCGACCTGCGCCGAGGTCGGCCGCGTGGTCACACAGGCGCCTAGAAGCAGCGCCGGCGTGAGGACGGCGATCAAACGCATTTTCTTCATGACAAAACCCCTTTCGCTCGTGGTGATCGTTCGTCCTGCGCTGCCTGATGTTTCTTGTTATGCTGCTGGTCTTTCCGCCGCGCCGTCAGGAAGGCGAGGATCGGGCAATCGGAGACCGGCACTTCGCCCGGGCATTCGTCGGCGAGCATCCGCAGCATGTCGCGGATATCCGACAGGCGCTCGAGCCGGGCTTCGGCGTCCGCGATCTTGGCAAGCGTGATATCGAGCACGGCCTGGGCATGCGCGGTGTCCGACGCCCTGAGCGCCAGCAGCTGCCGGGCCTGTTCGAGTGTGAAACCAAGCTCCTGCGCCGAGCGGATGAAATTGACGCGCTCGAGGTCGGTCGCGTCGTAGAGCCTGTAGCCCGCTGCCGTGCGCGCGGGCTCGCGCAGCAGGCCCATCCGCTCATAATAGCGGATCGTATCCCGCCCCACGCCTGCGGCCGCGGCCAGTTCGCCGATCTTGAAATTGCCCATGTCATCCGCTCGATCATGCCGGTAGGACCATGGTCCAGGGTCAAGCGGTTTCGCCTCGATCCCGAACGGTCCGTTGCCGCCGGCAACCCGCTGCCCCGATGCCTCGCATCAGGGCAGCGTGTGCCGCCGGGCCACCGGCGCGTCAGTTCTTGCGAAGCTCGACGATGTCGTGCTTGGCAGGCGTACCGTCGGCGACGGACACATGCGCGAAGTGATCATCGAAGATATGATCGATCGTCACATGGCCGACGAGCTGGCGGTGATAGGTCGGCGCCACGCCCTTGGGCGGACCCGGATGGGTCACGACGCGATAGACCTCGAGCTTCTGGCCGACCTCGGCGCCATCGGCCTTGCCGATGCAGACGACCGTGCCGTTGCTGCCCGTGTCGACGATCGAGCCGCGCATGAACAAGCTGTGCCCGATGCCCTGGGCCATAGCGGGGACGGCAGCAAGCATCGAAATGCCGGCAAGCCCGACCATGAGAGTTTTTCTGACCATATTCACCTCCTTGGATGGTAAGCCACCGCCCGGACCTGCCGGGGGGAAGAGCGTCTCTTCAGGCTTGGGACTACGGTCCCGGGTCCAGCCTCGATATACGTAGAGGCCGCAGCCGGTCTTCTTCCCCGGGCCAGATCTTTATTGACGCGGAGTTGACGGAATCAGCCGTCAGCACTTCAAAACCCGCGCGGCGCGAGACTTTGGTTGGCTGCGCCAGCGAAACCCGCTAGATATCGAGGCTCGTGAAACGCCTGCTCGCCCTTCTGCTCGTCATCGGAGCGCTGTCCGGTCTCTTCGGAGCCCAGATGGCGGCCGCGCACAGCGTGCCGCAGGCGGCAGGCGCGCCGCTGGCCAAGGGCATGGATGCAGACTGCATGGCAATGATGGCCAAGCAGCAGCCTGCGCCCAGCGAAAAGCCCTGCAAGGGCCTGACGCTCGATTGCATCGCCGCGATGGGGTGCGTGATCCCGCTGGTCGCAGCGGACCTGGCAGGCGGCGTTGCGCCTGCGCGTCTCTACGACGCGCCCAGCTTCTGGACGACCGACACGATATTGACCGGCAAGGCGGTTGCGCCCGAGCCGGATCCTCCCACCAGCCTTGCCTGATTGAACGAGCACGGGCTGCGCGCATCGATCGATGCGTGCGCGCCCGGTTTCCTTCTTTTCAGTCAAAGGTTTTCGTGATGATCAAACTGCTTCCGGCCGCCCTTGTGGCGGCCCTCAGTCTCGCCGCGCCTGCGCTTGCAACCGACGCGAGCCGCACGCCGCAAGGCCATTGGGAATGGCGGTCGGCGCCGCAATATGGTCCGCGGGCGACTGGCCCTGCGCGTGTCCGCATATGGGTGCCCGACAGCCGGGACATGGCCAGCTGCGATTGCGCGATGATGCAGGCAAGCGCCGCCGACTGCATGCGCGGCGCAGTCAGGTCGGACAAGGGCTAAACCCGCTCCGGAGCGGCGCGTCACATCTTGGCGCGCCGCCTCTGTCATGAGGGGATGATATCCATGATCATGATGCCGAGGCGCGCTGTGCGACGCCTGTTGCTCTCTATCGGTGCGACGCTTGCGAGCGCCTGGGCCGTGCCGGTGTCGGCCGGCCCGCTCACCTACGAGCAGGCAGTGAGGCTCGCTGCCGCCAACGCGCCAAGCCTCAAGGCGCGCGCGGCGGCGACAGCCGGCGCCCGCTCTTCGGCGGTCGCGGCCGATCGCCTGCCCGATCCGACGCTCGACCTGGGCCTGCAGAACTTCCCGGTGAGCGGCCCCAATGCCGGCAGCTTCACGCGCGACGATTTCACTATGGCGACGATCGGGTTCAGCCAGACCTTCCCCAATCTCGCCAAGCGCCATGCACGCGCCGCGCGCGCCGCGGCCGATATCGGTATCGCCGAGGCGGGCGAGCTGGTCGAAGGCCGCAACGTGCGGCTCGAGACCGCCCTCGCCTGGGTCGATCTCTATTATGGAGAACGCCGGCTCCGGCAGCTCGACCTGCTCGATGCCAGCCTCGACGACCTGCAGAAGACCGTGACCGCACGCCTGGCGTCGGGCAGCGCGCGCCCGAGCCAGGCGCTCGAGCCCGACCAGCTCCGCGCCGCCATCGCCGATCGCCGCGCCGAGATGGCTGCGGTGGTGGCGCAGGCGCGGGCCCGGCTCGCGCGCTATACCGGCGACCCCGACCCGCAGGCGACGGGCGACCCGCCGATGCTCGATGTCGATCCGATCCGGCTGCGGGCCGGGATCGATGCGCTTCCCGCCCTGCGCGCGCAGGACGCGCGGATCGCAGTCGCCGAAGCGGACGTGCGTCTCGCGCGCGCCGACAAGCGCCCCGACTGGAAGGTCGGCGTCACCTATGGCCGGCGCGATCCCATGTACGGCGACATGGCCTCGGTCGGCGTGTCGATCGACCTGCCGCTGTTCGCCGGCAAGCGCCAGAACCCCAGGATCGCTGCAAGCGAGAGCCTTGCGCAAGGGGGTCGGTTCGACCGCGAGGCGATCCGCCGCGAGCTGGTGGCGCAGCTCGACGCCGATCTCGCAGACCATGCCATGCATCTCTCCCGGTTGCGCAATGCCCGCGAGACGCTGGTGCCACTCGCCAGGCACCGCGCCGAGCTCGACCGCGACAGCTATGGCGCCGGCAAGCTCGACCTTGGCGCCGCGCTGCTCACGACGCTCGGGCTCGCGGAGGCCGAGGTCGAGGCGCTCAACCGCGAAGCCGACGTCGCGCGCGACGCGGTCCGCATCACTATCACCTATGGGGAGGAGCGGCCATGACGCTCGATAAATCCGCGCTGCGCTGGGGCGCATCGATCCTGGCTGTCGCGCTGCTGGCCGGCGGCACAGGCTATTGGGCTGGCCATCGCCAGGCACCGCAATCGGAGGCGACCACGCCCGCCGGGGCAGGCAAAGTCCTTTACTGGTACGATCCGATGTTCCCCAACCAGAAGTTCGACAAGCCCGGCAAGTCGCCCTTCATGGATATGCAGCTCGTGCCGCGATACGCGGACGGAGGAAGCGCCGGCGCGGCCCCCACGGTCGCCGTCGATCCCGCCGCGCGGCAGAGCCTGGGATTGCGGGTCGTCGCGGCGAAGATGGGCAGCCTTGCCTCGGCCCTCGAGGTCACCGGCACGATCGACTTCAACCAGCGCGACGTCGCCGTCATCCAGGCGCGTTCGGGCGGGTTCGTGAGCCGCGTCTATGCGCGAGCGCCCGGGGACGTGGTCCGCGCCGGCGCGCCGATCGCGGACCTGCTCCTGCCCGAATGGGGCGGCGCGCAGACCGAATATCTGAGCGTCAGGCGGCTCGGCAAGCCCGACCTCACCGCGGCCGCGCGCCAGCGACTGCGGCTGATGGGCATGTCCGACGGCCTCATCGCCAGCGTCGAGCGGAGCGGACGCCCGAACGGCGTGGTGACGATCACGACGCCGATCTCGGGCACGATCCAGACGCTCGACGCCCGTGCCGGCGTGACGCTCGCCATGGGCCAGACGCTCGCCCAGGTAAGCGGGCTCGGCACCGTCTGGCTCAATGCCGCGGTGCCCGAAGCGCGCGCGGGCGATGTCCGGGTCGGCCAGAATGCCAGCACCACGCTGGCGGGCTTCCCCGGCGAGCGCTTCGCCGGCCGGGTGATCGCGATCCTGCCGACCACGCAGGCCGACAGCCGCACGCTCACCGTGCGGATCGAGCTGCCCAACCGGGACGGCCGGTTGCGGCCGGGCATGTTCGCCAGCGTCGCGCTTGGCGGCGATGCCAAGCCGGCGCTGCTGGTGCCGAGCGAAGCGGTGATCCGCACGGGCAGGCGCACGCTCGTCATGCTGGCCGCAGGCGACGGGCGCTATCATCCCGCCGAGGTCCGCATCGGCCGCGAGGCAGGCGGCGAGACCGAGATCCTTGCCGGCCTGTCGCCCGGCGAGAACGTCGTCGTCTCGGGGCAGTTCCTGATCGATTCCGAGGCGAGCCTGTCGGGAATCGAGGCGCGGCCGATCGGCGGCGGTGCGGCATCGGCGACCATCGCCGCGCCGGCGTCGAAAGCCACGCTGTACGAGACGACGGGCAAGATCGAGCGGATCACGGCCAATTCGGTGACGCTCAGCCACGAGCCCGTTCCCGCGCTCGACTGGCCGGCGATGACGATGACCTTCGCGCTCGCCAATCCGGGCATCGCGCGCGGCTTCAAGGCGGGTGACCGGGTCCGGTTCGGGTTCGACCGGCCCCCGGCGGGACCGACGCTGCGGCATATGGCGAAGGTGGCGGGCCAGTGATCGCCCATCTCATCCGCTGGTCGGTGAGGAACCGCTTCTTCGTCGTGCTCGGCATGCTCGCGCTGGTCGGCGCGGGCCTGTGGGCGGTGCGCTCGACCCCGATCGACGCGCTGCCCGATCTTTCCGACGTGCAGGTCGTGATCCGCACTTCCTATCCGGGTCAGGCGCCGCAGATCGTCGAGAACCAGATCACCTATCCGCTCACCACCACCATGCTGTCGGTGCCCGGCGCCAAGACGGTGCGCGGCTATAGCTTCTTCGGCGACAGCTTCGTCTATGTGATCTTCGAGGACGGCACCGATCTCTACTGGGCGCGCAGCCGCGTGCTCGAATATCTCAACCAGGTCCAGGGTCGGTTGCCGGCCAGCGCCCGCAGCGCGCTCGGGCCGGACGCGACCGGGGTCGGCTGGGTCTATGAATATGCGCTGGTCGACCGCACCGGCCGGCACGATCTCTCGCAGCTTCGCGGGTTGCAGGACTGGTTCCTGCGCTACGAGCTGAAGACCGTGACCGGCGTGGCCGAAGTCGCCAGCATCGGCGGCATGGTCAAGCAGTACCAGGTGCTGCTCGATCCGGTGAAGCTCGCGGCCTACGGCGTAACCCACGCCCAGGCAGTGCAGGCGATCAGCCAAGCCAATCAGGAAGCCGGCGGCTCGGTGCTGGAAATGGCCGAGGCCGAATATATGGTCCGCGCCTCGGGCTATCTGAAAACGCTCGACGATTTCCGGGCAATCCCGCTCAAGACTGCGGCGGGCGGCGTGCCCGTCCGGCTCGGCGATGTCGCCACGATCCAGGTCGGCCCCGAGATGCGGCGCGGCATCGCCGAACTGAACGGCGAAGGCGAGGTCGCCGGCGGCGTCGTTATTCTTCGGTCAGGCAAGAACGCCCGTGAGACCATCGCGGCGGTCAAGGACAAGCTCGCCGATCTCAGGAAAAGCCTGCCGCCGGGCGTCGAGGTGGTCACGGTCTATGACCGCTCGCAGCTGATCGATCGCGCGGTCGAGAACCTCACCCGCAAGCTGGTCGAGGAGTTCATCGTCGTCGCATTGGTCTGCGCCCTGTTCCTCTGGCACGTCCGCTCGGCGCTGGTCGCGATCCTGACCTTGCCGCTCGGTGTGCTGGCCGCGTTCGTCGTAATGCGGTTCCAGGGGGTGAACGCCAACATCATGTCGCTGGGCGGCATCGCCATCGCCATCGGCGCGATGGTGGATGCGGCGGTCGTCATGATCGAGAACGCCCACAAGAGGATCGAACGCTGGGAGCAGGATCACCCGGACAGACATCTCGATGGCGAGATGCGCTGGATCGTCGTCACCGAGGCGGCGGCCGAGGTCGGGCCGGCGCTGTTCTTCAGCCTGCTGATCATCACGCTGTCGTTCATTCCGGTCTTCACCCTGGAGGCGCAGGAAGGCCGGCTGTTCGCGCCGCTCGCCTTCACCAAGACCTATGCGATGGGCGCGGCCGCGATCCTGTCGGTGACCCTGGTGCCGATCCTGATGGGCTGGCTGATCCGGGGCCGCATTCCGGCCGAGCAGGCCAATCCGGTCAATCGCTGGCTCACCAATATCTACCGGCCCGCGATCGACTGGACGATGAAGCGGCCCAAGGCAGTGCTGCTGATCGCGGCTCTGGTGTTCGCCACCACGGCCTGGCCGCTCAGCCGGCTCGGCGGCGAGTTCATGCCCAATCTCGACGAGGGCGACCTGCTCTACATGCCCTCGGCGCTGCCGGGCCTCTCGGCCGCCAAGGCGAGTGAGCTGCTCCAGCAGACCGACCGCCTGATCAAGACCGTGCCCGAAGTCGAAAGCGTGTTCGGCAAGGCCGGCCGCGCCGAGACCGCGACCGATCCCGCGCCGCTCGAAATGTTCGAGACGACGATCCAATTCAAGCCCCGCGACCAGTGGCGGTCGGGCATGACGCCCGAACGCCTTGTCGACGAGCTCGATCGCCGGGTGAAGCTTCCGGGTCTCGCCAATATCTGGGTGCCGCCGATCCGCAACCGCATCGACATGCTCGCGACGGGCATCAAGAGCCCGATCGGGGTCAAGGTGTCGGGCAGTGACCTCGCCGAGCTCGACCGCATCGCGCATGATGTCGAGACCGTGGCCAGGAGCGTGCCCGGCGTCAGCTCGGCGCTCGCCGAGCGGCTGACCGGCGGACGCTATGTCGATGTCGACATAGACCGCGCCGCCGCCGCGCGGTTCGGGCTCAACATCGCCGACGTCCAGGCCATCGTCTCCGGCGCGATCGGCGGCGAGACGATCGGCGAGACGGTCGAGGGCCTCGCCCGCTATCCGATCAGCGTGCGCTATCCGCGCGAATTGCGCGACAGCCTCGAAAGGCTGCGGGCGCTACCGATCCTGACGCCCGCGGGCCAGCAGATCACCTTGGGCACCGTGGCAAACGTCTCGATCGCCGAGGGACCGCCGATGCTCAAGACCGAGAATGCCCGGCCTTCGACCTGGGTCTACGTCGATGTGCGCGGGCGCGATCTTGCCTCGGTGGTCGGCGATCTGCAGCGTGCGGTGGCGAAACAGGTCAGGCTCTCGCCTGGGGTCAGCATCGCTTACTCTGGCCAGTTCGAATATCTCGAGCGCGCGGTCGACCGCTTGAAGCTGGTCGTGCCCGCGACGCTGCTGATCATCTTCGTGCTGCTCTACCTCATCTTCGGCCGCTTCGACGAGGCGGCGCTGATCATGGGGACGCTGCCGTTTGCGCTGACCGGCGGCATCTGGACGCTTTATCTGCTGGGGTTCAACCAGTCGATCGCCACCGGGGTCGGGTTCATCGCGCTCGCCGGCGTCTCCGCCGAGTTCGGGGTGGTGATGCTGATCTATCTCAAGAACGCGCTGGCCGAGCGCGGCGCACATCCGGACGCTGCCGAGGTCGAGGCCGCCGTGCGCGAAGGCGCGCTGCTGCGCGTCCGTCCCAAGGCGATGACGGTGGCGGTGATCCTGGCCGGCCTGCTGCCGATCCTGCTGGGATCAGGCGCGGGTTCGGAGGTCATGAGCCGGATTGCCGCGCCGATGATCGGCGGCATGCTGACCGCGCCCTTGCTCTCAATGTTCGTCCTGCCCGCCGCCTACCTGCTGTTGCGCCGGCCCAAGACCGATCCCATCCCTCAACCCGTTTCATCATGAAGGAGAAGACGATGAACCATGCACGACTGACCATTGCCCTCGGCCTCGCCGCCCTGACTGCCGCGTGCGGCAAGAAGGCGGAGGCCCCCGTTGCGACTGAGACCAACGAGGCGGCGCCCGCCGCGACCATGAGCGGCGACATGGGCAACATGTCTATGGCGCCTGACGCGAACGCCGCGATCAAGGCCAAGGGCCATGGCACCGTCACCGCGATCGACAAGGCGGCAGGCACGATCACGCTCAATCATGGTCCGATCCCGGAGGCCAAGTGGCCCGCGATGACGATGGCGTTCAAGGCCGCGCCGTCGATCACCGATGCGGTCAAGGTCGGCGACAAGGTCGATTTCGACCTCTCGCTCAAGGGCAGCGATGGCGAGGTCACCGCGATCGCAAAGCAGTGATCCGCTAAGTTCGACCGGAAAAAGCTGGTTGCGTCGCCGCTCCCGGGCGGCGACGCCCGTGCCGGCCGTCTGCCTGGCTGTGCGCCCGGTCGACGGTTGCGACCGGCAACGCCCAATGCCAGCGGCGTTTCCCTGCGCGATCACCGACAATTTGAGCACGCTTCGCGGATCGCACATTGAACGTGCAAGCCGCCCTTGCTCGCGATAGCCTGAACGGCAAGGAGCCCAGTTTAGATGACCCAGCCAGTATGACCTTGTTACCCGCGACACATCATGATCTCGTGAGCGAGCTTGTCCGTCGTTGGCGAGACGATCCCGGCGCCACCTATCGCTCCTGGTTTCTGTGGGACGAACGGCTGAAAAACTTCCGCTCCATCCGTCGCGGGCTGCAGCAGGTGGTCGCAGAAATCGAAAGTGGGCGGTTCGGCGTCGCCTATCGCGGCTCGTCACTGGAAACGGTTGTCCACTCGATCGCCGAACAGCGGCAGATCTTCAAGGGCGCCGACCATGCCTGGCTGTGGAAGCCCAAGCTGCGCATTCCAGACATCTACGAAAGCCCGGACAACCAGCGGGCGTTCGGTCGCCTGCTCGACAATTGCTCGTGCTGCGATACCGCCGAGGAGATCATCAGCCACATCCGCAGCATAGACGCGCTCAAGATCAAGGGGCTGGGGCCGGCGGCGGCCAACCTGCTCTATTTCCTTCACCCGACGCTGGTGCCGCCCTTCAATACCGCGATCGTCAAGGGCTACAATGCCGTCACCGGCGCCAAGGTGAAGCTCGGGTCATGGGATCATTTTCTCGCCATGCGCGCCGGCATCCTCGACCTCAACGACCGTTACCGCGAGTTGCTCTCCAACGATCTCGGCGCGATCGGCGGACTGTTGTTCGACATTGGCTCGGGCCGCTATCCCGCGCCACCGCTGGAGGATGACGCAACGGCGGCCGACGACTGGCTCGGCAGATTGGAACATGCCAGAGCGGAGGCAAGCCGGCTCGACAAGACAGCCGCCGCGCAGGGCGAAACCGATCGCACGCACGCCGAAATCCAGGCCTGGCTGCGCGACCTCGGCCATGCCCTCGGTTACGATGTGTGGATCGCCGCCAATGACCGCGGTCGACTTCACGCTGGCTGCCCGCTTGGACAGGGATGCCTCGAGCGCCTTCCAGACGCCATTGCGACCTCTCCCGGAGCGGACTCGATCCGCCTCATCGACGTGTTGTGGCTGGCGAAGGGTGGCGACGGCGTCGCCGCCGCGTTCGAGGTTGAACATTCGACCTCGATCTACTCGGGGATCGTGCGCATGCTCGATCTGGCGCTGTCGGGGAGCGATCTGCACGCTGCCGCCGGGCTATTCCTGGTCGCACCGAATGCGCGCGAGCAGGACGTTCGCGCGCAACTCCGTCGCCCGGCTTTCAGCCGTATTGCCGATCTCGACTTCGCCTATCTGCCCTATGGCGAGCTGGAGAGAAACAGGGACGCGATCGCTCGTTTTGGAACGGGATTGAAGGCCATCAAGGCGATCTCAAGCCCCCTTCCCTGAAACACGGACCATTGTGCCGCTGCTGGCAAGGGCCACCGGCCAGCTCCATAAGCTCATGCCGGTCCGATGAGGTTGCTTGGGGAGCGACGCCCTCCTGCAATCGAGTCGACCAGCGACCCCATCAGCCGATCTTCGCCATCAGCCTGCCCGCTGCGCCCTGCTCTGCAGCAAGGTTGCGATTATAGGCGAGTGGCATTCGCGGTGACTTCCACCGCAATGCATCCATGATCCCAGCCAGATCCTCTCCGCTTGAGCAGCCCCCACCGGGTGGTCCGGGTTGATAGTTAGTGCATTGTCGTCTCCGCCGCCATTGCCGGTCGGAGGTGGAGCGAAGCGGAACCGGAGGCCGGCAATGGCGGTGTTGCCGCTTCCGGAGCCGGTGGTCGGTAGCCAAGGCTGCTGTGCGGCCGGACGGTGTTGTAGTGACGCCGCCATGCCTCGATCAGCACCCTGGCCTCGGCGAGGCTGTAGAAAATCTCGCCGTTCAGCAGTTCGTCGCGCAGCGAGCCGTTGAAGCTCTCGTTGTAGCCGTTCTCCCATGGCGAGCCCGGCGCGATGTAGAGCGTCTTCACGCCGATCTGCCCGAGCCAGGTTTGGACGGCGGTGGCGATGAACTCGCTGCCGTAGCACATCGGGAAGCGCTGGTTCGGGAGCCGCTATGGCCCTGATGAAGACAAGGCCGCGAAGCGGCCGCAGGCTTCATCAGGGCAAGCCATGGCCGGTCAGCAGGTATCTAAAGTGAGGTTGTCGAGACAACACTTTGGAGGCTAACCGACCATGACCAAGCTCACCTCTACGCCTGCCGGCGCCGTGCTGGTAGCCATCGATATGTCCAAGAAGCGGCAGGAGGTCCTCATCGAGCGACCGGAAGGCGGCCGGCGCCGGCGGATGACCGTCATGGCGACCAAGGAGGACTATGACGGCTTCGCCGAGCAGCTCGCCGCCATCGGTCGCCCTATCGTCGTCGGGTTCGAGGCGACGGGTAATTACCATCGCACGCTGGCACATCGGCTGCTGACGGCGGGGTTCGAGCTGCGCCTCATCTCGTCGGTCGCGCTCGCCCGAACGCGCGAGGCGTTGCACAACGGCTGGGACAAGAACGACCCCAAGGACGCGCAGGTCATCCTCCACATGCTGCGGATCGGCGCGACGCAGCGCTACGTCGACCCGCTCGCCGCGGGCATCAATGACCTGCAGGAACTCTCGAAGACCCACGAGACGATCTCCAGGATGAAAACGCAGACCTGGCACCGGATCCTGACCCACTACCTGCCGCTATACTTTCCCGAGATCGCCCGCTTTGCAGGCAACAGCCGGTCCGACTGGTTTCTCGCGCTCATCGAGCGGTTTCCGACACCGGCCAGTATCACGGCGCTGGACCGCGAAGCGTTCTCGGCCGCGGCCTGGCCGCTCATCGGCCGCAAGGTCTCCAAGGCACGCCTTATCAACGACATCTACGAGACGGCGTCCGCCTCTACGGCACTGCCGGTGCCGGAGGACTCAGCCGCCATCACCATGTTCCGCATGGTCATCGCCCAAGGCCGCAGCCTGATCCAGCAGCGCGACGAAATCGAGCGACTGGCCCATACGCGGCTCGCCGATGACGTCGACTACCAGCTGCTGCGCAACATTCCGGGCATCGGTCCGATCAACGCGCTGACCATCCTGGCCGAGGCCGGTGATCTGCGCCGCTTCAACCATCATCGCCAGTTCCTGAAGTTTTGCGGCCTCGATCTCGCGACCTGCCAATCGGGTACGTTCCGCGGCCGCACCAAGCTGTCCAAATACGGCAACGCGCGCCTGCGCCGCACCTTCTGGATGGCTGCCCAGGTCGCCGCGCGTCAGCGCGACAACAGCTTCCGCGACAAGCTCGGACGGTACACCGCCGGGCACGCGGACGATGCCGACCGTCGCCGCAAGGCGATGACGGCGCTCACCGCCAAGATGGCGCGCGTGGCTCACGCCGTCATCAAGACGGGGACAGAGTACCGGCCGTTCCTCGAACGGTCGGATGCCAGGTGGAAGGACCCCTCTCTGCAAGTGCCGTGAGGGCGCTCGTCGAGCGACCCTATAGATAATGTTCGGGCCTTCCACCTGGGTGCGTATCTCGTTTTAAGGATGGTGAGGACCACGGCCGCTCCGGCGCCGCTGGATCCTGTGTTTGCTATGGCAGGGAGCGATCCCGTTGACGGTGGGAGCCATCTGGCTCAGATTGCATGTCGCGCCGATGGTTGTCGGCGCATGGATATCTGCTGGCCAAAACCCGCCGCTGCTTCCCCACATAGGACGTTGTCGGATCTGATATGCGCTGGCGGACCACGCTCGATGAACAACTCGGCCAGCGCTGCCAGCACGTCTTCGTGGCGGAGCTGGCGCGCGACGACCAGCGCCAGGCACTCGCGGCTGGCCTCGTCGATGATGGTCAGGATGCGGAACTTGCGTCCGTCATGGGTTCGTTCCTCGACGAAGTCGTAGGCCCATACATGCCCCGGATACTCCGGCCGCAGCCGGATGCATGAGCCATCGTTCAACCACAGCCGGCCGCGTTTCGGTTGGCGCTGCGGCACCTTGAGCCCCTCGCGCCGCCAGATCCGCTCGACCCGCTTATGGTTCACCGACCAGCCGGACGCATGCAGCAATGCTGTCACCCGGCGATAGCCATAGCGCCCATACTGCTTGGCCAGCGCGACGATGTCGTCGGTCAGCGCCTCCTCGTCATCTGCCCCGCATGGCACCTTGCGTTGCGTCGACCGGTGCTGGCCGAGCACGCGGCACACTCGCCGCTCGGATACATCCAGCACCTCCCGGACCTGGTCGATGCAGCGCCGACGCCGTGCGGGGCTCAGAAGTTTCCCTTGGCGGCCTCCTGAAGGATGAGCTTATCCAGCGTCAGATCGGAGATCGCGCGGCGCAGCCGCAGATTCTCCTTCTCCAGGTCCTTCATCCGCCGCACCTGATCCGTTTTCAGGCCGCCATATTCCTTGCGCCAGCGATAGTAGGTCTGTTCGCTGACCGCGATCCGCCGGCACGCCTCGGCAGTCGTGCCGCCCTGGCCCAGCATAATCTCCACCTCACGCAGCTTGCCGATGATCTCCTCCGGCTTGTGCTTCTTCGCAGGCATACGTCGTCCCTTCCTTGGTCCAGACTCTCATAGTCAATGGACCACTCAGAAGGGGGCAGCTCACCGCTCCCGCCTGCGCCCGGCGGCGCGCGAGAGACCGGCCAAGGAGTTCTCCGATGAGCTTATACGCAACCCTTACCCAGCATATCTCACGAAGCAGGCTGATGATCGCCCTCGGGCTGCTTGCTTTTTCCTTCTGCCTCAGGGTCGAGGCGTTCGCCCACAATGTCGCGGAAGGCGACAAGGGCTATATCCAGGAAAGCAGCGGCGTCCTGTTTCTCCCGTTCGTGTATCTGGGCGCCAAGCACATGGTCACGGGCTACGACCATCTGCTGTTCCTGTTCGGCGTGATCTTCTTCCTCTACCGGATGAAGGACATCGGTCTTTACGTGACGCTGTTCGCGATCGGCCATTCGACGACCATGCTGTTCGGCGTGCTGATGGGGATCAGCGCCAACGCCTATCTCATCGACGCAATCATCGGCCTGTCGGTTGTCTATAAGGCGCTCGACAATCTTGGCGCGTTCCAGCGCTGGTTCGGCTTCCAACCCAATACCAAGGTCGCGACGCTGGTGTTCGGCTTCTTCCACGGGTTCGGCCTGGCGACAAAGATTCTTGAGTTCGAGATTTCAAGTGACGGCCTGCTCGCCAACCTGATCGCCTTCAATATCGGCGTCGAGATCGGGCAACTTCTCGCGCTCGGCGCCATCCTGATCCTGATGGGCTACTGGCGCCGGACCTCAAGTTTCATGCGCCACGCCTTCGCCGCCAACACCATCCTGATGGCCGCCGGCTTCGTGCTGGTCGGCTACCAGCTCGTCGGCTTTGCCGTCGCCTGATTTCAAGGAGGTTTCGACCATGTTCAACGCCCAACGTCCCAATCTCGACGACCTGCCCACCAATCGGCAATTGATCCGGGCGACACTCGTTGCCGCCATCTCCGCCAGCGCCCTTCTCGTCGCGGTCATTCTGCCCTCGGAATATGGTGTCGATCCCACCGGAGCCGGCCGCGCGCTGGGCCTTACCCAGATGGGCGAAATCAAAGTCCAGCTGGCTGAAGAAACAGCACAGAACGCCGCCGCCGATGCAGTGGCGGCGCAGGCGCCAGCCCTCGCAAAGGTGGAGCAGGCTGCAGGCGGCAGCGTGCAACCGGTAGCCGCGCCCCCGAAGGTGCCCCTCGCGAGCGAAGCCGATGGGCGCACCGACACGACGCGCCTGACACTTGCGCCAGGCGAAGGCGCGGAGGTCAAGTTCAAGGCCAGTAAGGGCGCCCGTGTCGTCTTCAACTGGTCGGTAGAGGGCGGCCACGTCAATTACGACACCCACGCGGACGCTCCGGGCATCTCCTATCATGGTTATGGCAAGGGCCAAGCGTCGACCGGCGAGCAAGGCGATCTCGTCGCCGCATTCGACGGCAGCCACGGCTGGTTCTGGCGCAACCGTTCGGGTGCCCCGGTGACGATCATGCTACGCACCGAGGGCGCCTATAGTGAGATCAAGCGGGTTGTCTGACATCGCTGCATCTCGTCCGATCGAATCCCGCCGTGCGAGCCCTCATGAACAGCGCGGTGGGATCGTCGGCGTCATGCGTTTTACCGGAGAGTTTTCAGCTGCCGGACATCGATCTTCTCGCGCTGGGTTATCCTGGCCTGTTTCTGGCTGCGCTGGTTGCTGCAACCCTGCTGCCGGCACAATCCGAACTGCTGCTGCTCGCCATGCTGGCTTCCGGAAGGTTCGAGCCGGTCCCGCTGCTCCTGGCCGCGTCGGTGGGCAATGTGCTGGGCTCAACACTCAACTGGGCGCTTGGCCGCTTTCTCGCGCATCATCGCGGCGCCCGCTGGTTCCCGGTCTCGGAGACCGCAATGGCGAAAGCGGAAAGGCGCTATCGCCGGTTCGGCGCGCTTTCCCTGCTGTTCTCATGGCTGCCCATCATCGGCGATCCCCTGACGCTTATCGCCGGCGTCTTGCGCACGCCGCTTTCCCGCTTCCTCCTGCTGGTCACGATCGCCAAATCCGGACGCTATCTAGTGCTGATGGTGGCGCATGGTTATCTGACCGCATGAGGCTGCAGACCAGTCTCACGGGCCCAACGAGGTAGCCATGCTCAAAATATTGGCCAACCGAACCTATCGCCATCTGTTCTTGGCCCAGATCATCGCGCTGATCGGCACCGGCCTCGCTACCGTCGCGTTGGGCCTGCTCGCCTATGACATCGCTGGTGCTGACGCGGGTGCCGTGCTGGGCACAGCGATGGCGATCAAGATGATCGCTTATATCGGTGTGGCCCCGATTGTCGGCGCCTATGCAAACCGATTGCCGCGCCGTAGTTTCCTCATCGCGATGGACCTGATCCGTTGCCTGGTCGCGCTCGCGCTGCCCTTCATCGATCAGGTGTGGCAAATCTACGTACTGATCTTCGTGCTGCAATCGGCTTCGGCAGGGTTCACGCCGACCTTCCAGGCGACCATCCCTGACGTGCTGCCCGAGGAACAGGACTATACTAAGGCGCTGTCCCTCTCTCGCCTCGCCTATGACATGGAAAGCCTGACAAGCCCGATGCTCGCTGCCGCGCTGCTTACGGTTATGAGCTTCCACTGGCTGTTCTCAGGCACTGCAATCGGTTTTGCCTGTTCGGCCCTTCTTGTGTTGACGACCGTGCTTCCGCGGGCCGCTGCCAGCCGGCCGACGGGCGGCATCTATTATAATACCACGCGCGGCGCCCGGCTTTACCTCAAAACGCCTCGGCTTCGTGGCCTGCTCGCCGTGACTCTTGCAGCCGCCGCGGCCAGTGCGATGGTGATTGTTAATACGCCAGTGCTGGTACAGTCGGCCCTTGGGCGTGGACAGAGCGCGATGGCGATCACGCTCGCCGCTTTCGGTGGCGGCTCGATGCTGGCGGCGCTGTTGCTGCCGCGTTTGCTTGAACGGCTCTCCGATCGGACAGTGATGCTGTCGGCCGCTTCGGCTATGACGGTCACGCTGGCGGCGCTCGCCTTGTCTTGGCAGGACCACGCCGCCCCCCATTATTGGGGCGTGATCCTCGTGGGCTGGTTAGCACTTGGCATTGCCTATTCGGCCAGCATTACGCCTGGTGGCCGGCTGCTACGCCGCTCTTCGGGCGGGCAGGATCGGCCCGCCCTGTTTGCAGCGCAATTCGCGCTTAGCCATGTGTGCTGGCTAATTGCCTATCCACTGGCAGGTCAGATCGGCGCATTCGGCGGCATGGGCGCCGCGTTCGCTGCGGCCGCTGTGCTGGCGCTAATCGGCACGGTGATTGCGTTCCGCATCTGGCCCAGTGAAGACGCCGAAGTGGTAGCACACAGGCATGACGATCTGCCACTCGATCATCCCCATCTTCTCGAAGGGCATCCGGGCGGTCGCGCCCGCCACGCGTTCGTGATCGACGAGCTGCATCCACGCTGGCCGATCCAGTAGCGGCAGTGAGTGTGAAAGCGAGCGGTGACGATCGCGGGCAGCGTGTCGCGGAGACTGTGTTTCGGCTACCATCCGAGCAGCGAACGCGCGCGGGAGATATCGAGGATATAGTGGTCGTTGCTGCTGTCGATCATCCAGGGCTGGATGAAGTCGTCGCTGCCGAGCGCTTCGTTCTGCAGGATGATCCCGGCCTTCGCGAGCGGCTACGGAATCCGGATAGTCTTCCGGACCTCGCCGTCGAGCGCCTCGCCCACGATGTCCTGGATCTCGGCATAGCCGGGCGCGCCGATGAGCAGCGGCAGCTCGGCCGAAAGGTCGTGCCGCCGATCGACCAGGCGAAGCACGGCATCGGCCAAGTCGTCGCGGTGCGCCGATGCCGCACGCAGCATCCCGTGATAAAAGTGCGAGATCACGCGATGCTCGTAGATCTGGGATATCTGCTGCGCGAGTAACGCCGAGCGCCCGTCGCCGTCGTAAACTCCGGCGGCGGGGAGGAAGACGACGGGAATCTTACCGCGCCTCGCGTGCAGCAGTGCTTCGGCAACAACTTTCGACTGTGGATACGCCTAGGACGCACCGATTGGCGACTCCTCGCTGATGCGCTCTTCCGGAGTGGCGGCAGGCTTATGAACCAGCATTGTGCTGGCGAAGACGAATTGCTCGACGTCGAACGACCGGAGCCCGTCAATCAGCCGGCGGGTGTCGTGCACGGTGGCCTTGTCGTAGAGCGGATTGGGGTTGCCCGTGATGTCATAGCCGATTGCCGACGCGGGCGGCCGCGGGTCTGGAGGACCGACACGATCCAGGCCGACAACCGTGTAGCGTTCCCTCGGCTGGGCAACTAGCGCGGCGGCTGTAAAGCCGCTCGCACCTGTGATGAGGACGACTTCGAGGGCGTCCTTGTCGCTCCCTGACCCACTGCGCTCACCGTCGGTCATCAATCTGCCACCCTCATTCATTGTGCTGCGGAACGCATACAGTCCCCCTGTACTTATGATCGCGAGGCGGGCGCGTGCGGATCACCGCACAATTGTTTTACGCGCCCGCCCCGCAAATCCCTTAGGCAAAATGGGGCTTTATTGCGTCACCGCGAAGCCGGCTTTCTCGATGGCCTGCTTGAGCTGCTGTACATCGGCCGTCGAGTTTACCGAAACGGTCTTTCTCGCCAAATCGATGTTGACGACGGCATTGGCATCGACGCGCTGAAGCGCGTTGGTCACACCGCGCGCACAGCCTCCGCAGGTCATTCCCTGAACTTTGAAGTCGATCATCTTCGTTCTCCCATAAGGTGGATGAAACAAATATGGGGCTTGACACTGTGTCAGGGTCAAGAGGTGAATTTAGCTGTTGACCTTGACACAATGTGAGGGACCATAAGGCCGTCGACTCAGTAGTGGAGACGACCATGAACGCCCGGGCGCAGCTGCCAATGCAGGCACAGACGAGAAGCGACGAAAGGCTGTCGCTGGCCATCGATGGCATGACCTGCGCGACGTGCGTCGGGCGGGTGGAGCGCGCCATCGCCGGGGTGCAGGGCGTTGCCGGCGTCTCGGTCAATCTCGCGACGGAGCGCGCGAATGTCGAGTTCGTCGATGGACGATCCGATGTCGCTGCCGTAGCCGATGCGGTTCTTGCGGCGGGCTACACCCCGGTGACACAGACGACCGAGCTGACGATCACCGGCATGACCTGCGCCTCCTGCGTCACCCGGGTCGAGAAGGCGCTGCTGAAAGTGCCCGGCGTCCGCTCCGCGAGTGTCAACCTGGCGGCCGAGACGGCGCGGATCGAAACGGCGGGTGACGTCCCCGCTTATGTCTTGGTCGAGGCTGTCGAAAGTGCTGGCTACACTGCATCGGCGCGCACCGGATCGGCGGAGGCGGAACGCGGCGCCGAGGACGCCCGGCGCGACGCCGCCGCAACAAGAGAGCTCCGCCATGTGCTGATCGCCGCGGCGCTGTCGCTGCCGCTTGTCTTTCCGATGCTGCTGGCCCCGTTCGGTATCGAGGTGGCCGTGCCGGGCTGGATCCGGCTGCTGCTCGCGACGCCCGTGCAGTTCTGGCTGGGCGCGCGCTTCTATCGCGCGGGTTGGAAGGCCGCGCGCGCCCGAACCGGCAATATGGACCTGCTGGTCGCGATCGGCACATCGGCCGCCTATGGGCTCAGCCTCTACCAGCTGCTGTTCGCGCCGATGCACGGCATGGACGCGCATTATTACTTCGAGGCTTCGGCCGTCGTCATCACCCTTATCCTGCTCGGCAAATGGCTCGAAGGCCGCGCCAAGCGTCAGACCGGAGAGGCGATCCGCGCGCTGATGGCGCTGCGGCCCGACCAGGCTCGCGTTGTCGGCACCGACGGCAGCGAACGAGAGATTGCCCTGGCGGAGGTGCGCTCGGGTGACCGCGTCCGCGTCCGGCCCGGGGAGCGCATCCCCGTCGATGGACGACTGATCGAGGGAGCGACCCATGTCGATGAATCCATGCTCACCGGAGAGAGCCTTCCGGTCGCCAAGGCCGCTGGAGACCCAGTGACCGGCGGATCGATCAACGCGGACGGGCTCATCCTGGTCGAGACGACGGCGGTGGGGGCTGAGACCACCCTCGCCCGCATCGTGCGCCTGGTCGAAAGCGCGCAAGGCGCCAAGGCTCCGATCCAGCGGCTCGTCGACAAAGTCAGTGCCGTGTTCGTGCCAATCGTCCTCGTCATAGCCGCGCTTACCCTCGCCGGATGGCTGATCGCCGGCGCCGGAGTGGAAGTCGCGATCCTGAACGCGGTCGCGGTGCTCGTCATCGCCTGCCCGTGCGCGCTCGGCCTAGCCACTCCGACCGCGATCATGGCCGGTACGGGCGTTGCCGCGCGGGCCGGCGTGCTCATCAAGGATGCCGAGGCGCTGGAGACCGCGCACCGCATCAATGTCGTTGCGTTCGACAAGACCGGCACGCTGACCGAAGGCAAGCCCTCGCTGCTGGCCGGACTGCCCGCCGCCGGGGTCGAGCGCACCGATCTCATCGCGCTCGCCGCGGCGCTTCAGGCCGGAAGCGAGCATCCGCTCGCTCGGGCGGTCATGGCGTGGGCCAGCTCGGAAGACGTCGAACCCGCCAGCGCCGAAGGCATGCGCGGCCTGCCGGGTCGCGGCGTCGCTGCAGAGGTCGACGGACGCCACCTCATCCTCGGCAGCACGCGCTTGATGGAAGACGAGGATATAGCGCTGACGCCGCTGGCCGCCGAGGCGGCCCGCCTGGAAGCGGAGGGACGGACGGTCTCCTGGGTCGCGGAACGCGCACCCGAACGCCGCCTCCTCGGCCTCCTGGCGTTCGGCGACGAGGTGAAGGCCTCCGCTGCGGCCGCCGTGGCAGCGCTGCATGGCCGCGGCATACGCAGCGTGATGCTGACCGGGGACAATGCGGGAAGCGCGCGCGCAGCGGCCGCCAAGCTGGGCATTGACGACTTCGTTGCCAATGTCCTGCCGGAAGGAAAGTCGGATGCGGTGGCGGCGTTGCGGGGAGAGGACCGCACGGTCGCCATGGTAGGCGACGGGGTCAACGACGCCCCTGCCCTCGCGGCAGCCGATGTCGGCATCGCCATGTCGACGGGAACGGACGTCGCCATGCACGCAGCAGGCATCACGCTGATGCGCGGCGACCCGCGCCTGATCGCCGACGCAATCGACATCTCGAAGCGGACCTACGCCAAAATCCGCCAGGGGCTGTTCTGGGCGTTCATCTACAATCTGATCGGCATCCCATTGGCGGCCTTTGGTTATCTGAGCCCGGTGATCGCCGGCGCGGCCATGGCGCTGTCGAGCGTCAGCGTCGTCGCCAACGCTCTGACGCTTCGCCGTTGGCGCCCAACGGCTTGAGGAGAGGACAAGTGAACATAGGACAGGCCGCGAAAGCCTCAGGGGTCAGCCAGAGGATGATCCGCCATTATGAGGCGATCGGCCTCATTCCGAAGGCCGCGCGGCGTGATTCCGGCTACCGTGACTATGACGAGCGCGAGGTGCACATGCTGCGCTTCATCCGACGCGCGCGCGATCTCGGCTTTCCGATTCCCGAGATCGCGCAGCTCGTCGCGCTCTGGCAGGACGGTGACCGGGCGAGCGGCGAGGTCAAGGCGCTCGCGCTCGCGCGGGCACGGGAAATGGAGCGCAAGGAGCGCGAGCTCCGCGCCATGCGCAAGTCGCTCGAGGATCTGGCCCGTCGCTGCGCTGGTGGAGATCGGCCGGATTGCCCGATCCTGGACGATCTGGCGATCGAAGCGCCCTGAAAAACGCCGCAACGATCAGCCTGGTCGGGCCGCGCCCGGGCTCGAGCTCTAGCCGATCCGAACGGTTACGACGGCTAAGGAAACCTCTTGACCCTTGGACCATGGCCCAAGGGCCATGAGTGGCTGAGGAGGCGACATGGCTTGATTCACGGTCGGATCCATCGCCTCCGCCTCGGGGGCTAGACACCGACGCGGGGTGACTTACGTCGAATGTGACGCAGGCGATCAAGCCAGCTCGCCCGCGACTTAGCGCGGTGCAGAACCCACGCTTACAATGAGGAGGATGCGTCTAGCTTAGATACTCCCCCACTCACGCAACCCTCGGGCTCGGGCTCGGCCTCTCGGCTCGCCATGCGACTGCGCGCTTCCCGGAAACGACGTACGCATCCGATAGCGGCCGCCTTGCGATAGGGGAGCAGTCGCGCGAGTTAGCGGCAGTGCAAGCACCGTAGTTTGCACTGCCGCTAGCGACGGCACGGTTGGGTTAGGCGGCTATTTTGGCCGGGTCGCTGTTCTGGAGGGTTTTCCAGGTCCAGGGCAAGAGTTCGTGCAGCCGGTTCTGGGGGATGTCGGCGATGCGAGCGAGGACATCGGTGAGCCATGCGAGCGGATCGACGTCGTTGAGCCGACAGGTGCCGATCAGGCTGAACAGCATTGCGGCGCGTTCTCCACCCCGGTCTGATCCCACGAACCCCCAGCTCTTCCTTCCGCGAGCTACGCTGCGCAACGGCCGCTCCGCAGCATTGTTCGTAAGACAGATGCGACCATCTTCCAGGAAGGTGGTGAAGCCTTCCCAGTCATTGAGGAAGTAGGCGATGGCCTCGGCCACGGGATCTTTCCGGGAAAGGGTCTTTCGCTGGGTATCGAACCAGGCCTTGAGCTGATCGACTAACGGGGCGACCTTTTCCTTGCGAACGCGTAGGCGTTCATCGGCGCTCTCGCCGTTGATATTCCGCTCGGCGGCGAAGATCTGGTCGATCATCTCCAGCCCCTCCCGCGCGAGTGGGGAGATGAGCGGCACTTTCCCCTTCTTCTTGCCCTTCAGCTGGCTGGCCACATCGACCAGTACGAACAGCTTTCGTCTGCCGTGCTGCCAGCAATTTGCGCGGGTCATGGCCTTATCTGCCCACCCTTCCTTGAACATCTCGTTGAAGCCGGCATAGCGGTCGACCTGGAGGATTCCGGTATAGCCGGCCAGATGCGCGCGGGGATGTTCGCCCTTTCGGTTTCGGGAGTAACGGCACATCAGCGCCGGGGGTGCCGCCCCACCAAAGGGGGTGTCATCGCGCACATAATCCCAGATGCGAGCGACCTCGGCCTTATATTTGGCGAGGCGAGGAACAGTGGTGTCGTCGGCGTGGAGGCGCTCGGCGGCCAGCACATGGGCATCGTTCAGCAGGGAGATCGGTTTGAGGGCGGCGCAGACGGCGCCGACCTGATCGGCAAGCGTCGAGATGCTCAGGGGGATGCCCTCCGCCTCCAGGCGGTCGCGCTGGCTGTTAAGCGGCTGATGCAGTCCATATTTCTGGAAGACGAGATCGGCCAGGAAGTGCGGGCCGAACATGCCCCGGGGCGTCACGTGGAAGGGCGCTGGGGTCTGGCGGATCTTTTCACAATGCCGGCAGGAGACTTTCTCACGCACCGTCTCGATAACCTTGTGGCGCGCGGGCACCTTCTCCAGGGTTTCAGTGATGTCGGGCGGTAAATGGCTCAGCGCGTCCGAGCCGCAGCAGGGACATTGCTCGGGTGCGGGGATCACCCGCTTCTCGCGCTCCACATGAGCCGGGAAGTCGCGGCGGGGTCCCCGCTGACGGGTGAAGGGACCAACGGTGGTTGTTTTGGCCGCGGCTTGCGCGGCGATGCTTTCGGCTTCACTGGCATCAGCCTCGAGTTCTTCGAAGCCCAGTTCGAGCTGGTCGATGAGCCGACTTGCCCGCTCCGATTTCGCGCCATATTTGTCGCGGCGCATGAGCGCGTTCATCAGTTCAAGATGAGCGTTACGAGCAAGAAGGTCGGCGTTGATGGCCTCCACACGGGCGGCTTTTGCCTCCGCTTCGAGCGCCTTGGTCTGAGCTGCCTGGACCAGCTGACGCGTCGCCACGAGCTCGGCTTGGAGCTGCAAAAGCTCAAGAGAGGCATCGGCCGAGGGCATGGTCGCCCATAGCAAAAAATGCCCAAAAACCCTAGGCATTTCTCAGTTTTTGATGGATTTTCAACGCTCTATTCGCCCCTCTGGGGCGCCGTAATCATGTTCAGTGTCAACCAACCTGGCTGGGCCGCCATGTTCGCTGCGGGTTGCGCCAATCTATCCCCTCGAGCAGACAGGCCAGCGCCGAGGGGGTAAGCGCGATCGCTCCGTCCTTGGCCGAGGGCCAGATAAAATGTCCACGTGCGAGACGCTTTGAATACAACGATACGCCCAGCGCATCGCTCCACAGAATCTTCACCAGATCGCCGCGACGTCCGCGAAAGACAAATAAATCCCCATCATGGAAGCGTCGCCCCAGATGCTGTTCCACCTGGCGGGCTAAAGTAGCCATGCCGCGACGCATGTCGGTATGACCGGCCGCTATCCAAATCTTTACATCCGCAGAAACGGGGATCATCGCAAGCTCCCCAGGATCGCGCGGACAAGTTCGGGCCGCGCCTCAGCGCCGAACCGGATTACCGCTCCCCGCGTCTCAATCTCCGCTGCAACGCGCAGGCCCTGCCTCTCGCTCGGCACGTCAGCGGAGGCATCAGTCTGCATCACCACCGGCACAAAGTTCGTCCCGGTTTCCGACGGATAACCCCCTCGCGTCCGATCCCGCCGCCACCGGTGGATCAGGCTCGGATGTACGTCCGCCGCCCGCGCAATATCCGCTACAATCGCCCCGGGCGCACAGGCCGCCAACACCAGCGCTTCTTTCTGCTCCGCCGTCCACGCACGCCGGCGCTCCGGCCCCGAAATAACCGTTATCCGATCCATCACACCCTCGTTAGCTCCAGTGCAAACTACGACGTTTGCACTGGAGCTAACTCCGACGCCGATCACATCAGAACAAGGCGGTCCCTATCGGATGCGTACGAAACGACCGATTGTGGCGAGCCATAGCCTGAGCTGACAAGTGCGAGAGGCTCTGCTCCGTGCTAAGGGAACTTTAGACGGAGACAACCGATGCGTGCTCTCATTCCCGCTGTTTCGATGCTGCTGCTCGGCGCGCCTGCTGCCGCCCAAACTCCCGACTGGTCGAACGCCAGGACAGTCGAAATCGAAATGTCGAGCTTCGCCTACACACCGGACACGATCTCCTTGCGCCGCGGCATTCCTTACCGACTGTACTTCGTCAACAATGCAGGCGGCGGTCATAATTTCGTCGCCAAGGACTTCTTCGCTAGTGCTACGATCGATCCCGCCGATCAGACAGCGCTAAGCAAGGGTAAGGTTGAGTTGGAGGGCGGGAAAAGCGCGGACGTTCGCTTGGTCGCGAACCGCCCCGGCACCTACAAGGTGCATTGCTCGCACTTCATGCACTCGACGTTCGGAATGACGGGCAAGATCGTCGTCCAGTAGGGCCACTACACGAAAGTGACTTCTGCGTACGTGAGATACGAATGAATGCCGAACGGCGAGGCTTCGTGGAAAGCGAGCGCGAGCCGTAGCTGGTGTAGTTGGTGCCGACGAACATGCTCGTAAACCGCGATACGCTCATCAACGCAGTGAGGGCGGATGGCACAATCGGCGCGGACGCTCGACCTGCCCATGTGACCGGCGGCAGTTGATGGCAGCGCCGCACGAGTGGACTTCCGGGCGAATGTCACCGGCGGCCTAGCCCTGTTCCGCACGTGCCGAGAGCGCGATTTCGTTCAAAACCCTGATCGAGCGCGTCGTTGGCAGATCAATGACGCCGGCGCTTCTCAATCTTGTCATCTGTCGGCTGACCGTCTCGATCGTAAGCCCGAGCACGTCGGCGATCTGAGCCCGGCTGAGCGGTAGGACGAACTCATCCAGCGGCGACCGGGCGCAACCGCCACGGCCGATCTGGCGCGCCATCTGGACGAGAAAGCTCGCCACCTTCTCTTCCGCCGTCTTGCGGCCGAGCAAGAGCATCCACTCGCGGCTATGGTCTAGCTCATCCAGCGTGCGCTGGAGCAGCAACCGCTTCAACTTGTCGTAGGTCCTGAGCGCCTGCTCGAAGTGCTTTCGTGAAAACACGCACAGCTCAGCGTCCGTCAGCGCCACCACGTTGTAGCGTGTTGAGGACGCGTAAGGTCTGCCGATGAAATCAGCTGGGTACATCAGGCCCACAATCTGCTCACGCCCATCCGCCGTGGTGGCATTAAGCTTGAGAACGCCCGAGACGACGTTCGCAAAGATCATGTTTTCGTCGCCCGCCCAGATAACGGGCTCCCCCTTTGCAAAACGTCGTCGACGCTTCAGGGCGCTGAGCGGCGCCAGTTCCGCATCGCTGAGGCCGGCGCATAGCGCCCGATTACGTATTTCGCAGCCGGGACAAGCTACTCTCACACCTCGTTACCCACGCCCGAATCACTGCTCTGGCCTGCCAGGGCATCCAAGCCTGGTGCGACGTTGCCGATGATTGACTGATCATGGTCCACGTGAGACCGATAGCCCTTGGACCATAGTCCAAGGTCAACCCAGAAATTCCGGGAAATTCCGCAGTAAGGGCTGCAGACCAGCGGCGCGGGGTCACATTGAGACGCTGGATTTCACGATCTCTTGACCTCCTATAGAAGCCCATTGTCCACGACAGCCACCCCGCGTTTGGCTGCCGGCGGCCAGGCCATCGACGCCGCCGTCCGAACTTTCGCGATCCTTCAAACATAAGGAAAAAGGTACCCGGCCGCCTTCGCTGGCGGCCGGGGTCAGGTGACGCCATCACCGTGAACGATCGGCGGTAGCGCCGAAGGCCGACCTATTTTGTTTAGGTGCCGACCTGCCGCACGGTCAGGACCGGGGCGTTTTCGCCTTTCCGCTTGCGCGATTCGTACGGATTCATGTGGCTTGATTACCTGCCGCGAGCGCTCGCCTTGCCGCTTCGCCTGCAGTGTACCGCTTTGATCTGCGTCAATGACGCGACCTGCGACCGCGCGCAGGGCTTATCCGCAGTCCGCTAACCTGATTTCCCGGGCGAGCGGAGAAAACTACCTATAAATCGAGCCCACGCTTTGACCTTAATGAAAAGGATTTCACATGAAGATCTCGAAATCGCGCATCCAGATGGGCCTAATCTTCTCGGCACTGCTGCTATCTTCGGGCGCCGCACTCGCTCAAGACCGCGCCGCCCCGCCGGCGAAGCCGATGGGGGGCGGCATGATGGGGCATGACAACATGATGGGCCATGACAAAATGATGCCGGGGATGAAGGACGGCAAGATGAAGGGCAACATGCCTGCCTCGTCGTGTATGTCAAAATCCAGCATGCAGAAAATGGGCATGAGCCAGAAAAAGATGGCCGAAATGGGAGCCAAGTGTCGCGCGGAGAAGAAGCGCGGTACCGGGCCCGCCGACGCCAAACCCAAACCCGACGCGATGAAGCCGATGCCTATGGAACGCGATATGTGAGAAGTAGGCGGGGACGGCTTAAACCTGAGCGATGAGCGATGTCTGCGCCGCGCCCATGCGCGCGGCGGGCGAGTTTCTGGGCGACGGCATGGCCTTTGACGGGCTGATCGCTGACAAGGCCTTTGACAGCAACGCGCTCGTCGCCGAACTCAACGATCGCGGCGCCAGGATCGCATATCCCAGCACCCCGCCCGCGCGCAGAAACTCAAGATCGACGCCAGCATCTATGAATGGCCACCTCATCGAAAACTTTTTCTGCAAGCTCAAGGAGTTCAAGCGCGTCACCATGCGCGCATGCAAGACCGACCAGAGCTTCGAGGCAATGATCTACCTCGCCGCCGCCGTCATCAACTCACGATGAGTCCCCACAGCCCCTAGAGCTCCGCGCGGGCAATGCCCGCTTGGCCGACGCCATAAGGCCGAGCACGGCAACGGCTCGCAGGTGGCTGCGGCCGTCGACCGGTCGCACCAAGCAATGGGCGAACTGCAGGAGACGCTCGCCCATATCTTCGCGATGCGGCAACTGCTTCGTCCCAACCAAGCCGCCAAGTTCGACCAGGCTCGCGGGCTGCTCCGACGGCGAACTGGCGGCGTTAACGCTCGGCGGGCGCCAGGCCGCCTTTGCGGAGATCATGCGTCGTCATCGGGAGTCGATATATCGGCTTATCCGCGGTCATATCGGGGACCCCGAAGAGGCGATCCATCTGACCCAAGACTGCTTTTCGGCCGCTTTCCAGCATCTCGGCAGTTATGACGGGAGCCGACCGTTGCGCGCTTGGCTGACAAGCGTCGCTATCAACAGTCGCTATCAACAAGAGCCGCGACTGGATGCGCCGCAAGCGGGTGCGGCAAATCCTGACATTCGCATCAGCGCTGCCGTTTGATACGATCGAGAACGTGCGGGATCAGGCACCGGCCGTGGACGTGGCGACGGCGGACCGGGCGGAACTGGCGCGCTTGTGGCAGGCGGTGGCGCGGCTGCCTACCGCGCTCAAAGACACTCTTCTGCTACGCACGGTGGAGGGATTGTCTCAGTCCGAAACGGCGGTAGCGCTGGCGATCAGTGAGAAGGCGGTCGAGACCCCGCTTTTAACGGGCCCGGGCCCGCTTGAGCAAATCCTGGAAATAATCTGAGGGCTTTGGCCGGCCCGTGCGTAATGGAGTGTGAGGGCGGTCGGGTTTCCCGTTCGCACGTACCACCGTGACTGATCCACGAGGAGGCAGCCTAATGCGTAAGTCAAGCAGCTCCTTTGTAGTCGTTCTGGAAGGGCGTTCTCGACTGGATGATGGCCCAGAGCACATTCACGCGTCGCCGTGCGAGCGCGATGACGGCCTGGTGGTGGCGTTTCCCCTCGCGCCGTTTGCGGTCGTGGAAGGCGCGGCTGTCGCTGTTTCCGAGCGAGCAAAAGGCGGATTGGTAGAAGACGCGCTTCAGCCCCTTGTTGCCGCCGTTGGGCCGTCTGAGGAAGCGGGTCTTGCCCGATTGCTTCAGCACGGGCGCGATGCCGCTGGCGGCGGCGAGCGCGTCGGCGGAGCGGAAGCGGTGAGGTCGCCTGCCTGGGCGATCAGCTCGGCGGTAAGCACGGCCCCCATGCCGGGCAGGCTGTGGAAGTGCCCGGCAAGAAGGCGCAGCCCTATTCGGTCATGGCATTCGGGGCCGGCAGACGGAGGGTCTTTTCACGCCACGGCTGAGTGCGTCAAGCGAAGCAATGGGTGTGCAATGTCAAGCGGATGCTGAACCAAACCGCTGAGATGCCGATGAGGAGCCTGAAAAGCCGACACTGTATGGAAGGCGAAAGAAGTCATGAGACGAGCCTGTTCGGAGTGTGGCGTGCGCGATCAAGCGCTATGCGCGAGTCTGACTGACGATCAACTGGCGGTGTTGAGCCGGGCGGGCCGTCGTAGGTACGTGGCAAAGGGGGAGTCGGTGATATGGGCTGGTGACGAGAACATGATCTGCGCCAATGTCGTCGCAGGTGTATTCAAGCTGAGCACCTCGACCGCCGACGGACGCGAGCAGATCGTCGGCCTCCTCTACCCGGCCGACTTTCTTGGTCGGCCCTATGCGCCGTCATCGAACTATACCGTAGACGCTCTCACCGACGCCGAGCTCTGCGTGTTTCCTCGCAAGCACTTTGAGCAGGCTCTTCATGACTATGAGGAACTGGAGCGGCTCCTGCTGCAGCGTACGCTGGACGAGCTGGACAACACGCGTGAATGGATGCTGCTGCTGGGACGCAAGACCGCTGAGGAGAAGGTGGCAAGCTTCATCGTCCAGATGAGCCGGCGACTGGCCAAGGGGCGCTGTGGAGCGTCGACCGGGGAAGAGTTCCTCCTCCCGCTGAGCCGCACCCAGGTCGCCGACGTGCTCGGGCTGACGATCGAGACGGTGAGCCGCCAGATGACACGCCTCAAAAGCGCCGGTGTCATCGATCTTCCTACAACGCGGTCGATCCGCGTCTTGGATAGGCCTGCGCTATCGGCGCGCGCTGAGCATGCGTGACGGAGCGTCACCTGCCCGTTTCTTCCACGTAGCCTAATCTCTCGCCGACGCGGGAGAGCGCACCCACGGTGAAATGCCCGCGGCCCCTGGAAAAGACAATATACTCGTTAAACAACATCGCACGCCGCCCGTTGATGAAAAAGCAACGCAACATATACCCCAGAGTGTTGGGCGTGAGGCAGGCGCATCTGCCGTCAGGATGAAGCGCATCAACAATGTCACCGAGTAGTCCCTCGTCTTCATGTTGCTGCTCGATCACCCGCTTCAGCAGGGGCGAATCCCCACCCGTCCGGGGGCAAGGTGGGAGGACGCACCTGAGCAACTCCCGTGCCCACCGGTGTTGCTCCGGCAGAAATGTCTCAAGCCGTTGCAGGACGGCGGAGTGAATGGAAGCACTCGGCATCGCCGGGAGGCAGTCGGCGAGCTCCTCCAGCGCATCGTAGAGGCAAGCGAGCTCGACATGATCCTTGAGCATGCCGGCCAACTGAGCGTCGGGATGGGGACGATACGCAGCATCGTCCGCGAACGATGTGCCGTCGATGCTGCTTTCCTTGAGCGATTGATCAGACACACTGGGCTCCTACCTGCCGCGACGGTAGAGCCGCCGGCGCTAGAGACACATTGACGCACGTCAAAGTGCATGCGCGAGGAATGATCAATGCGAGCTGAATGACACGCCGGCGACCTAGAGCCCACGAGCGATGATTGATTCTTAGTTCCTGCCAAGGTTCTAGCAGGTCGTCGAGGATCGAACGTCCGGCGATCCCCTGAGACACGGAGATATTGTGCCGCAGCTTGTCATCGCTAGCATCATGGTCGCGCTGACCGTCGTCATGCACCTGGTTGGACTTGGATTGCTCGTCGCGCTCATGCGCCGACACCAGCGCCGGCTTCAGGTCCGTCGCACTCGGCTTCACCAGCTCATTGTCATCTTTGGCGCCGCGTTCGGGCTGTTCGCCCTCCACACCATCGAGATCTGGACCTACGCGATTCTGTACGCGGCGGTCGGGGCGCTCCCGACCTTCGACGACGCGCTCTATTTCTCGACCACGACCTACTCCACTCTCGGATATGGCGACGTCGTTCTCCCGAGAGCCTGGCGGTTGGTCGGCGCCATCGAAGGTGCCAACGGAATCATCCTGCTTGGATGGTCGACCGCGTTCTTCGTCTCCGTCATCAACCGGATCAGGCTTTTCGAGGAGGATGCCGAAGAACGCTGATGCGAAGCTCATCGGACCGAAGGCGGCGAGCGCCGCTTACCGCCGCTGCGCCCTGCCAGGCCCGCCGTCAACTCTCGCGTCGCGGTCGCTATCACAAGCTCCTCATTGGCCGGTATGACGAAGACCTTCACGCGTGCTGCCTCCGCGCTGATGCGGGGCAGGCCCTGCTCATTTCGGGCGGGATCAAGGATAACGTCAGCCCAACGCAGCCGTTCGCAGATGGCGGCGCGAAGGGACGCAGAGTTTTCGCCGATGCCCCCGGTAAATACGAGGAGGTCCAAGCCGCCGACCGCCACCATCAACGAGCCAATCTCGCGCGCTGCCCGGTACGCGAACAGGTCGAGCGCCTCGGCGGCGGAGGGATCCGGGCTCTGCGCCAAGATGCGAACATCATCGCTCAGCCCTGACACGCCGAGAAGACCGGAGCGGCTGTTCAAAAGGTCGCCAACGGCTTCTACCGTCATGCCGCGGTCGCGTATCAGATAGAGGATTAGCCCGGGATCAATCGACCCCGAACGGGTTCCCATCATCAGCCCCTCGAGAGAGGTGAACCCCATCGTCGTGCCGACGCTCTGTCGATTCCGCATCGCGCAGAGGCTCGCACCGTGCCCGAGATGCGCCGCGATCACGCGGCCATTGGCGTGATCAGGGGCCACCTCGACAAGTGCCTGTGCGACATGCTCGTAAGAGAGTCCGTGAAAGCCGAACCGCAGCAATCCCTCGTCGCTGAGTGCCCGCGGCAGCGGATAGAGCTGCGCCACCCGCGGTTGGGTGCGATGAAACGCCGTGTCGAAGCAGGCAATCTGGGGCAAGTCCGGCGCCATCGCCGTTACGGCGGCGATCGCAGCGATGTTGTGCGGCTGGTGAGCCGGCGCAAGCGGAATGAGCCGCCCCAGTTCGTCGAGCATCGCTGCATTCACGATGGCCGGTTCCGCAAACGTTGTGCCGCCGTGGACCACTCGGTGTCCGACGGCCGCCAGCGGCCTGTCGACAAGCTTGGTTGCGGCGGTCCTCAGTAGCCATTCGATCCGGGCCGGCAGGGTTGCCCCTGCAGCTCCCGGCAGAGCGGCGAAGGCGGGGGCATAGGGGCCGCTTGTACTGACCGGGAATCCAGCGCCCCGATCTTCGATTACACCCCGACACAAGAGATCAAGTCCGGCACCGTCAAAGAGCGCGAACTTCAGCGTAGACGAGCCGACATTGAGGACCAGGATGGAGGATGTCATAGGGCACGCGACAAGCGGCTGCGAATGAAGATCTGCGCCAGCGCGCAGGACGCGACCCGTGCCAACGCGCCGTCGGCACGGCTGGTCAGCATGATCGGCACGCGGGCGCCGAGGACCCGGCCCGCGGCATCGGCCCCGGCGAGATAGATCAGCTGCTTGGCGATCATATTGCCCGACTCCAAGTCTGGCGCGAGAAGAATATCGGCATCGCCGGCCACGGACGATGCGATGTGCTTTGCTGCCGCTGCCTCCTTTGAGATGGCGTTGTCGAACGCGAGCGGCCCGTCCAGCAAGCCGCCCGTAATCTGCCCGCGCTCGGCCATCTTGCACAGCGCGGCCGCCTCGACCGTGGAACTGATCTTGGCATGGACCATCTCTGTCGCTGAGAGGATGGCGACCTTAGGTGGGTCGATCCCGAGCGCGACACACAGTTCGATTGCGTTCTGGACAATGTCTCGCTTGTCGTCGAGCGTCGGGTAGATGTTGATCGCAGCATCGGTGATGAACAGCGGCTTGTGGTAGCTCGGGACATCCAGCGCGAAGATGTGGCTTATCCGCCGCTCGGTCTTGAGACCGCTGCCACTGGCCACGACCGCGCCCATGAGCTCGTCGGTATGGAGCGCCCCCTTCATGAGGGCCTCCACCTGCCCTTCGCGGACCAGTGCCACGGACTTTTCCGCAGCAGCATGACTATGGGGAACGTCGATCAGCTCGAATGCGCCCAGGGGAAGCCCAGCCGCCTCTGCCGCTTGCGCGATCCGGGCGGCGGGGCCGACCAGGATTGGCACGATCAGCCCAGCATCAGCCGCTTCGACCGCCCCGCGAAGCGAAGCTTCGTCAACTGAATGCACGACCGCGGTTCTGATCGGGGGCAGGCCTTGCGCCTTCTCCAGCGCCGCCCGATAGCGGGCACCCGGGGTGTGGAGCTTTACGGAAGAGGACACGCTCGCCGCGCGCCGCAGCTTTTCGCGCGGGGCGACGACCTCGGCCCAGCCATGCACCAGGATTGCTCCCGATGGATCCGAGCATTGAAAATCGAGCACGACATGACCGTCACTGCGCTTTTCGCGGACCGCGAGGGTGGCCGTGATCGCGCCGCTTGGCGTATCCGGGCGCCCATAGGTCAGCGTCTGAGTGAGGGTGATCGTGCCGAGCCCCGGTAGCTGCGTTTCGATGAGATGGGAGAGGAGCAGGCCGGCCCAGGCGCTGGCGCCGGGCTGCAGCTCGATGATGTCGTTCTTGAGGCCCGAGGGGCCAAAACGCTCCAGCTCGCGCGTGAGCGCCGCGGTTTCGCCGATGGCCAGCTCATCATAGGGGCGATTCTCGAGCGCTTGCATGCAGTGCAGTCCTGAGCGGCCTGGCAATGGGCGCGCCGCGACCCGCAACACTTGTCGCCTTGAGTGCGGAGTGCAGCTTTGATCTGCGTCAATGACGCGTCTCGGGTGGCACCCAATGATCCGTAGACATAAAGCAGGATGAGAAAATGATCGTCGATGAGCTGGGCGACAGAGCGGAGAGGAGACATAGCGCCGCGCGTCCGTCGGCGACAGGCTTTCGGCACAGTGCGTCGCTTGACCAATCGCGACGCACCCTGCTCGGACATTCTTTCCCTGGATCGGTCCGCGTCCGCGCTCCCCAATCCGTTAGGCGGCCGGGAGCTGCCTGGCCATGACCCACAGCGATGTGCCCGCCTATGGCTTGTGGGGGGTCGCGGCAGTGAATGCGGCCGTCTTCATCCTCTTCGCCTTCAGCTTTTTCAAGCCACATACGCCGCGTGACTGGCGAAGTTTCGGCGTATTCAGCGGCTTCCTCGTGGCCCTGTTCGCGGAAATGTACGGTTTTCCGCTGACGATCTACCTTCTCTCAGGCTGGCTCCAATCCCGGTTTCCGGGGGTCAACTGGCTCTCACACGATGCCGGGCATTTGCTTGAGATGATGTTCGGCTGGAGGACCAATCCTCATTTCGGCCCATTCCACATTGCGAGCTTCGTGCTCATCGGCGGGGGTTTTATGCTCATCTCGGTGGCATGGAAGGTGTTGCACACCGCCCAGCAAGAGCAAAAGCTAGCTACAGGCGGCATCTATTCGCGGATTCGGCATCCGCAATATGTCGGGTTCATTCTGGTGATGTTCGGCTTCCTGCTGCAGTGGCCGACTCTGCTTACACTCGGCATGTTTCCAGTGCTGGTCGTGATGTACGTTCGTCTCGCACGCCATGAGGAGCGGGACGCGCTTCGCGAGTTCGGAGAAGACTACCGCCGATATGCGGCGCAGGTACCTCCCTTCGTTCCTCGCGTTTGGCGCCGCGCCGATAGGGCGGCCGGGCGGGTAAAACCAGAAGACGCCGGCTGATGGCGCCAAGCACCTGGACGCTTGTGGGGCGCCCGTTTGGTTCGCCACTTACATGTGAGGCGGACCCGGCCAGTTCGTGCGCGGCCACAGCCGTACCCGTTCATGATGTCTCTTCCACCACGCCTGCCGAAGTTCACCGCGAATGAGCTGAAAGACAGCCTTGACTCTGGACTATGGTCCAGCCGCCACAAGGGCTCACGGTTGTCCGTCAGGGTAGTCTGACCTGGGTTCGTTTATCAACCATTGGAGAGATGAACTGTCGAACGACGACCCGCCCAACGAGCTGCGAGCCCGCGCTGAGCTCAGTACTCAGCACGCATTTTCCGAGAGAATTTACACGTTTGAGGTACTCCAATGAACGACGCACGCACGGTCCCTTCTCTAAAGCGTATTGCTTTGATCGGAACCTGCGTCCCGCGGCATTGCGGCATCGCGACTTTCACCGATGACATGCAACGCGCGCTCACCAGCCAAGATCCGAACCTGTCGTGCATCACGGTCGCCGTCACCGATAGTGGCGGGAGCTATGCCTATCCCGACTTTGTACCGCTTGAGATCGATCACTCCGATCCTGCATCCTTCGCAGTCGCCGCTGATTTCCTGAACGTCGCCGACATCGAGGTCGTCTCCCTGCAGCACGAGTTCGGGATATTCGGCGGTGAAGCGGGGGAGAATGTGCTCGAACTGCTGCGCGGGCTAAAGACGCCCGTGGTCACAACACTGCACACTATCCTGGCGGCGCCCAACCCCGCCCAACGCCAGGTTATGGATGAAATTATTGGGCGCTCCGCGCGGTTGGTTGCCATGGCAGACAAGGGCCGACAGATACTGGAGGACCTCTATGGCGTTCCGTCCGAGCGGATCAGCGTAATTCCGCACGGCGTTCCTGATCGCCCTTTTCTCGACCCGGCGATGGCGCAACACGATCTGGGGCTTGCGGATCGAACAGTACTGATGACTTTCGGTTTGCTCGGGCCCGGCAAAGGGATCGAAACAGCGATCGGCGCAATGCCCGCGCTGGTTCGCGACCACCCCAAGATCCTCTACATGATCGTTGGTGCGACCCATCCGAGCCTTCGCCGTCACGAGGGCGAGCGTTATCGTGCGAGCCTCGTCGCTCTCGCAGACGAACTGGGGGTGACCGACCACATTCATTTTGTCGACCGATACCTCTCACTGGACGAACTTCTGGACCATCTTGCGGCTTGCGACATCTATCTGTCCCCATACCCGAATGAGGCCCAGATCGTCTCGGGCACGCTGGCCTATGCCGTAGCGTTGGGTAAGGCTGTGGTCTCGACGCCCTTCTGGTATGCGCAGGAACTGCTCGCCGACAATTGCGGCGTCCTCGTACCGTTCGGCGCACCGAACGCGCTGGCTGGCGCGGTCAGCCAGCTGATAGACGACGATACATCCCGCAGCGCAATCCGGACGCAAGCTTACGCGCTGGGAAGGACGATGACGTGGTCGAATGTCGCACGACAGTATCTGGAGGTCTTTTCCGACGTAAGGCTTGAAAGACGGTCCCCCAAGGCTGAGGTCATTCCCTTCGCTCCAGGGGGAGCAAGAAGGAATGAATTGCCTCCGCTCGCGACGGTCCACCTTGCTGCATTGACCGATAACGTCGGATTGATCCAGCATACTCAGTTTGCAGTTCCCGACCGCAGACACGGATACTGCCTTGACGACAATGCGCGCGCGCTGCTGCTCATGGCCGAAATTGCCCGACTGCGACCCCTTTCTTCACAGGAGGACCGGCTCGCTCTCACCTACGCCGCGTTCGTCGAACATGCCTGGTGTCCCGCCGAAAGCAGGGTCCATAATTTCATGGGGTTCGATCGCGAATGGCTCGATGAACCTGGTGCCGACGATGCCCATGGCCGGGCGGTCTGGGCACTCGGTGCCGTTGCACGGCACCAAGATCCGCGTCGTCTCGATAGCTGGGCCGCTGCGCGATTGCTGGACTTCGCGCCCCCCTTGAACGATACCTCCTCGCCGCGCGCATGGGCATACGGTCTCCTTGGGATCGAAGGTTTTCTGGGACGTTTTCCAGGCCATCGCGGATTCGAGCGGCTGAGGGACAACCTCGCCGATCGTTTGTTTCAGCGCTGGTCGGACGCCGCTGCTCCGGACTGGAACTGGTTCGAGGATCGGCTGGGCTACGACAACGCCAAGCTATGCGAAGCCCTCCTGGTGACTGGCCATTCGCGATCCAATTCTCGCCACATCCAGGTCGGTCTCGACACGCTGCGTTGGCTGATGAAGTTGCAGACGGCCGAGGCGGGCCACTTCCGGCCCATTGGCACCGACACCTTCGGCACCGATCGTCGCCATCCAGAGCCGTTCGACCAGCAGCCATTAGAAGCGTGTTCGGCCGTCAGCGCTTGCCTTATCGCGGCGAGTGTCAGTGGGGACCAGAGGTGGAGGCAGGAAGCTCGGCGGGCATTCAGCTGGTTTCTCGGAGAAAATGACCTGCGCATCCCTGTCGCCGATACCGCTGCGGGAGCCTGCTTTGACGGCCTCCACCCTGATCGGCGGAACGCCAATCAAGGCGCGGAATCGACCCTTGCGTACCTTGCGGCGCTGACCGCCATGCTACTGGCAAACGATCATCAGTTTGTTACGCCGCTAAAATCTGCTGCTGTCGATGCGGGCCATACCATTTCTGCGCGCCAAGACAGCGGCGCCGTAAGCGTTGTCTGCAGGCCGCACGCCAATGAATTCAGCCGTTTTGCTTAGGCGGTCTTCCCGACGGCGCGGCGTTTGGCAATGGCGGCGAGGAAGTTTCTCGAACCCCGGCGTGCCGCCGCAGTCTTCGGGCGGGCCGCGGCGTGCGTCGTCGATGTAGCGCGGATATTTGGTATCGGGCCATTCGGGATCGGGCAGGCCATAGCGGCGTCGAACTCTCAGAGATGATAATCCTGCCAGCCCATCGCCGACTGGATGATGTCGTGCACCATCCTGAGGCTGGCCTCGACGGGAACATCGACCGCTCGCCAGATGACGGGGTTGGTATCAGTGAGGGTGATGCGCAAACGCCCGGCGCAAATCGTTTCGCCGCGCAATGTGGTCGCCACGCGCTTGTTCAGGGCGTTGACATATTGGCGCTGGAAGTGGCCGATCCCTTGCGCGGTCTACGCGTCCGGACCGCAGAGTTACTCATTGAGACGCCATCCATCACGGTCATCCTCAAGCGGCTGTCTCGAAATAGCATTTCTGTTTTGACAACAAGGACCTAGTATGACCGAACGCGCAAAGCTCAACTTCTACGATCGCGTGCTTCGACCCGATCCATCGCGCACCGTCGTCCGGCCGTTCGAGCCGAGCTATCCCGAAGGTTTCGACGGCGGCACGTCCCGCACCCAGGAGACTGTCGACCTGACCGTGGCGCTCGACGAGGCTGAGTTGGCGCGCCAGTTGAAAGGCGTCACCCTGTCTCTGGACGAGAATCACCGCGACGTCGATGCGATGCTGCTTCGCCGGTTCGACGAAGTCGCCGGCCGGATTGAGGGCGCCGATCGTATCAACGCCGAGCAGCGGCGGTTGATCGGTGCCTACTGCAGCGAAGAGTATGCCTATGAGGCTGCGGCCTTGTTCAACCCGAGCGCGGTGCTCCATCCCGACCAGTCGGGTCTCCCTGAAGGCACCATCCGTTTCGTGATGTCGCTGCGAGGCATCGGCGAGGGGCATGTTTCTTCGGTGACGTTCCGCACCGGCACCTGGACACCGGGCGGCGAACTCGTAGTCGATGATCCCAGCCCCACAGCGGTGCCACCACTCATCGAGACCTGCGAAAAGGGGGGAGACGTGGCAGTGCGCCTGTGCTGCGCGGGCAGTCGAACGATCTCGGAGATCGTGCTTTTTCCGGTTCTGCCGAGCCAGCGCCAAGGTATCGAGGATATGCGCCTCGTCCGCTTCTGCGACGATGATGGCAGCATAATCTATCACGGAACTTACACCGCGTTCAGCGGTGCCGAGGTGCTCTCGGAATTGCTGAGCAGCACCGATTTCAGGTCGTTCGAGATGCGCGTTCTGACCGGCAAAGCGGCCATAGGGAAGGGGATGGCACTGTTCCCTCGGCGTATCGCGGGCAATTACGCCATGCTCGGACGTCAGGACAACAAAAATATCTGGCTGCACGTTTCTGATGACATACTCCACTGGGAGGGCGGCGCGAAAATCATCGCGCCGCGATTCCCTTGGGAGTTCGTCCAGATGGGTAACTGCGGGTCGCCGATCGAGATCGCCGAAGGCTGGCTAGTAATAGTCCACGGCGTCGGGACCGTGCGCAACTATTGCATTGGCGCATGCCTGCTCGACAAGAATGACCCATTAAAACTGCTTGCGCGCACGCCGCGGCCGGTACTGGCCCCGAGTCCACACGAACGGGACGGATACGTGCCCAACGTCGTCTATAGCTGTGGTGCGATCGTCCAGGGTCGGACGATGTTCCTGCCATATGCGGTGGCTGACAGCTTCACAGCCTTTGCTACGGCCTCAATCGATAACCTCCTAAGTGTGATGGAATAGGCGGCTTCACCTAATCTCGACGGTTGCACGGCTACGTTGATGCGCGGAGCCTTCCACCGCATCAGATCATTCGTGACAGCCCACTGTTCTCCCCTAAAGGCCGGACAGGTTCTCTCGGATCGAACGTTCGATGAACTCGCGAAGCGCGCGTTAGCCGAGTGCGCGATGCGAATGCCCGCGATTGCAGTGATCGAGCCAGGCGGGCAGCCGCCCGATGACGCCGGCGACGCCGGGACGCAGGATGACCTGGGCGTAGCCACGCTTGAGCGTGCGGACGAAAGCCCCAGCAATGGCCGTTTCTCTGCGGGCTTTCGACGGGCGTGGTCCGTGTGAGCAAGATGTCGCGGACGAAGCGCCTGGTATCGCGGTGTAGCAGCTGCATTGTCGGTCGGCCATCCGATGGTGTGCGGCAGCTTGTTCACCCGTTGCCTCGCCCGCAATGTCACGCTTTGATCTGCGTCAATGACGCGACCTGTCGCCACGCCAATCTTCGGCAGGCGCAGCGAGCGTCCTTCGGATGGAGTCGTGCTGTGCACGTGCGTCGAACAAAGGGATCGCGAGGAGGTATATGCCCGGTACAACGGCGTCGGCACAGCCATCGCATGAGGACGGATCGAGGGAAAGACTCGCGATCGACACCATCCGCACGCTGGCGATGGATGCCGTGCAGAAGGCCAATTCGGGCCATCCAGGCACGCCGATGGCGCTCGCGCCGGCGGCTCATACGCTGTGGCGGGACTTCATCCGCTACGATCCGGACACGCCCGATTGGCCGAACCGCGATCGCTTCATTCTGTCGGTCGGCCATGCCTCGATGCTGCTCTATGCCGTACTGCACCTGGCCGGGGTCAAGGAGATCGATGCTGACGGCAAGCTGACGGGTAAGCCTGCGGTCAGTCTCGACGACATCAAGCAGTTCCGGCAATTGGGTTCGAAGACTCCCGGCCATCCAGAGTATCGTATGACGACTGGGGTCGAGACGACCACCGGTCCGCTCGGCCAGGGTTGCGGCAATTCGGTGGGGATGGCGATTGCCGAGCATGCGCTGGCTTCCCGCTTCAATCGCGACAGCTTCGACCTGTTCGATCACGACATCTATGTGCTGTGCGGCGACGGCGACATGATGGAGGGCGTTTCCGGCGAGGCTGCCTCGGTCGCCGGTCATCTCGCGCTTTCCAACCTCTGCTGGATCTACGACAGCAACCATATCTCGATCGAGGGATCGACCAAGCTCGCCTTCACCGAGGATGTGGGCCAGCGGTTCGTGGGCTATGGCTGGAACGTCATCCACCTCGACGACGCCAACGACACCCACGCCTTCGCGGAGGCATTGAAGACCTTCCGCGCGACGGACGACCGGCCAACCTTCATCGTCGTTCAGTCTGTAATAGGCTGGGGCAGCCCGAGGGCGGGCAGCGAAAAGGTGCATGGCGAGCCGCTCGGCGAGGCTAATGTTCGCGCGACCAAGAAGGCCTATGGGTGGCCCGAGGGTGCGCAATTCCTCGTGCCAGACGGCGTTGCCGAGGCCTTCCACGATGCCGTCTCCGGCCGCGGCAAGCCCGCGCGCGAGGCATGGGAAGCGATGTTCGCGCGCTACCGCGAGAGCTTCCCGGCGGAGGCCGCCGAAATAGGCTTGCTACGCCAAGGCAAGCTGCCGGACGGGTGGGACGCCGATATCCCGCCCTTCCCGACCGACGCCAAGGGCCTCGCCTCGCGCGACAGCGGTGGCAAGGTGCTGAACGCCATCGCACCCCACGTGCCGCTACTGATCGGCGGCGCGGCCGATCTCGCCCCCTCGACCAAGACGAACCTCACCTTCGAGGGTGCCGGCGCTTTCGAGCGGGACGATTATTCCGGCCGCAACATGCATTTCGGCGTGCGCGAACATGCGATGGGATCGATCGCCAACGGCATGGCGCTGAGTTACCTGCGTCCGTACACCGGTACCTTCCTGGTCTTCGCGGACTATATGCGGGCCCCGATCCGGCTCGCGGCGATCATGGAATTGCCGGTGGTCTTCGTGTTCACCCATGACAGCATCGGCGTGGGCGAGGATGGGCCGACCCACCAGCCGATCGAGCATCTGGCAACGCTGCGAGCGATCCCGGGGCTCGACACGATCCGGCCGGGCGATGCCAACGAGGTGGCGATGGCGTGGAAAGTCGCGCTCTCGCACACCAGCGAGCCGACCGCGCTGATCTTCTCCCGCCAGGCGATCCAGACGCTCGACCGCGAGAAATATGCGTCCGCCGACGGGCTGGAGCGGGGCGGCTATATCCTCGCGGATGTGGAAGACCGCGATCCCGACGTGATCCTGATCGGCACCGGCAGCGAACTGCCGATGGTGGTCGCAGCGCACGAGCAGCTGGTCGCCGAGGGGGTGAAGTCCCGCGTAGTATCGCTGCCGAGCTGGTACCTGTTCGAGAAGCAGGACGATGCCTATCGCGAGACGGTGTTCCCCAATGCGGTGCGCGCCCGCCTCGCGGTGGAGCAGGCCGGTTCGATGGGGTGGGATCGCTATGTCGGCCATGATGGCGGCACGATCACGATGAAGACGTTCGGCTCCTCCGCCCCGCTTGCCAAGCTGCAGGAGAAATACGGCTTCACCGTCGCCAATATCTGCGCCGTGGCGCGCGAGCTGATCGAGAAGAACACATGACCAGCCGCTTGAAGCAACTCAGCGAAGCGGGTCAGGCCGTCTGGCTCGATTTCGTCGACCGCAAGTTTTTGGGCCAAGGCGGGCTGCGCAAGCTCATCGAGGAGGATGGGCTCACCGGCGTCACCTCCAATCCTTCCATCTTCGAGAAGGCTATGGGGCATGGGGACGCCTATGACGCCGGCTTCACGGAATTCCTCGGCAAGGCCGATGCGAGCGTGGTCGACACCTATGAAAGTCAGGCGATCGCCGACATCAAGGCGGCCGCGGCCGACCTGCGGCCGGCCTATGACAGGCTCCGCGGCAAGGACGGCTATGTCAGCCTCGAAGTCTCGCCCTATCTCGCCAACAACACCGATGCGACGATCGAGGAAGCGCAGCGGCTTTGGGCGGCCGTCGGCGAGCCGAACCTGATGGTGAAGGTGCCGGGCACGAAGGCCGGCATGCCCGCGATCCGCCGGCTGATCACGGACGGCATCAACATCAACGTCACTTTGCTGTTCTCGCTCGAAGCCTATCAGGCCCTGGCGGAGGCCTATGTCGGCGGCCTGGAGGCGCGGGTGCAGCGCGGCGAGCCGGTCGACCGTGTCGCGAGCGTCGCCAGCTTCTTCGTCAGCCGGATCGACGCGCAGATCGACAAGGCGATCGACGCGCGGGTGGCGGCCTACGATCCCGAGAGCGACGCCCTGAAGGCGATCCGTGGTAAGGTGGCCATCGCCAACGCCAAGCTCGCCTATGACTGGTATCGCGGCTTCATCGCGGGCAACCGCTGGCAGGCGCTCGCCGCCAAGGGCGCGATGCCGCAGCGGCTGCTCTGGGCCTCCACGGGCACCAAGGATTCGGCCTATCCGGACACGCTCTATATCGACACGCTGATCGGCCCCGACACGATCAACACGATGCCACCCAAGACGATGGACGCGTTCAGAGACCACGGCAGCGTCCACGGAATGCTCACCGAAAGGTTGGACGAGGCGCGGCATGTTCTCGACGAGGCCAAGCGCCTCGGCCTCGATCTCGGCGGCGTCACCACGGGGCTGGTCGATGAAGGCGTGCGGCTGTTCGCCGATGCGGCCGATGCGCTGCTCGGCGCGGTCGCGCAGAAGCGCACCGCCTTCCTCGGAGATCGCCAGAACGGGATGACGGCCACGCTGCCGGCCGGGCTGAACGAAGCCGTTGAGAAGCGGTTGGAACAAGCCCGCGCAGATGTCTGGGCACGGCAGCTGTGGGCGGGCGACGCCAAGCTCTGGACGGGCAAGGACGAGAGCAAATGGCTTGGATGGCTGGCGGCCGCACGCGGCCAGCAGGTCGATCCCGCCGCATTGAAGGCGCTCGGCGAGGAAGCGAAGCGCTACAGCCACGCCGTTCTGCTCGGCATGGGCGGATCGAGCCTCGGGCCCGAGGTGCTGGCGAACATCCTCGGCAACGCGCCGGGCAGCCCGACGCTGCACGTGCTCGACACCACCGATCCTGGCCAGATCACCACCGTCGCCACCGCGATCGATCCGGCCGACACCTTGTTCATCGTCTCGTCCAAGTCGGGCTCGACGATGGAGCCGGAGCTGCTGCGCGCTTTTTTCTACGATCTTGCCGGCAAGGATGGCGCCTGCTTCGTCGCCGTGACCGATCCGGGATCGAAGCTGGAGGCGACGGCCAAAGCGGATGGCTTCGCGCATGTTTTCCCCGGCGATCCCGCGATCGGCGGGCGCTACTCGGTGCTCTCCGCCTTCGGCATGGTGCCGGCCGCCGCGATGGGGATCGACGTCCACGCCTTCTACGAGGCGACGGCGCCGATGGTGTTCGCCTGTGGGCCAGATGCGCCGGCGGCGGCGAATCCGGGCATCCGGCTTGGCGCGATCATCGGCGAGGCGGCGCTCGCCGGGCGCGACAAGCTCACCATCCTGACGTCGCCGAAGCTCGCGCCATTCGGCGCGTGGCTCGAGCAATTGCTTGCGGAGTCGACCGGCAAGGAGGGCAAGGGCATCGTCCCGGTCGATCTGGAGCCAATCGGCGCGATCGAAGCCTATGGGGCCGACCGGCTATTCGTCCACTTCGAGATGGCGGGCGACGCCGAGGATGGCCTTGATACGGCGCTGACGAAATTGGCCGAAGCCGGGCATCCAGTGGTCCGCATCACGGTCGCCAAGCCCGAGCTGATCGGGCAGGAATTCTTCCGCTGGGAGATCGCGACCGCGGTCGCCGGCGCGGTGATCGGCATCGATCCGTTCGACCAGCCCGACGTGGAAGATGCCAAGATCGCCACGCGCAAGCTGGTGGATGCCTATGAGGCGTCGGGCGCGCTGGAGCCCGAGACCGCCGCGGCGGAGGATAATGACTTCGCCATCTTTACCGCAGACGACAGCGGCTTTGGTTCAGCCCAACCGGCAGCGCTGCTGCGGATGCACTTCGCAGGCCTGGCGCCTGGCGATTATGCCGGGTTCCTTGGCTATGTGGAGCGCGACGAGACGAACGCGGCGGCAATCGCGGCGATGCGGGTAGCGGTACGCGATGCCAAGGCGGTGGCGACGGTCGCGGGCTTCGGGCCGCGCTTCCTCCACTCGACGGGCCAGGCCTACAAGGGCGGCCCGGCGAGCGGCGTCTTCCTGACGATCACGCGCGATCCCGATCCCGATCTGGCGATTCCCGGCAGGACGGCGAGCTTCGGCACCGTCCAGATCGCGCAGGCGCGCGGCGACATGGACGTGCTCGCCGCGCGCGGCCGGCGCGTTCTGCGCGTCCACCTGAAAAAGGCCGGCGGGCGCATCGAAGCCTTGCGCGCGGCGATCGTCGCGGCAGCCCAGAATTAAGGAACCAGCGCATGCGTCTCGCAATGATCGGCCTCGGCAGGATGGGAGCCAATATAGCGCGCCGGCTAATGCGCGGCGGTCACGAGATCGTCGCCTTCGATCGCAACGCTCCGGCGGTGGCAGAGCTGGCCGGCGAAGGCGCGACCGCCGCCGCCTCGCTTGAGGAGGTCGCCGACAAGCTGGAGAGCCCGCGAATCTTCTGGGTAATGCTGCCGGCGGGGCCGCCGACGGAGAGCACGATCGCGACGCTGATGGCCTTGGCTGCCCCAGGCGACATCATCATCGACGGCGGCAACAGCTTCTACAAGGACGACATCCGCCGGGCGAAGCTGTGCGCAATGCAAGGCCTCCACTATGTCGATGTGGGCACCTCGGGCGGCGTATGGGGACTCGAGCGCGGCTATTGCATGATGATCGGCGGCGATTTTGCTACTCTCGACAGCCTCGATCCCCTGTTCGAGGTGCTGGCGCCGGGCCATGGCACCATCCCGCGCACGCCGGAGCGCGGCGACCCCAATGAGGATGCGCGCGCCGAGAAGGGCTATATCCACACCGGTCCCGCGGGTTCGGGCCACTTCGTCAAGATGGTGCACAACGGCATCGAATATGGCCTGATGCAGGCCTATGCTGAGGGGTTCGACATCCTGAAGGGCAAGTCTTCCGACAAGCTGCCGGAAGACGAGCGCTTCGACCTCAACCTGACCGACATCGCCGAGGTCTGGCGGCGCGGTAGCGTCATTTCCTCTTGGCTGCTCGACCTATCGGCCGCGGCGCTCGCCAAGGATCAGATGCTCGAGCAATTCTCTGGCCAAGTCGCGGATTCCGGCGAGGGTCACTGGACGATCGAGGCGGCAATGGAGGAGGCGGTTCCTGCCTACGTCCTCTCTGCAGCACTGTTCGCGCGCTACCGCAGCCGGGTCGACACGACATTCGGCGACAAGCTGCTCTCGGCGATGCGGTTCGGCTTTGGGGGCCATGTCGAGATGCCCCAATGAGCGATGCTCCGGCTGCACCCCCTGCTACCTTCGTCATCTTCGGCGCTCTAGGGGACCTCACCCGCCGGTTGCTGGTACCCGCGCTCGTTAACCTCGCCCGGGCCGGCTTGCTCGCCGATGACATGACGCTGCTCGGCGTCAGCCATCATGACGGCGACGACGAGCATCTGCGCCAGGCGCTTGACGATTTCGTGAAGGACGATGCCGACTGGCAGCGGCTCCGCGGCCGTATCCGCTATTTGCGGGGCGATTTCGCCGATCCCGCCACGTACCAGGCGCTCGGCACCCAACTCACCGGCAACGCGGTCTTCTACCTCGCCACCGCACCGAGCTTCTTCGGGACCGTCGTCGATCAGCTCGGCGAAGGGGGGCTGCTCAACGCGACTGCCGGCTTCCGCCGCATCGTGATCGAAAAGCCGTTCGGCACCGACCTCGCCACTGCGCAGGCGCTCAACAGGCAGATCCTTACCCAGGCGAGAGAGGATCAGATTTACCGGATCGACCATTTCCTGGGAAAGGAGACGGTGCAGAACATCATGGTCGCACGCTTCGGCAACGCCATGATCGAAGCCGTCTGGAACAACCGCTACGTCGATCATGTCCAGATTACCGCCGCCGAGGCCGTGACTGTCGGCACGCGCGGCAGATTCTATGACGGCACGGGCGCATTGCGCGACATGGTACCCAATCACCTCTTTCAGCTGCTGGCGATGATTGGGATGGAGCCGCCGATCAGCTTCGATGCCGAGGCAATCCATACCGAGAAGGGGAAGGTCATCGCCGCCATCCGCCCGATCGATCCGGCCGAGGCCATTCGCGGCCGCTATGCAGCTGGCAGCATAGCCGGCAAGCCAGTGCCCGCTTACCTCGCCGAACCGGACGTCGATCCCGCCAGCCGCACCGAGACCTTCGCCGCGCTCAAGGTGCACGTGGAGACCTGGCGATGGTCGGGCGTGCCTTTCTATCTACGCACCGGTAAGGCGATGCCGGTACGCGATACCGAGATCGTGGTTCAGTTCCGTGACGTGCCACTGGCGCTGTTCCGGGAGACGGTGGTGGATCGCCTGCCCCCCAACCGCCTCGTCGTGCAAATTCAGCCGGACGAGGGCATCAGCCTCGAGTTTGTGGTCAAGCGGCCGGGGCCCGTCGTGAACACCGCGCCCGTCGCCATGAACTTTCGCTACAAGGACCATTTCGAGGTCGGCCACCAGACTGGCTACGAAACTTTGCTCTACGACGTGCTAACCGGCGATCAGACGCTGTTCCAGCGAGCCGACCAGATCGAAGGTGGCTGGCGCGCGGTGCAGCCGCTCCTCGATGTGTGGGCTCAGGGCACTCCGGAGGAATATGCTGCGGGCAGCGCCGGTCCCGAAAGTGCGGATGCGCTGATGCACCGCTCGCACCGACGCTGGCATCACCTCGGGTGAGCGGGCGCATCCGCCTACTCGTGTCCGATATCGACGGCACGCTCGTCCGCCGCGACAAGAGCCTCTCCGAAGGCGTGATCGCAGCGGTCGGGCGGGCCAAGGCGGCCGGCATCGCGGTGAGCCTGATCAGCGCCCGACCGCCCAGCGGCATGCTGTGGATCGCGGAACGGCTGGAGCTCACGGGCGTCCTCGGCGCCTTCAATGGTGGCACGATCGTCCAGCCCGACGGGACTGTCGTCTCGGCCGACCAGCTCGAGCCCGAATGCGCCGCACGGGCGCTCGCGCTGCTGGATCACCCGGCCATCACCCCGTGGCTGTTCGCGGGCGGCCTCTGGTATGCCCGCGCAATTGACGGTGTGTATGTTCCGCGCGAGCGCCGCGCGGCCAACATCGACCCGATCATCAGGCGCGACTTCGCGGGACTGCTCGCCCATCCCGACAAGATCGTCGGCGTCAGCGACGACCATGCACTGCTCGCGCGACTTGACGGAGAGATCGCGGCCGCACTCGGGCAGGACGCCACCGTTGGCCGTTCCCAGCCCTACTATCTCGACATCACCGCCCCCCGCGCCAACAAGGGCGATGGCGTCGCCGCACTGGCCGCCGCGATCGGCGTGCCGCTCGCTAACGTCGCCGTGCTCGGCGATGAGCGCAATGACCTGCCGATGTTCGCGCGCGCAGGTCTCTCGATTGCAATGGGACAGGGTCCCGATGCCGTCCGGGCCGCCGCTGACCGGGTAACTCGGTCGAACGAGGAGGACGGCGTTGCCCATGCGATAGACGAGATCATCCTGCCGGAAGCGGCTCCATGAGCGAGGCGATTTCAACGATCCGCCGGACGACGGCATCATGAGTGGAGCTTGCCGATGAAGCGACTTATCGCTTTCGACTTGGACGGCACCCTGGCCGAGAGCAAACAGCCGATCGACCAAGCGACGGCCGAGTTGCTTGCCGAGCTTCTCGATCTCCTCCGCGTTGCGGTGATCTCCGGGGGCGACTGGCCACAGTTCGAGACACAAGTCGTGTCGCGGCTGCCCAGGAAAGCCAACCTCCGTCAGCTGTTCATCATGCCGACCACGGGTACCAAGCTCTACCGTTTCGATGCGGGCTGGCAGGTCGTGTACGCCGACGTCTTCTCGCAAGAAGAGCGCAGCCGCATCCTCGATGCGTTAACCAGGGCAGCCGACGAGAGTGGGCTCCGCGAGACCCAGATATGGGGCGAACGAGTGGAGGATCGCGGCAGCCAGATCACGTTTTCCGGGCTCGGGCAGCTCGCTCCCCTCGACGCAAAGACCGCGTGGGATCCAGACTTCGCCAAGCGCAAACGCCTCCAGGCGGCCCTCCGAACGACGCTCCACGATCTCTCGGTCAACATTGGCGGATCAACCTCGATCGACATCACTCGTCAGGGCATCGACAAGGCTTATGGAATGCGCAAGCTAGCCGAGCATGCCGGCGTTCCCTTCGCCGAAATGCTCTTCCTCGGCGACGCGATCTACCCGGGGGGCAACGACAACCCTGTTCGTGAGGCGGGGATTGATACGATCGCAGTCCGGGACGTCGCCGAGACCAGGACCGCGATCTCGGCGATCATCGCTTGCCTGAGGCCTTCACAGGCAAATGGTCGAGGGGATCCAGTGCCCTGAACAAAGGCTTCCCGAACAAGCGCACCGAGATTCTATCCGACCGGCGGACGAAGCCGCGAGACAACAGCAATGGAGCTCATCATGTCGAAGGCTGATTTTGTGACCCGCCTGCCTGTGTTGCTTCGGTCCGATCCAGCGCGCGTGGTCATTCGGCCTTACACCCCAGCGGCGGATCCGAAGGGGTTCGACCAGGGAGATCGTCCGCGCGCACAACGCATCGCAGATCGGGTGCTTGCGCTCGATGAAGCCGAGTTGCGCGAAGAATTGCGACGCCTCCTGACCGACTTCTCAGGTCGTCACCGGGACGTGGAGTCAGTCTTCCTTCGGCGGTTTCAAGAGGTGAACGGATTGATTATATGCAAATGCGAAGTCAGCCGCGACCGCGCAATCTTGATTGGGGCTTACTTCAGCAATGAATATTCCTACGAGGCCGCGGCTTTGTTCAACCCGAGCATTGTCCCTCACCCCGACCAGTCCGGCGTCGCAGCCGATGCCATCCGCTTCGTTCTTTCGCTGCGAGCGGTCGGCGAAGGACATGTTTCATCGGTCGCCTTCCGCACGGGCGTGTGCGGAGCGAACGGTGTCGTCGCGATCGATCCCTCCAGTCCAAGGCCGGTCGTGCTGCAGATGGAAAACATGCCCGGCGACGGGACGAGCGAGCCGGGCGTGCGTATCATCTGCGATGGGAGTCATGATCTGTCGGAAATCGTATTGTTTCCAATGACGCCCAGCCAGCGCAACGGCATCGAAGACCTCCGTCTCGTTCGTTTTGTCGATGATGACGGGAGCGCAACTTACCTCGGCACTTACACCGCTTTCAATGGTCAAGCGATCCGACAGGAGTTGCTCCGCACCACTGATTTTAGAACCTTCGAACTCAAAGCCCTCCACGGAGACGCCACGAGCAGCAAGGGGATGGCGCTGTTCCCGCGTCGTATCGACGGGCAATACGCAATACTCGGTCGGCAGGACAACGAGAACATCTTGTTCCTGACGTCGGACGATCTATACGACTGGAACGGCGGCGTGAAAACGGTCTCGCCGCGCTGGCCTTGGGAATTCGTTCAGATCGGCAATTGCGGGTCGCCCATCGAGATCGATGAGGGCTGGCTGCTGATCACGCATGGCGTCGGTTCAGTGCGAAACTATTGCATCGGGGCATGCCTCCTGGACCGCAACGATCCGTCGAAACTGCTGGCGCGCGTGACTCAACCGCTGCTCCGATCAGATGCCGAAGAACGCGAAGGCTATGTTCCGAACGTGGCTTACAGTTGCGGCGCGATGGTCCACAATCGCGTGCTGGTGCTGCCCTATGCCGTTGCCGACAGCTTCACCACCTTCGCGACGGTGCCACTCGACCAGCTTCTGGCGGCGATGGCGTAGGAAACATCTTGGGAGCCTGACGGAGTGACGGAGTAGGGTGACCGGGAATAAATGTGGCAAACATGCTGCTTCCTCCCGGCGCATGCTTAGCTCGCAGGTAGCCGCCCTCGCTTTCCAATGAGGCTTTGGTGATGCACGAGGTCGAGTGGCTGGAATTCGACGACTGGGCCGCAATGGTGTGGCAGGTCGTCAACGATGTTGAGATCGCGGTAGAATGCGCGGTCGACGCGCGCGGGTGCGCGTTGCTTGCAGTGCCGGGCGGCAAGACGCCAGTGCCGATATTCCGCGCGTTGGCCGCTCGCTCACTGAACTGGCCGAAGGTCATGCTGCTGCCGACTGATGAAAGGTTGGTCGCGGAGGATGATCCGCTCAGCAATGCCGGCTTGATTCGCGCTCATTTCGGCACCACGGGCGCTACCATAATGCCGCTGTGCGAGCGCGTGGATATCGACCCAGGGGCGGCGGGCCGCGCCGCGGATCGGCGCCTGCGGGTGCTGCAATGGCCATTCGACCTTGTCTGGCTCGGGATGGGTGAGGATGGCCATACCGCCTCGATCCTGCCGGGGCCGGATTTTGAGGCGGCGTTGAGCGCTCCGTTATCACGCCGCGCCTGCGGCGTCGTTCCCGACCCACCACCAAAGGAGGCACCGGTCGCGCGCGTTACCCTCACTCGAGCGGCGCTTGTGGCGACACGGACGCTGATGTTGACGATCAGCGGTGACAAGAAGCGCGCGGTTGCGAGGCAGGCAATCGAAGACGGCCCGCGGTCAGCAACCGCGATTGGGCGCGTGCTGGCCGAGTGCAGCGCACCAATTAAAGTCGTTTGGTGCAAGTGAAGCGCGTACCGTCCGGGGATTTCCTGCGTTGGCGATGATGTTCGCTGTGATCGGCCTCGTAGTGGGCGTTAGGATATCTTGTGCGACCGAGCCCAATGACCGGCAAGTCGGCTGAAAACAAAGGAACGAAAGTGATGATGAAACCTACTCACCATAATCGGCGGTCATTCATTTCTGGTAGTGTTGCGCTTGCGGCGGCGGGGACGGTCATTTCCGCCGCCGAGGCGCAGCAAAGCAGGGGGATGGCGAGTATGAAACGGGGAATGACGTTATCGGACTGTGTACAGGATTGTCTCGAATCACATAAGATGTGCCTGGAAACTGCCCGTTACTGCATGGACAAAGGCGGAAAACACGTTAGCACCAAGCATCTTTCACTCCTGCTTGACTGCGCGGAGATATGCCAGACGACAGCTAACTCTTTATTGCGGCGCTCTTCGCAGCATGCAGTGATTTGCGAGGCCTGCGCTCGGGTTTGCGAAGCCTGCGCGCGCGACTGCGACAGCTTTGCCGCAGACGCTCAGATGCGACAGTGTGCTTTAACCTGTCGGACATGTGCCCAAAGCTGTCGCGATATGGTCGGGATGGCCATCTGACGCGGACTTTTTTTGGTAGCGGCGGGCCCGAAGAATGCGCCGCATCTCTGTGCGGCGTGGCAGATCTTCCCGGCTGAGAGCTCTCGAGCGGAACGGACGATGACGGCTGCATCATCTCGCGCGGGGTCATTGGTTCGGAGCGCCCCTCCCATTTCCCTCACCTCAGCTTTTGACCCGAATCAAAACACCGGCCTTGGCTCGGGACTATAGTCGAAGCGCGACAGGGGCCTCGGAGGTAGATGATGCTGGTTTCCGATCAGCCGATATGCCGTTAGACACAGGAGACGATGATGTTTACCGAGCTTCTGCAGCTCGCCGCCGACAAGAAGCTGATCGTGGGCATGTGCGTCTATCCTCCAGGAGCTTCCGGGTATCACGTGCAAATCTGGACCGGCCCTAGCATGGGTGAGCGTACAGAATGGTGGGAGCGATTTCCGTGCGATATTCCGCACCGGGAGGCGCTTGATCGAGTCGCCGGAATCGCCGGGCACGCTCTGGCACAAACGTGGCGCCGGGAGGCAGCCTCGAGTGCATTTTTCCAGCCCGCGCCTCGCCATGACCTGATCGAGCCGAACGTGAACCACGCGGCAGACGAACCCGACAGGCGACGCCTCCGCATCCTCCACGGGGAGAGTGTCGGGAACCCTGCGACTCCCCAATGATGCACGAATGGATCGCGCGGTCATAGGTTCGCCACCACAGGGCGTCGCGTGACGAAGGAACCCGCTTCATGGCCGCCATCCGCCTCACCACCAAGCGAATCGAGAAACCCTGGGGGCGGACCAAGCTGTGGGCGGGCTTCGGCAGCGTGGCGCCAGGCGGTGAGCCCGTCGGGGAGATCTGGTTCGAGGCACCCGGCGATCCCGAGCTGCTCATAAAATATCTCTTCACCAGCGAGAAGCTGTCCATCCAGGTTCACCCCGACGATACGGTGGCGCAGGCGCACGGCTATCCGCGCGGCAAGGACGAGGCGTGGGTGGTGCTCGCCGCGGAGCCGCGTGCAACAATCGCGATTGGCACAATGGCCCCAATGACCCAGGACGAACTTCGCCGCGCCGCGCTTGATGGTACGATCGAGAAGCTCGTCGACTGGAAGGCGGTCAAGACGGGCGACGTCTATTATTCGCCCGCGCGCACCGTCCATGCGATCGGGCCGGGGCTGACGCTGGTCGAGGTTCAGCAGAATGTCGATCTGACGTACCGCCTCTACGATTATGGCCGGCCGCGAGAGCTGCATCTCGACGAGGGCATCGCAGCGAGCAATCCCGTCCCCTACGTCGCACCGTATGTAGCCAAGGAGCTCACGCCAGGTCGTACCATCCTCGCCGACCACGCCGCCTTCGTGCTTGAGCGTTGGACGCGCTCGGGCGAGGCAACGCTCGCCAGTGACGGTCGGCCGATCTGGCTAGTGCCGCTCGAGGGCGGCGGCGCGTTCGACGACGAGGGCTTCGAGGCGTGCGGGGTGTGGCTCGCCGAGGGTGAAACCGCGCTCCGCGTGGATCCAGGCACCGAACTGCTCGTCGTCTATCCCGGCGCGGGCGTGATCGATCGACTGTGGGAGCCGGACGTGTGACATCCACCCTCATCGCGGTTCAACCGCGGATGACGGAGCCACTCTGGCGCCCGAGCAACAACGAGCGGCACGGCAATATGACGAACTTCGGCTATAGTTTCAGGGCCATGGCGTCTGACCGGACTGATGGCGTACTACCGGAATGCCTTGATCACCGCGTTGAGGTTTACCATCGCCGACTTATCGTGATGTATTATTGGTGGAATCTCCGCATCGATCCCAAGGAGCTCATAAACCGCCATTTGCGCGACCCTCACAGAGTATTCGACGGTGAAGACGACATCTTCGGGTATTTCGACGAATTGACTGACGAAGGCGAGGTTCTTCGAGTTCTTTGGGACCGGCGGCGGTCGGTCCTCGCTCGCGCGCGGCATGAACATGCTGGTAATATAGGGCATTCGGCAAGGGATGCAGTTCGCCGTTTCGAACACCGTCAAATCGAGGTTGAGGTGACCAGAAAGCTCGATCAATATCTCCTGACCGATGCAATCCGACATCGGCTTCGCTACAAAGTCGCCCACCCGGTCGGGGTGCAACGCATAGCCCCAGAAAACGCGGGTCCCGGCGGGCTGGTCGGGGAAATGCGGTTGATGTGCCAGCACTACCGACATGAACCAATTGGAGTCCTTGAACGTGACGAGGCCGCCTGTGCCTGCCTCGTTGCCCGTAAACGCCTGCATATGATCGAAGAAGGCGGTATTCTGCTGGGTGACAGTGAACGACAGCCAATAGGACTCAGGGATCGAGGAATTAAACACAGCAGGATTGCCAAACTCGGGCCGCCCCTTGGCTAACTTCTCCCACAGAGCCCACCCGGCGCTGTCATCCTTCGTCAGACGTTCGGGTGCTCGTGTCATCGATCCAAGGCTAGACGCGTCCGTCATCGAGCCGTTCTGAAAAAAGACAAGGTCGTCATCGCCGACGTTGACGGATCCGTTTTCACCAGCGTCGCTTGTCTCGATGCTCGTGACTGCTATCTTTCCGTTCATTGTCGACAGACCGAAGTCTGTTACCCGGCAGTCGTTGACGAAATGAACACCCCTCTCCCTCAGCCAGCTCGCCAGCGGCCGAACCAATGAGTCGTACTGGTTGTAGATCGTGCGCTTCACGCCCGCGAGCGTTTCGATGCGTGAGAATTCTTTCATGAAGCGATGCAAGTAGCGTTTGAATTCGACCGCGCTATGCCAAGGCTGAAAAGCAAATGTCGTCGCCCACATATACCAGAACTTGGTCTCGAAGAACGTTGGCGATAGCCATTCGCTAATTCGACTTGAGCCCAGTGTTTCCTCGCTTGCCCCGGCGAGCTTCAGCAACTCGACGCGATCCTTCATCGAAAAACCCATAGAGGTGACGTCGAGGATGGCGCAGTTGCGGTCCACGAGGCGCGCTCTGGAATGCGATTTCACACGCTCGTTGAACGCGACCGTCTCCTCAAACACAGTCCTGCCAGGCTGTTCGAGCGAGGGGATCGTCTTGAACAAGCCCCAGGTACATTCATAATTGTCCGTTGTCAGCATCCGCCCTCCCCGCATCGAATAGCCCTCCGCCGGGCTGCCGGCGCCATCCAGACTCCCGCCCAGGACCGGCAGGGTCTCATAGACAGTGATGTTCTTACCTTGCATGCCGCCGTCGCGGATCATGAAGGCTGCTGCCGCGAGCGAGCCGATGCCGCCGCCAACTAAGTACGCGCTTCTATCGCTTGCCATTTTGTTCTCCGGGAGAAATTGCGAGTATTCCTTGCGAAGGTAGAGGAATCCCGTCCCTTAGCCGTTGACTCAGGTCAAAGGCTGACGTGCCGGAGCTCGGGTCAAGGTGGGGATGAAGCGCCCGCGAGCGGTTGGCGCGCTGCCAAACGCTAGCGCCTACCACGCGCTCGACATTGTTCTTGAGTATGGCAGGCGGTGTGTCGAACCATATCAGGCAAATCAGGAAGAACCCTGCGGCCCCCACGATCACCGCAACCTCACGAGCGACATCTCGGGTAGTCCGCTGCTCGAGCAGTCTCGCCTTGAGCCTTGAGCAGCCGACGCTACGCAGCACACTTCGACGGGCGGTTCAATCGCCTGCGTCGGACGGAGCCCGGTAAGGCCAACTCCACTCGCGAATCCCAGGCATGTCCTCGCCATGGGTCGTTATATATTGTTTGTGCTCTATCAGCCGGTCGCGAAACGCTTGCTTGGCGTGCGCGGTGGTGCCGGCAAGGCCCGGGACACGGTCGATCACATCCATTGCCAAATGGAACCGATCAAGACCGTTGCGCACGACCATGTCGAACGGTGTTGTGGTCGTCCCCTCCTCCTTGAAGCCGCGGACATGAAGATTGGCGTGGTTGGCTCGCCGGTAGGTCAGCCGGTGAATGAGGTACGGATAGCCATGGAAAGCAAAGACGATCGGCTTGTTTCGAGTGAACAGGCTGTCGAAGTCATTGTCACTGAGGCCGTGTGGGTGTTCGCTTCTTGGCTGAAGCGTCATGAGGTCGACGACGTTCACCACCCGGATCTTCAATTCGGGAATGTGCTGACGAAGGAGGTCGACGGCCGCAAGCGTCTCGAGCGTCGGCACGTCGCCGGCGCAAGCCATGACGACATCCAGCTCGCGGCCGTCGCGATCAGTTCCCGCCCAGTCCCAGATGCCAACCCCCGCAGCGCAATGCGTCTCCGCCTCGTCGGCGGTCAGCCATTGAGGTGCTGGCTGCTTGCCGGCGACGATCACGTTGATCCGGTCGTGGGTGCCCAGGCAGTGGTCAGCCACGCGCAGCAGGCAGTTGGCATCCGGTGGCAGATATACCCTGACCACATCGGCCTTTTTATTGACAACCAAATCGATGAAACCCGGATCCTGATGGCTGAAGCCGTTGTGGTCCTGCCGCCAGACATGACTGGTCAGCAGATAGTTGAATGAGGCGATCGGCCGGCGCCAGTCCAGTCCGCGCGAGACCTTCAGCCATTTGGCATGCTGGTTGAACATCGAGTCTACAATGTGGACGAACGCCTCGTAGCAGTTGAACAGCCCGTGCCGGCCGGTCAGCAGATAGCCTTCGAGCCAGCCCTGGCAGAGATGCTCGGACAGCACTTCCATGACCCGCCCGCCGCGGGCAAGGTGCTCGTCATAGGGCTCGGTCCGCTGCATCCAGGCGCGGTCGGTCACCTCGAACACCGCGTCCAGGCGGTTCGACGCGGTCTCGTCGGGTCCCATGATACGGAAGTTGCGGGCGTCCGCATTGAGTCGAAGCACGTCGGCGAGATACTTGCCCAATTGGCGCGTCGCCTCGCCGATCGCGCCGCCGGGGCTCGGCACCGCCACCGCATGGTCGCGCCAATCGGGCCGCCTGAGAGCGCGACGCAGCCGGCCGCCATTGGCATAGGGGGTCGAACCCATCCGCTTGTCGCCGGCTGGAGCCAGCGCGCGCAGCTCGGGCAGAAGCCGGCCGGCCGCATCAAACAGCTCCTCTGGGCGATAGCTGCGCATCCATTCCTCGAGCAGCCGGCGGTGGGCGGCATTCTCCCGCGCCTCGGCGATCGGCACTTGATGCGCCCGCCAGAAGCCTTCGACCCTCTTGCCGTCGACGTCCTTGGGACCAGTCCAGCCCTTCGGACTGCGCAACACGATCATGGGCCAACGGATCGTGCCAGGAGCCTCCCCGGCGCGGGCGGCGTGCTGAATTTCCGCGATCCGGTCGAAGACGCGGTCCAACGTCGCCGCCATCTGCCGGTGCATGTCCATCGGATCGCTGCCCTCAACGAAGAAGGGCTCGTGACCATAGCCCTCGAGGAGCTGGCGCAGTACCGTGTCGTCCGACCGCCCCAGAATGGTGGGACCTGCGATTTTGTAGCCGTTAAGGTGCAGAATCGGCAGCACCGCGCCGTCATGGACCGGATCGAGGAACTTGTTGCTGTGCCAGGAAGCGGCAAGCGGGCCGGTCTCGGCCTCGCCATCACCGATCACGCAGGCGACCACCAACTCGGGATTGTCGAATGCCGCGCCATAGGCGTGGACGAGCGCATAGCCGAGCTCCCCACCCTCGTGAATGGAGCCCGGGGTTTCCGGCGCGGCGTGGCTGGGGATGCCGCCGGGGAAGGAGAATTGACGGAAGAGCCGTCGCATGCCCTCCTCGTCGTCGCTGATCGCCGGATAGATCTCGCTGTAGGTACCTTCGAGCCAGGTGTTGGCGACCATTCCGGGCCCGCCATGACCCGGCCCACAAACATAGAGGAGATCGGTATCGCGCGCCAGAATGATGCGATTGAGATGGGCGTAGATGAAGTTCAGCCCCGGCGTCGTCCCCCAATGGCCGAGCAACCGCGGCTTGACGTGTTCGTGCGTCAACGGCTCTCGAAGGAGCGGGTTATCGAGCAAGTAAATCTGCCCGACAGAGACATAATTCGCCGCGCGCCAATAACGGTCGATCAGCATCGCCTGCGTGTCCGAGAGACCGCTTATCGCCGGACTATTGTCTGCATGATCGGTCAAGCTCAATCTCCTCGACGTGAACAGCTTGTGCCCGACCCACTTGCTTTTCGTCCGACCTGCACTGGCAGGCTTTGATCTGCGTCAAAGACGTGACGCGATCGAGCCGAATGATCGGGTGAACCAATCGCAGGCAGCAACCACAGCATGGCCGCTGACGACCAGAAAAATCGACCGGGCGGCGCGCGAGGCAGGGCCCGAGCTACCGCCGTCGTGATCGCCGCTCGCGGCGACGCCTTTAGCACCGTCGGGCTGCCGGGCATCAACGACGAGCTTGACGTGCAGTCGGAACCACCAACCGCCTCGATGGTCGAGGTACGACGCCCCCTTGGCCCTTTTTTCTATCCCGATCTCGGACCTTGGATTTTTGACCTCGGTCAAAAGAACGGCCTTGACCCTGGACTATGATCCAAGCGCGATAGGGGTGGCGGAGGTAATTCATGGCTGGCTTGACCATTGGCGCTTTCGCGAAGGCAGTTGGCGTCCGGCCCGACACCATTCGCTATTATGAGCGCAACGGTCTCCTGCCGCACCCCGCACGCTCGTCGGCGGGTTACCGCTTGTACGCGGAGAGCGACCTCGAGCGAGTGCGCTTCATCCGCAAGGCGCAACAGCTTGGCTTTACGCTCGCCGAAATCGGTCTGCTTCTCACGTTGCAGGCTTCGGACACCGCTCGCGCCGCGGACGTTCTGGACATTACGGAGAGGAAGATCGCGGAGTCCACTTCCCGGATCATCGATCTCAATCGCATCAAGGATGCACTCGAGGGGCTCGCCGCCGAGTGCCCGGTGGATGCTCCGGTTTCTGACTGTCCGATTCTTGCGCACCTCGCGAACACAAGCGCCCCTGCTTTCGGCGCCAGCGGGGCGACGGCATGAGATTTGGCCCCCTACCCCAATGTGACCCGCGCGGAGGCAGCGGAGCTGGCGATCCGCGCGCTGCGACTAACTGCCGGCGGTCTCTACCCGCAAATCGATCGGACAGAAGAACGGGCCATTTGAGCTCGGGAGAGGGACTGCGGGGCATACAACCGAACAGAGAAAGGTAACATCATGAAACTTCTTATGGCAGCAACCGCGTCGCTCTCCCTGGTTCCGCTTGCGGGGTGCGCGACGATGAGGGACGCAACTCCCGAACAGCGGGCTAGTTGCGAGCGCATGGAACAAACCATGGGCACCAACACGACGCACGACCACAACGAGATGAAGGGCATGGGCATGAACCCGATGAATCTCAGCCACGCACGGTGCCAGCAGATCCTCGCACAATAGTCGCGCGACCTGAGTCGCTCGTCGAGTCGCCATAGAGTCTCTGCGTCGGGCAACCGACTGCTTTACTTGTAGCGACTTGGCGAGCGACGAGGGTGACAGCATCTCTCCGCTGCCGGGAATTACGCTGCGGAGACAGTACAGAGTTTCAACCGTTGAAAGGAGTAAGACTATGAAGAACCTAAGAAGGAGTATCCGCCGACCGGTTTTCGCCTCCACAGCCGCCATGTTAGCGCTCTTGAGCGTGACAGCGTGCGACGGTTCAAAAGACGCACCGGCCAATATCACGGCTGGTGACGAGAACGTCGCGCTGCCGGAAGACGAAAGCAGGGAAGAGCACCACGAGCAGGGAGTGGCGGCCGAGATGCACAATCGGATGTCCACTCAGCAAGGCAACCAGATGGGTGCAGGCCAGGGCGGAATGGCGGACGATCAGATGGGGGCCGGCGGCATGATGGATGATAAGATGCCGATGGGCAACTCCACGGCCAAGCCGGATACCGGCAAGGATAAGGCCATGCCGAAGGATAAGGCCATGCCGATGGAAGACGACGAGCCCATGCCGATGAAAGACGACATGTAGCGTGAAACTCTCGCCCGCGGGGAATTTGGCAATGGTGGTTCAACAATGGCTCTTTGGACGGTGAGCGGCGCGACAACGATCGTCGATGCTTGCCTGGAACGGGTGGCGTGGGTTCAGGCTCCAGTGCTCGCGCCCCTGATCTCGATGTCGTCGGCGCAGCGCAGCGCCCCCCCCCCCCGGCCCTGCGCCGGCGGCACTGCTCGCGACACTTGTCGCATGACGAATAACTCGATAAGTCACCCATCAACTGCGGAAATTTCAGCACAAAGAGGCCGCAACTCGTGCCTGAGGGAGCGGCACCAGCGCCGCTCCGCCGGCAGTCCAAGCTGTCGATTGCCAAGCCGGCGCCGATGCCGGCCGCGGCCCAACCGATGCCGATGAAGGATGACAAGTAAGGAATCCTGATGTGAAGTACGGTCCTGCCCAGATCATCTCGCGCCGTACGTGGACGACGATGAAAATCGTTCGGCTGGGATTCGCGGCGCCAATGGCGCTCTTCGGATCCTCAGCGGCGCTGGCGCAGGCGTCGCCCTCCGAGCACGCTTCGCATCATCCGGGCGCCGCTGCCGCACCGGCGAACGCAATGCCGGCAGCCGACACAAAGGTGGCAGCCCCGCAGGGCGCACCCGCCCCTCCCCCCGCGGGCGGAATGACGGGCATGATGAAGGGGATGATGTCGCCATCCCCAGGTGGCGGGGAAGCAGCTGGAGCCGAAGCAGGCTGCTGCGGGATCGTAGGCGGCAAGCCGTTCTACCCGGCCATGATGAACTTCCCAGCGCTGACGGACAAGACGCGCGCAGCCATCAGGACCGAAGCGATCGCGCGCCTCGGATCGGGCGCGGCGGCCGTCACGGCCGGGCAGGTCGAACTCCATCGCGCCCAATCGTCGAACGACCCGGTGGCTGCGCAGGCAGCCATCGGCCTGGTGCGCGATGGGGTGTCGCTCGCGGAAAGCGGCAACAGTGCGTTGCAAGGCCTGAACCAAAATCAGCCGCCGCCACGCATCGCGCTCGCCTGGTTCAAGCGCGAGATGAGCGTGACACCGGAAAGCGACATGATCATGGACGGCGGCTTTCGTGACCTGTCCTGGCTTCACGTCGCCGCCATGCTGCTGCTTGCAGCCGCGCTCGTTGCGGCATTCCTGCTACGCCGGGCGCGGCTACAGCGTATCGGCGCCCTGGCGCAGCGGCTGACTCCCGGGGGTCAGCCGCCCGGCACCGCGCCTGCGGCGGCGGCCACACCGAAGGCGCCGGGGCCCGTCGCGGGCGCTCCGGTTGCTGCGGCCGCCCCGGTCAAGCCGCCGGTCAAACGGCCCTGGAAGGGCGTCCTGCGGATCAAGGCGATCTTCGACGAGACGCCGACGGTCAAGACTTTCCGGCTGATGGAACCCAATCTAGAGTCGATCCCCTTTACGTTCCTGCCGGGACAATATGCGTCGATCACCTCCGAGATTGACGGTCAAAAAGTGCGGCGCTCCTACACGATCTCTTCTTCGCCCACCCAGCACGACTATATCGAGCTTACCGTAAAGCGCGAGGAGCATGGCCTAGAGTCCCGCCACCTCCACGATCATGCACAGACTGGCGATCTGCTCGAGATCACCGCGCCGGCCGGAAATTTCTTCTTCACCGGCAAGGAAGCCGACGGCATCGTCCTGATCGCCGGGGGTGTGGGCATCACGCCGATGATGAGTGTTTTGCGCTACCTTACTGATCGATCGTACCCGTATGAAATCCACCTTATCTACGGTGTTCGTACTCCCGCTGACCTGATTTTCCGCGAGGAATGCGCGTATCTCGCCAGTCGGCACCCGAACGTCACCATCCTGTCGATCGTCTCGTCCGCGGAAGGCACCGACTGGAAGGGCCCGGTCGGCTTCATCACGGCGGACTTCATCGCCGGCTGTGTCGACGATATCGTGAAACGCCGCATTCATCTTTGCGGCCCGCCGCCGATGATGGACGCGGTCAAAGCGGCGCTGGAGGAACTCCACGTCCCGTCGGATCAGGTCAAGACCGAGGACTTCGCGCCGCCCAAAGGCGGTCCCGTTCCCGATAAGGAGCCCGACGACGAGCCCCCGGCTCCGCCGGCGGATGCGGCTGGCGGCGGTGCGGCGCCACCTTCGGCTCAGGCGACCGTCAACTTTTCCAAGTCCGGGAAGTCAGGAAACCTGGCGCCGGACCAATCCGTGCTCGAGGCTGCCGAAGCGATCGGCGTTGTGATCGACTTCGAATGCCGGGTCGGGATCTGCGGGCGCTGCAAGGTGCCGCTTAGCGAAGGTACGGTGACGATGGAGGTTGAGGACGCGCTCTCGGCCGACGAGAAGGCGGGCGGCATGATCCTCGCATGCCAAGCAAAATCTGCGAGCAACCTGGTCGTGGACGCCTGACGTGACCGAAAGCGAGAAGGTCACCGTTGGCGGCATGCTCAGCGCTCTCGTCCTGATCGTGCCCGCGTTCCTGGTGCACGTCGCGCCTCGCTTTCCCGGCAGCCTGACAGGCTCATTGTTCGGCATCGCCGCGGCAGTGCTCTTCCTGCTGCTGCTGTCCTATTCGGCCGTGAAGCGGCTGCCGTGGGTAAAGGAGCGCACGAAAGAGCATGTCTCGATCGGCGCTGTTCTGACCTTTCACGTCTATGCTGGCGCAGTCGGGGCGCTGCTCGGCATCATTCACTCGGGACACAAGTTCCAGAGCCCGCTCGGAATTGCACTGACCCTGTCCATGCTCACGGTCGTGGCAAGCGGGTTCGTTGGTCGATACTACCTCGCTCACATCGGCCAGGACTTGCGCGACCAGCAGAAGGAGCTCGGTGTCTTGCGCACTCGCTACGACAGTCTCGCGCTGGCCGCGGCGGGGCTCAAGGATCAGGCCGTGGTCGACCCTAACGGTGTCCCGCTCGGGCAACTGCTCGGAGCGATGTCGGATCTCGAATTCGCGATCACCGCACGCGAGACGCTCAAGCGCACGCTGGCACGCTGGGTCGTCCTGCACATCGCCGCCTCGATCGTGATGTATGCGTTGCTGGTGCTGCACATCTGGAGCGGGATCTATTACGGGCTGAGGTGGCTTGGATGAAATTTTCGGCCGCATCCCTGCTGATCCTGGTGGCAGCGGCGATCCTCGCGGCGATCGCCGTGCCGATCTCGATCTATCGCTCCGGCAGCGACGCGATACCGGGCTGGAGTGCGGCCGTCCGTCCTGGGCCGTTGTCCAAGGCTCACGCATTCCTCGGAGATAAATGTGCGAGCTGTCATACGCCCAACGAGGGCGTCACTGTCGACAAGTGCGTTGCCTGCCACGTGCCGGCCAAGGAACTGCTGTCGAAGCCCTCGACGGTGTTCCACGCCAATGTGACGACCTGCAGTGGTTGTCATGTGGAGCACCAAGGGCGCGACAAACGCCCCATCAAGATGGACCACGCCGTTCTCGAGAAGCTCGCGATCCGCCAAGCGGGCAAGCCCGTCGCGCTCGATTGCAAGGGGTGCCACGTCTTCAAGGACAAGCACCAGGAATTCTTCGGGCCAAAATGTGCGACTTGCCATGCCACCGACACGTGGAAAATCGTCGGCTTCCTTCACCCAAGCCCGAAATCGAAGGAATGCGCGCAGTGCCACAAGCCGCCGCCGAGCCATCTGATGATGCATTTCGAGATGATGGACAGGTCGATCACCGGCCAACGAAACGCAACCGTCAACCAGTGCTTCGCCTGTCACCAGACCGATTCGTTCAACAACATCAAAGGGGTAGGTCGGGTCGATATGCACTGAAACGCTAGTAACGGGGAACTGAAGTTTCACCGCGAAAGGCCAAAGCTCGACACTTTCTCACCGGATGCAATGTGGCCGCCGCACAGCGCTGACGCTGGACCGGATCCTCGACGCAATGCGACACCTTCGCCCATGCGGCCGGCACGCAAGCCCAAGGTGATCATCGCGGCTTGGTCGCATTCGTCCACAGCACCGACGCGCGCACGAGCTGGATGGGAAACGGGCAACCCAGTCCTTTTTTGTCGTTGTCGCTTTTGACTAAGGTCAAAAGAACGGCCTTGACCCTGGACTATGATCCAGGCGCGATAGAGCGATTGGAGGTCAGTGATGGGTGATTTCACAACTGGCGTATTTGCAGAGGCCGTTAGCCTCCGGACCGATTCATCCGCTCTTGTAAGCGTCACGATGTTCGACACGCGCTGCGCAGCGACAGCCGCTCTGTCAAAATGAGAAGAGCCGAAATCGAACGATATTTTGCGTGGGGTTGGCGAGCAGACCCCCCAGGCGCGATCCGGATGGAGACGAGACGATGACCTACCAGAGCATCAACCCCTACGACGGCAAACTCCTGCAAAGCTTCGACGATCTTACCGAGGAGAGCCTTGAGACAAAGATTGCGACGGCCGCCGCGTGCTTCGAGAGCTGGCGGCAGACGACGTTCGCGCAGCGGGCGGCCATCGCCGCGAAAGCCGCCGCCATCATGCGGGCCCGCGCCGACGAGTTCGCGCGGCCGGTAACGCTCGAAATGGGCAAGCGCATCGCCGAAGCGCGGGGCGAAGTGGCGCTCAGCGCGGACATCATCGATTACTACGCGCAGAACGCCGAACGCTTCCTCGCGCCCGAACGCCTCCATCCGAGTTCAGGCGAAGCGGAGATCGAAAGCACCCCCCTCGGCGTACTCTTCGGAGTTCAACCATGGAACTTTCCCTATTATCAGCTCGCGCGCTTCGCAGCGCCCAACCTGATGGCGGGCAACGTCGTGATGGTGAAGCACGCCGGGAACGTTCCGCAATGCGCCATCGCGTTCGAAGAGCTGTGGCTGGAGGCCGGGGCACCAAAGGGCGCCTACACCAACCTGCTGATCTCCCACGACCAGGTGAACCGCGTCATCGACGACCCGCGGATCAAGGGCGTGGCGCTGACGGGCAGCGTCGAAGCCGGAAAATCCGTCGCTGCGCGGGCGGGGCAGAACCTGAAGAAATCGACGATGGAGCTTGGCGGCAGCGATGCCTTCATCGTCCTTGATGACGCCGATCTGGAAAAGACCGTCGAGTGGGCGGTCTGGGCCAAGATGAACAATACGGGCCAGTGCTGCGTGGCGGGCAAGCGCTACATCGTCGTCGAGGAGTTGGCCGATCGGTTCCTCGACAAGTTCCGCACCGCGCTCGCGAAGCTGGAACCCGGGGACCCGATGGACGAGGCGACAACGCTCGGTCCGTTGTCCACCGAAGGCGCCCTGGTGAACCTCCTGGACCAGGTCGATCGGGCGGTCGGCGACGGCGCCACGGTCGTGATGGGCGGCAAGAGGATCGACCGTCCGGGCTCCTTCATGCAGCCCACGATCCTGGCCGATATCGCGCCCGATAGCGCCGCATTCCGGGAGGAGTTCTTCGGGCCGGTCGCGCTCTTCTTCCGGGTCAAGGATGAAGACGAAGCGGTGGCGCTCGCCAACGACTCGGCTTTCGGGCTTGGCGGCTCGGTCTTCACCGGCGACGTCGCGCGCGGCAAACGCGTCGCGAGCCGCATCGATACGGGCATGATGTTCGTCAATCACCCAACTTGGACGACGCCCGACCTGCCGTTCGGTGGGGTCAAGGACTCAGGCTACGGCCGCGAGCTTTCGAACATGGGCATCCAGGAATTCGTCAACAAGAAACTGGTTCGCGTCGAGGCGATCGACGCGCCAGCCTAGATCGCAAGGCGCGGATTTCGAACCAGCGCGACGTCAACAGCGCGCTCTCGACTGAGCTAAAAAGGAAAACAGCCATGGCTTCTACAATGCAGGCCGCAGTGGTCGAAACGTTCGGCCAGCCTTTGGTCCTCCGCGAATGGGACATGCCGACGCCTGGCCCAGGTCAGATCGTCGTCAAGACCGAAGCGTGCGGCGTGTGCCACACCGATCTCCATGCCGCAAATGGCGATTGGCCGGTCAAGCCGACGCCCCCGTTCATTCCGGGTCACGAGGCGATCGGTCCGGTCGTCGCGGTCGGAGCGGGCGTGACGATCGTCAAGGAAGGCGACCGGGTCGGAGTGCCCTGGCTCTATTCAGCATGCGGCCGCTGCGAATATTGCCTGAAGGCTCAGGAGACGGTTTGCGCCAAGGCGCAGTTCGGCGGCTACACGAAGAATGGCGGCTTCGCCGAATACATCCTGGCCGACCCCAATTACGTCGCCCACATCCCCGACGGCCTGTCGTCGATCGAGGCCGCGCCGCTCGTCTGCGCCGGCATCACCACCTACAAGGGCATCAAGGAAACCGGAGCCAGGCCCGGCGAATGGATCGCCGTTTCCGGCGCCGGAGGCCTCGGCCATCTGGCCATCCAGTATGCCAAGGCCATGGGACTGTCCGTCGCGGCGATCGACATCGACGACACAAAGCTCGAACATGCAAAACGCCTCGGCGCCGATCTTGCGATCAACGCCAAAGAGGGCGACCCGGCGGAGGCCTTGAAAAAGGCGACGGGCGGCGGTGCTCACGGGGTCCTGATTACAGCGCCCTCCCTCCCGGCGTTCAAGCAGGGAGTCGCCATGACGCGTAAGCGCGGAACCTGCGTGCTGGTCGGGCTGCCGCCCGGCGAGTTTCCGGTCCCGCTCTTCGATGTAGTCGTTGACTGCATCACCATTCGGGGATCGTTCGTCGGCACACGCCAGGACATGGCCGAGGCCCTCGCATTCGCCGCCGAAGGCAAGGTCAAGGCGAACATCGAACTGCAGCCGCTTTCGGCGATCAACGAGGTTTTGAGCCGGCTGCAACGCGGCGATGTGGCCGCACGCGTCGTCCTCGATTTCGCGGGCAAGTGATCGTTATGACAAGGTCTTTGGATCGCATCGGCCGACGCGAGGTGATGGCGGGCGCGGGTCTGCTTGGCCTATCGGCGGTTCTCGCGCGCTCGGCGCCGGCTTATGCCTGGACGCAGGACAGCCAGGCCTTGCCGGTCCCGCGGCCCTCCTCCGCGAACGTGCGCAGCTACGATCTGGAGATCGACGACTACCGACTGATGGTCGACGGACGTCCCGGCAAAGCGATGGCGATTAACGGAACCGTGCCGGGGCCGCTCCTGCGTTTCCGCGAGGGCGAAGACGCCGTCATACGGGTCACGAACCGCTTGAAGGAGATCGCCTCGATCCACTGGCACGGGATCCTCCTGCCCCCGGGCATGGACGGGGTTCCCGGCGTGAGCTTCGCCGGCATCGCGCCGGGCGAGACGTTCACCTACCGCTTTCCGCTGCTTCAGAGCGGCACCTACTGGTGCCACAGCCATTCGGGCGGGCAGGAGCTGCTCGGCGTCTACGCGCCCTTCGTCATCGATCCGGCCGGTCCCGATCCCGTCGCCTTCGACCGGGACTATGTCGTGTTGATGTCCGACTGGAGCTTCGAGGCTCCAGAAAAGATTATCGCCAATCTCAAGAAGCAGTCCGGATATTACAATTATCAGAAGCGCACGCTGGCCGATCTCGTGCGCGATGTCAGCGCGAACGGCTGGTCGGCGACGCTCATGGAACGGCTCAGCTGGTCCAAGATGAGGATGGACCCGACCGACTTCGCCGACGTCACCGGTTACACCTACACCTACCTCGTTAACGGTCTGACCAGCGACGCCAATTGGACGGGGCTGTTCCGGCCGGGTGAGCGCGTACGCCTGCGTTTCATCGCGGCCGGCGCGATGACCTATTTCGATATCCGCATCCCCGGGCTCAAGATGACCGTGGTCCAGGCCGACGGGCAGGACATCCAGCCGCTGGAGGTAGACGAGTTCCGGATCGCGCCCGGCGAAACATTCGACGTCATCGTCGTGCCCGAGGACCGCGCCTACACGCTGATGGCGGAGACGATGGACCGCAGCGGGTTCGCGCGCGGCACCCTGGCCCCGCGCGCTGGCATGACCGCCCCGATCCCGCCGCGCCGACCGCGGCCGATCCGCACCATGGCCGACATGGGGATGGACATGGGCGGCATGGACATGGGCGCGGGCAAGGCCGGGATGGGGAGCATGTCCGGGATGCCGGGCGCCGCCGCTCCCGCGTCACCGCCGATCATGGACATGAGCGGCCACCAGATGCAGAACATGGGCGCGGCCGGGCGGGTTCGCGCGGACGCCGCCGGAAAACTGAAGACGGCGCACCAATCGGGCATGGCCGACATGCCGACGACCGGCGGCGCGATGGGCGCCATGGGTGCGATGCCGGGCATGAGCGGCGAAGGCGCCTCGGTCAAAGATCAGCGCTTCGCTCACGGCCCCGACACGCACGGGGTCGGCAATTCCTCGATCGCCATGGTCGCGAAGAACCGTCTCGGCGAACCGGGCTCGGGGTTCGACACCGAGAATTCGCGCGTCCTGGTCTACGCCGATCTTCGCAGCGTGATCCCGCAAACCGATCTGCGTGCGCCCGAGCGCGAGATCGAACTGCACATCACGGGCAACATGGACCGCTACAGCTGGTCCTTCGACGGCAAGAAATACTCCGAAGCGCGCACCCCAATCGCGTTCAGATATGGCGAACGGCTGCGCATGGTGTTCGTCAACGACACCATGATGGAACATCCGATCCACCTTCACGGCATGTGGATGGAGCTCGAGAACGGCGGCGGAGCGAACCAGCCGCGCAAGCATACGGTCAGCGTCAAACCCGCCGAGCGCCTGACGGTGGCTGTGACCGCCGACGCACCTGGGCAATGGGCGATGCACTGCCACCTGTTGCTCCACATGGAGATGGGCATGTTCCGCGTCGTCGAAGTCTCCTCCCCCGCCTGACCGGAGAAAGCCGTTGCGCTTCGCACCTTCATTATTGCCCGTCCTGTTCCTGCTGCCCACCGGTCTTCAAGCACAAGAGACGGGCGCGCGGGGAGCCGGCGAACCGATGTCCATGCCGATGCCGGCTCCCGGCCAAACTTCGCATGCCGAACCGGTTGCTGCACCTGCCCCGACAGACCAGGAGACAGCAACGCTGCCCAACCTGGAGGACCGCTCAGGATGGCCGGAGCCGACCGCCGACAGCGCGAACTACAGCTACCTGGTGACAGAACTGCTCGAGTATCGCGAAAGTCGCGCCGCGGGAGCGATCCGCTGGGACATTTACGGCTGGTACGGCGGCGACGTGAACCGGCTCTGGGTCAAGACCGAAGGGCTGCAAGACGTATCGGGGCCAGGCGGAGGCGAGCAGGAGGCCCAGCTTCTTTACGGCCGCCTGATCTCGCCCTTCTTCGACTTTCAGGCCGGCGTCCGTTTTGCGCACCGCTCGGGGCCAGGCCCCAATCAATCGCGAACCTATGCCGCGATCGGCGTGCAGGGCCTCGCTCCTTACCGCTATTCGCTCGAACCGACGTTGTTCATAAGCCAGGACGGCAAGGTCTCCATGCGGGCGACCGCCACCTATGATCAGCAGCTGACACAGCGGCTCATCCTGCAACCCCGCTTCGAGTTCGACGCCGCAGTCCAAAAGGATCGGTCGTTCGGCGTCGGTTCCGGGCTGAACAAGACCGAACTCGGTCTCCGGCTGCGGTATGAAGTAAAGCGCGAGTTCGCCCCGTATGTGGGCGTGTCGTGGACACAGAGCTACGGAAGCACGAAACGACTGGCGCGCGCGGAAGGTGAAGACACCAGCCTCGTTTCTGTCGTCGCGGGAGTCCGGATGTGGTTCTGAGAAAGGCGCGCGCCTCGATGGACCTGACCAACCTCGCCCGGCAGTCGAGGTGTGAAGAATGTTAGACGGAAATGGAGCGGTCGATATGAGTAATTCCGGACGGCGATTGGCACAACGGCTCCGAGCGCACCCCCTGACTTCGGTCGTCTCCGGCATTCTCGTCATTGTGGCACTATATCTGGTGTACGAGCACCGCACCTCCCCGCTTGCAATGCTCCCCTACCTCCTCCTGCTCGCTTGTCCGCTGATGCATTTTTTCATGCATGGTGGTCATCGCCGGCGCACCAGCGAACGTGCGGAGAACTCGGGAGGTCCAGCGGGGACAATCGGCAACCGCCTTGTTAGCCGCGAAGCAGAGGGTGGGCAGTGATATGCAACTGCGGAGCGCCCATTGGCTCCGCGCGATCGCTCTGATGGCATTTGCAGCCGGTGCGTCCACTACGAGCGCCTCGCAAGCAGCGACGGTCCAGCCGGAGGCGAGCCTTGTCGGAACTTGGTCTTTCGACGGCCGCCAAGCCTGCAAGTCCGGACCAGCCTGGGTTTTCAGCTCTGACGGTTCGTATTCGGAAGTGATGCTCCCCGACAGAACGTCGCGAGGGACTGGTGGCTGGCGCGAGCAGGGAGGAAGTATCTTCTATTCGCTGGCCGTTCCGGCTTCACGAACACGGCGCCGGGCACGGCTTGAACGCCGCATGACCATCATCGAGCGCTCACCGGACCGGATTGTTGCGGTGACACAACAGCGGGTCCGACATGTGATGCACCGGTGCCGGTAGGAACTTTGTGCTCGTGCCGCCATGGCGGCTGGCGGGACACCATCCCGCCAGCTTTCATGGCTTTGAACAAACTCCTGCGCCTCCAGTATGATCTCATACGACAGCCGGTTGGTGGGAGCCGGCTTGGCGCTCCTGCGAAGCTCTGGTTCCGCGTAAAAGGTGCTCCCGTGCCGGTCGCCACGCCTGCGTCTGAATGAAGGAAAATATTGTGGATCACACGCATGAATACGCGGAAGGCGACCGCCAAATGAAGCCATCCGGCCTCCCGGACGGAGCAGTCAGGGATCCGGTATGCGGAATGACGGTGGACCCAGCTACCGCAAAGCACCGCCATGATCTGGACGACACCATCTACTATTTCTGCAGCGAGGGGTGCCGCTCGAAGTTTGCCGCGGATCCTGAGCGTTATCTCAACCCTCCCGCAACAAAGCCCGCGATCACCAGTCCGGCAATGGGCGCATTGCCCGAGCCGGCTCAGGGGGCCGTATGGACCTGCCCGATGCATCCCGAGATTCGCCGCCCCGGTCCCGGGAGCTGCCCGATCTGCGGGATGGCGCTGGAGCCGGCCGACCCCACGCTCGAAGAGGGCCCCAATCCCGAACTGATTGATATGACCAGGCGGTTCTGGGTCAGCGCCATTCTGTCCCTGCCCCTCCTCGCTCTGGCAATGGGGGGCGAGCTTTTCGGCTGGCATCCACTCCCGATGCGTACGTCGATGCTCGTCCAACTTGCGCTCGCTACCCCGGTCGTGCTGTGGGGCGCCTGGCCATTTTTCGAGCGAGGCTGGGCTTCGCTCAAGAGCCGAAACCTCAACATGTTCACGTTGATCAGCCTCGGCGTCGGGGTTGCCTACGTCTTCAGCGTGGTGGCCACCTTAGCGCCCGATCTCTTCCCTCCCTCGTTCCGAACGATGGGAGGAGCCGTCCCGGTCTATTTTGAAGCGGCGGCTGTCATCGTCACGCTGGTTCTGCTCGGCCAGGTCCTGGAGTTGCGTGCCCGTTCGGCAACCGGACGGGCGATCCGCGCGCTGCTCGGCCTCGCCCCGAAAACGGCTCGCATCGTGCGCGCTGACGGACGCGAGGAAGACATTCCGCTCGAGCATGTCGTGGTCGGTGACACGCTTCGTGTGCGGCCCGGCGAGAAGATACCGGTCGACGGCATCGTCACTGACGGCCGATCCTCAGTCGACGAATCCATGATCAGCGGTGAGCCCGTGCCGGTGGAAAAGGTCCCCGGCGAGAAGGTGACCGGAGCCACCGTGAACGGCACCGGCAGCCTGTTGATGCGCGCCGAGCGCGTCGGCCAGGATACGATGCTATCGCAGATCGTCCGCATGGTCGCAGACGCACAGCGCTCGCGGGCTCCAATTCAGGCGCTGGCCGACAAGGTCTCGGCCTGGTTCGTTCCCGCCGTCGTGCTGATTGCGATTCTCGCCTTTGGCGTGTGGTCGATCTGGGGTCCGGAACCGGCGCTCAGCTTTGCGCTCGTCAACGCGGTTGCGGTTCTCATCATCGCCTGTCCCTGCGCCTTGGGCCTCGCCACGCCGATGTCGATCATGGTCGGCACCGGCCGCGGCGCCACTGCCGGCGTCCTCGTCAAGAACGCCGAGGCACTCGAGCTCATGGAGAAGATCGATACGCTGGTCGTGGACAAGACCGGCACGCTCACCCTCGGTAAGCCCAAGCTCGTCGCCGTCACTGTCGCAGAAGGCCGCGCCGAAGCTGACGTCCTGAGGCTTGCAGCCGCTCTTGAGCGCGGTAGCGAGCACCCGCTTGCAGCAGCGATCGTGGAGGGTGCCGAGGAGCGCGGGCTGGAGTTGCCGAGCACGACCGACTTCGCGTCGCATACGGGCAAGGGCGTGACCGGGAAGGTGGAAGGGCGTCAGGTCGCTTTGGGCAATAAGGCGCTGCTTGAGGGCCTGGGCATCGACACCTCGGAGCTGACAGGTCAAGCCGACGCGATGCGCGCCGAGGGCCAGGGCGTCATGTTCACGGCGATAGACGGAGCGCTTGCCGGACTCATCGCCGTGGCTGATCCAATCAAGGAGAGCGCTGCCGACGCGATCGCCGAACTACGCAAGGGAGGCGTTCGAGTGGTCATGCTGACCGGCGACAATCAGCGCACCGCGGATGCGGTGGCACGGAAGATCGGCGGCATCGACGAGGTCTTCGCCGACGTTCTCCCCGACCAGAAGCAGGCCGTGGTGGAACGGCTCCGTGCCGAGGGCCGCCGCGTGGCAATGGCCGGCGATGGCATCAACGATGCGCCTGCTCTGGCTGCCGCGGACGTCGGCATAGCGATGGGAACAGGGACGGACGTTGCGATGGAGAGCGCGTCCGTGACCCTGGTCAAGGGTGACCTTGGCGGGATTGTCCGCGCCCGCCGGCTCAGCCGCGCGGTGATGCGCAACATCCGGCAGAACCTGTTCTTCTCGTTCATCTTCAATGCGGCGGGCGTGCCAATCGCGGCCGGAGTGTTCTATCCCCTGTTCGGACTGCTCCTCAGCCCCATCATTGCCGGCGCCGCGATGGCGTTCAGCTCGGTGGCTGTTATCGGAAACGCGCTTCGTCTGCGGACGGTGCGGCTTTGATGGCGAAGCAGCTCCCCGTCTTTCGCCAGAACGGCAGTTGCTCGTTTTTAGCGAAGCTGAAGTAGGCTCTCTGATCTCGCCGGGCAGCCGCCATCGGTGGCAGTAGGTAGCTCCGGGCGTGGATCGAGCAAAACGAAATAGTTTGAGGGCGATATCAGGACAACGGACTCTATGACCATTACGCAGGTGGCCACGATTGATATCAGCGGTATTGTCCGGGTTGCGGTAACGGCCCTTGAACTTGCCGGCACGGGCGCGATCTTGGCGGGCGCCCTGATAGCTACCGCGGCTTGCGCCAAGAGAACCTGGTCCAGCGGCTACGAGGTAAGCGTGGCCTGAGGGCCGCCTTGCCCGTTTGGCCGTAGCCGGGATGCTTATCGTCTTTGACGAGGGCGCGGGCGGTGCGGGAGGTTTTCGGTTCTGAGACTGGTCGTACGAGCGCTCGTACGACTGGTCGTGTGGAGGTGGTCGGCCGGGTATCGGGCCGACGGAGCTGGTCGGACGCGGAGAAGCTGGAGATCCTGGCCGAGGCGTTCCGGCCGGGCGTGCGGGTCCGTGATGTCATCGCCCGGCGCGAGGTGTCGAGCAGCCTGATCTATACGTGGCGCAAGCAGGCGCGGCTGGGCAAGCTGGGCGGGGTCGCGCCTGCGCTGCCGGCATTCGCCGAGGTGCGCGTGGCCGATGTCGCCGCACCTGCGCCGCAGCCGGCGACATCCACGTCTGGCCTCATCTGCATCGAATTTCCGGGTGGCGTCCGAGTGAGCGTGGACGGGTCGGTGGACGCCGGCGCGCTGGCGCGAGTGTTGTCGGTGCTGCGTTGAGCCCCACGCCGTTGCCGACGCGGGTGTTCCTGGCGTGTGGCGTCACCGACATGCGCAAAGGGTTCGATGGCCTGGCGGTACTGGTGCAGCAGGTGCTGGCCCAGAACCCGCACTCGGGCGCGTTGTTCGCGTTCCGGGGCAAGCGGGGTCATCTGGTCAAGCTGCTGTGGTTCGATGGGCAAGGCCTGTGCCTGTTCTCCAAGCGGCTCGACCGGGGTCGGTTCGTCTGGCCGGTGACCGCGACGGGCACGGTGACGCTGACGCCGGCACAATTGTCGATGCTGCTGGAGGGCATCGACTGGCGTCGCCCAGAGCGGACGTTCACGCCGACGCTGGCGGGGTGAAAACGGCGGTTTTGCGACGCTTTTTCTCGCCCGTCGATGCGTGATCTGTTATGAAATGCGGGTGCTGGAAGCGCCTGTTTCCCCTGCTGATGCCACCGCGCGGATCGCCGCGCTGGAGGCATCGCTCGCCCGGGCGAATGCCGCGCTCGCCGCCCGCGATCTGCTCATCGACACGTTGCGCGGGCAGATCGCCCGACTGCGGCGGATGCAGTTCGGTGCCTCCTCCGAGAAGTTGGGCCGCGAGATCGAACAGCTCGAGCTGGCGCTGGAAGAGCTGGAAACGGAGCGGGATGTTTCCGAAGTCGAGACTGCGGCGCCTGGAGTAGCGCCGCGCCTGGCACCGGTCCGCAGTCTGCCGGAGCATCTGCCGCGCGAGGAGGTCGTCCACGAGCCGGCGTCCGGTATCTGCACCTGCCCGGACTGCGGTGGTGCGCTGCGCCGGCTGGGCGTGGACGCGCACGAGATGCTCGACATCGTGCCGGTGCGCTGGCGGGTCGTGCGCAACGTCCGCCCCAAATACAGCTGCCGGTCTTGCGAGAAGATCGTCCAGGCACCCGCGCCGGTCAGCGCTGTGGCGCGGGGCAAGGCGACCTTCGCGACGCTGGCGCACGTCGTCGTCTCCAAGTTCGACCACCATCTGCCGTTGTACCGCCAGGCCGAGATGATGGCCGCGCAGGGGCTCGAGATCGACCGCTCGACGCTCGCGGGCTGGGCCGGGCAAGCTGCAGCACTGCTCGACCCGGTGGTCAGCCGTATCCGTGACGAGGTGCTCAAGGCCGACAAGATCCATGCCGACGACACGCCGGTGCCGGTGCTCGACCCCGGCCGTGGCAAGACCGCGACCGGGCGGCTGTGGGTGTACGCCGCCGACGACCAGGCGTCCGGCAGCACGACACCGCCCGCAACATGGTATCGCTTCACGCCCGACCGCACCGCGGCGCACCCGCAGGCGCATCTCGCCGGCTTTCGCGGCTTTCTCCAGGCCGATGCCTATGCGGGCTATGACGCCCTGTACCGCGGTGGCGTCACAGAGGTGGCATGCTGGGCACACTTCCGGCGCAAGGTGTTCGACCTGCACGAGCGCCTCTCCACGCCGCTGACCACCGATATCCTGGAGCGCATCGGCGCGCTCTATGCCGTCGAGGCGGAGGTGCGTGGTCAGCCGCCGGATGTACGCCGTCGAGCGCGACAGGAACGAAGCCAGTCGCTGGTCGACGCCTTGCGCGAGGTGCTCGACGCTGCCCTTCGCCGCCTGTCGCCCAAGTCCGACATGGCCAAAGCCATCGCCTATGGCACCAAACGCTGGCCGGCGCTGTGCCGCTTCCTGGGTGACGGGCGTCTGGAGATCGACAACAACATCGCGGAGCGGGCCCTGCGCGGCGTCGCCGTGGGAAGGCGCAACTGGCTGTTCGCGGGTTCGCGCGCAGGCGGCGAGCGAGCCGCCGCCATCTACACCGTCATCCAGACCTGCAAGGCCAACGGCGTCGACCCGCAGGCCTATATCGCCGATGTCATCGCCAGGGTCGCCGGCGACTGGCCCGCCACCCGCTGGGACGAGCTGATGCCGTGGAACTGGGTGCCCCAGACAGATCAGCCAACAGCCCAAGCCGCATAAACTGCGGTCCTCACGCCACGCTTACGCTACGAGGCGGCATATCGCCCCTTCCGCGCAGATCTTGGGCGCAGCATCTTGCTCGGGCTCGAGTTCCTCGTAGCGGGCGACATTCTCAAGTCGCTGGTTATAAACCCGACGCTTGCAGACCTCGTAGTCCTAGCCGGATTGATCCTCGTCCGCACCTTCCTGAGCGTCTCGCTTGGCGTCGAGATAAACGGGCACTTGAACCGCGCCGGGTTTGCCGGAGGCTCCAACTCCTGAGAAGGTGGAGCCTGTATGAGCAAGACGACGAACAAGTTTGCGCCGGAAGTGCGCGAGCGGGCGGTGCGGATGGTGGCCGATCACGAGCGCGATTACCCCTCCCGCTGGGCCGCGGTGGTGTCCATCGCAGAGAAGATCGGCTGCGTTCCGCAGACGCTGCATGAATGGGTGAAGAAGGCGGAGGTCAACAGCGGTAAGCGCGCCGGTGTCCCGACCGAGGTTGCCGACAAGATGAAGGCGCTGGAGCGCGAGGTTCGTGAGCTGCGGCAAGCCAACGAGATTCTGCGCAAGGCGTCAGCATATTTTGCGCAGGCGGAGCTCGACCGCCCGTTCCGGCGATGATCGCGTTCATTGACGATCACCGCGATGCCTATGGGGTCGAGCCGATCTGCCGCGTCCTGCCGATCGCCCCATCCACCTATCACGAGCGCGTCGCGAAGCGGCAGGATCCAACACGCCTTTCGACGCGGGCACGACAGGATGCGGCTCTCAAGCCCGAGATCGCACGCGTGTTCGCTGAGAACTTCGCGGTCTACGGCGTACGCAAGGTCTGGCGGCAGATGATGCGGGAAGGCTTTCCGATCGCTCGCTGTACGGTCGCTCGGCTGATGCGTGAGATGGGCTTGGCAGGGGTGATCCGGGGCAAGCCGGTGCGCACGACCATCAGCGACAAGGCGGCGCCGTGCCCGCTCGATAGGGTCAACCGCAGGTTCTATGCGCCAGCGCCGAACATGCTGTGGGTGTCGGACTTCACTTACGTCGCGACCTGGGCAGGCTTCGTCTACGTCGCCTTCGTCATCGACACCTACGCTAGGCGCATCGTCGGTTGGCGGGCCAGCAGGACGGCGCATGCCAGCTTCGTCCTCGATGCCCTGGAACAGGCACTTCACGATCGCCGGCCGACCCACCGGGGCGGCCTCATCCATCACAGCGATCGCGGGTCGCAATACGTGTCCATCAAGTACACCGAGCGCCTTGCCGAAGCCGGGATCGAGCCCTCGGTTGGCAGCGTTGGCGACAGCTATGACAATGCTTTGGCCGAGACGATCAACGGCCTTTACAAAGCCGAGGTAATCCACCGGCGTGGACCGTGGCGCAGCTTCGAAGCAGTCGAGTACGCCACGCTGGAATGGGTCGACTGGTTCAACCATCGCCGACTGCTGGAGCCCATCGGCAACATCCCGCCCGCCGAAGCCGAAGATCAATATTATGCTGCCGCAGACAACATCGATATGGCAGCGTGACTCACAACCCAACGCCTCCGGCAGACCCGGCGCGGTTCAACTGGCCGTGGCAAGAAACGCGTTTAGCACGCGAGCAAGCTGCGCGGGGAAACAAATGCCCCGAGAGCGACGGCAAGACGGATGAACCTGGGGAGGGCCAGTGAGGCCGAGGAAAATGGCAGATGCTGGTCGAAGGTTCAGAGCGCACCGCCTCAATGAAGGTCGCTATGCGACTGCGGGGATGGTTCAAGTCCACAGGCGAGACCGCTACAATTGTCGAGAGACCGTCCGATCGTCTCATAATTATGACGCTAACAGGGACGCTCCGGCTCTTCCTGGCCGGTTTGAGAGCAAGCGACGTATGAGCCAAGCTTTCACGCCAGCGCTCGGGAGGGAGGCGCTCACTCCGCTCTACGATCTGGTGATCCGCTTGCTAACCCGGGAGCGGTACTGGCGATCGCTGCTGTTGGAGCAAGTGGCGCCTCACGACGGTGAGAACATTCTCGATCTGGGCTGTGGGACGGGCACATTCGCGATCATGCTGAAGCTGCGATCGCCGGGCGTTCGCATCTTAGGTATCGATCCGGACCTCGGCATCTTACAGATTGCCCGAAAGAAGGCCCGGCGGGCGGGCGTTGAGATCGAGTGGCGGCAGGGTGTCGCGAGCGATCTTGCTGGCTCGCCAGGTACGTTCGACAAGGCGGTCTCGAGTCTCGTCTTCCACCAAGTGACACAGCGCGAAAAGGAGGCTGGTATCGCTGCGATGGTCGCCAGCGTCCGCTCGGGCGGCGAAGTTCATATCGCGGATTACGCGCAACAGAGAGGGTATATGCGGCAGCTTTTTCGGATCGTTCAACGTCTGGATGGATATGAGAACACCCAAGCAAATGCGGATGGAGCACTTGAGCGGATCTTCGCTCGGTATGACGGACCTACTCGAGCGGCGGCGGTGGTCGCGACGCCTACCGGCGCGATTAGCCTATTCAGGATGTTGGTGGATCATCCTTCTGAGAGGCAGGTGCCCTAGATCCTGGATATTGCTGCGTCCTTCTCGCTCAGCGCGGAAATCTGCGGCTTCGGACGATCGGCACCCGACCCTGCCACAGGAAATGACCACCTCGAAGCGTTCTCTCAAGCGCTTGGGTCGCATTGCATTTGATCTGGGTCAATGTCGCGCTGGATGCTAGGTGCTGTTATCGGTCCAAGCCCCAGGACCTCCAGGAGATCACGATGCAGGCCCGACGCTTCTTGCTGGCGACCGCACTTCTCGTAGTGACCGCCCCTGTCGCGGTCATCGCTCAGCCCGCCGCCCGCACGCCGGGGCTGTGGCATGCGATCCTCATGCGCGGCAGCGTCGTCAAGGCAGGTCAGGCCAACCTCGTACTTTGTGTGGGCAAGGCGGACGGTGCTCAACCTGGGCAGATCCTCAACGTCTACCGGAACAAAGAACATCCTCATGGCCCGCGCGGGGCACCCCTGTTCACGCGCGTCGAAGTCGGCACGGTCCGGATTGATTCGGTGATCGATAATCACTTTGCGAAAGCGATCAAGGTGTCCGGTGACGTCAGGGCCAACGACATCGTGGAGCTTAAGCGTCGCTCAGGCTAAGCAATTGCGCGGCCGCCGGCGTGCCGCCCGACGCGGCAGCCGCGAATGGACCGACCGTTCACCTTATATGCAGAGGGAGCACTGACAATGGCCGAGTCGCTCAAGCCTAGCGCACCGCGGGTCCCCCAACCCGACACTGCGGCTCCTGCTATAGCGGCCTATGATGCGGGACTGCGGTCCTACATGTTGGGCGTTTACAACTACATGGCGAGCGGCGTTTTACTGACTGGCCTGATCGCGTTGTTCGTTGCCAGCAGCGCTCCCGTTCGCGCTCTGTTTTTTGCCACGAATGGTGCTCCAACTCTGCTGGGATGGGTCGCGGTGTTCGCACCGTTGGTCTTCGTTTTTGCGTTGAGCTTCGGCATCAGCCGACTGTCGGAGAATGCCGCCAAGACATTGTTCTGGGCCTACGCGGCGCTGATGGGTGTGTCGCTGTCGACAATTCTGCTCGCCTACACAGGCGTCAGCATTGCGCGCACCTTCTTCGTCGCTGCGGCGGCGTTTGGCGGATTGAGCCTATGGGGCTACACCACGAAAAGGGATTTGTCGCCTTTTGGAACCTTCCTGATCATGGGCCTGATCGGATTGCTCATCGCGATGATCGTTAACATGTTCCTGAAGTCTTCGACAATGGACCTCATCGTCAGTGCCGTTGGTGTCCTGCTATTCGCCGGGCTCACAGCGTACGATACGCAGCGGATCAAAAGCATCTACTTCTCAGTGGAAGGTAGCGAGTTCCGGGGCAAGTCTATGGTGATGGGTGCGCTGACCCTCTACCTCGACTTCATCAATCTGTTCCTGTTCCTGTTGCGTTTCATGGGCAATCGCCGATAGCGGATTGCCTCAAGGCTGCTTGAGCCACCAAGGAGGTTCTGGCAGACGATCCACCTCGGGCACTCGCAGTCTAGATGTTTTTGGTTCTGGGCGGTGTCCTGGCCTAAGAGCCCGATCCGAAACTAAGTTGAGTGGTATCAGTGGGTTAGCTTGACGGCCAGCCCAGTCGTTGATTCAGGGGTTTCGCCAAAAACTACCTTGGATACAACGATGTGGACCGATACCACTCGCGCTCTCCATGCGCGAAGCATGCTGGCTTTGCCAACAGATTTAACCGATGCCGAATGGGCTATCTTCGAGCCCCTTCTTCCTCCACCAGCAAGGACAGGTCGACCACGGAAGTGGGAGATGCGCCGGATTGTTGAGGCCATCTTCTACCTGCTCCGGGGTGGGCTGCCATGGCGAATGCTGCCACCTTGCTTTCCACCGGTCTCAACGGTGCGACGCTGGTTCTACATCTGGCGCGATACCGGGCTATGGCAGGCCTTGAACTGTGGATCGGCGTGGAAAAAGGACCCCGGTAGCGGGGTGATCGGCGTCGAAAAAGGACCCCTCATCCCGGTGGTCTAGGCTGTTCGCTTGGCAGGTGTCAGGCGGCGAGATCGGGATGTTGGTATTGGAGACGGTGTTGAGGATCCGGCGCGAGCACGCGGCGGGGAAAGCCATCAAGGCGATAATGCGCGACCTGCATCTGTCACGTGGGGTGGTGCGCAAGGCGATCCGGTCGCCGGAGGCGGACATGGGCTACCGACGCGAGGTTCAGCCGCTGCCGAAGATCGGACCATTCCAGGTGCGACTGGATGCGCTGTTGAAGGAAGACGAGGCACGGCCGCGGCGCGAGAAGCTGCGCATCACGCGTATCCACGACCTGCTGCTGCGCGAGGGGTTTGACGGCTCGTATGATGCGGTGCGTCGCTATGCGGCCCGCTGGCGGCAGGCGCGGCGTCGCGACGTGATGGATGCGCCGGCGTTCATCCCGCTGCTGTTCCGGCCGGGCGAGGCCTATCAGTTCGACTGGAGCCATGAGGACGTCGAGATCGCGGGCAAGCCGATGCGCGTGAAGGTCGCGCATGTGCGGCTGTGCGCGTCGCGAGTGATATACGTGCGAGCCTATCCCCGCGAGACGCAGGAGATGCTGTTCGACGCGCATGCGCGGGCGTTCGCCTTTTTCGGGGGCGTGCCAACGCGCGGCATCTACGACAACATGAAGACCGCGGTGACGAGCGTGTTCACCGGCAAGGAGCGGGTCTTCAACCGGCGGTTCCTGGTCATGGCCAACCACTACATGGTCGAACCGACGGCATGTTCGCCGGCAGCCGGTTGGGAGAAGGGTCAGGTCGAGAACCAGGTGCAGACGGCACGTGGCCGGTTCTTCCAACCACGCCTGCGCTTTGCCAGCATTGAGGAGCTGAACGGTTGGCTGGAGGCGGAGTGTCGCCGTTGGGCGGACACGCACCAGCATCCCGAGCAGAAGGAACTGACGGTCGCTCAGGCCTGGGCTGCGGAGCGCAGCGTGCTTCAGCCCGTCGTCGCGCCCTTCGACGGGTTCTACGAGAGCGAACACGCGGTGAGCGGCACGTGCCTGATAAACTTTGACCGCAACCGCTACTCGGTCATGGCCAAGGCGGTGCGGCGCGCGGTCCAGGTCCGTGCCTATGCCGACCGCATCGTCGTGCGCTGCGACGGCGAGGTCGTTGCCGACCATCCCCGGTTTTTCGGACGCGACCGGACCATCTACGACCCGTGGCACTATCTGCCGGTGCTGGTCACCAAGCCCGGCGCCTTGCGCAACGGTGCACCATTCCAAAACTGGGAGTTGCCACCTGCGCTGTCGCGGCTCCGGCGCAAGCTAGGCGCTGGCGATGATGCTGACCGGCGGTTCGTGCGGGTGCTGGCGGCGGTGCTCGACGACGAGCTGAACCTCGTCGAGGCGGCTGTACGCGAGGCGTTGCTGGCCGGCGTCACCAGCGACGATGTCATCCTCAACATACTGGCCCGCAGGCGAGAACCGCCTCGACCGTTGGCCATCGTCACGGCCGAGGACCTGGCGCTGCGTCATCCGCCTCTTGCCGACTGCACGCGCTACGACAGCCTGCGAGGCCTCCATGCAGCGGCATGAGATGATGACGGCCATGGCGGGTCTCGGCCTGAAGGGCATGGCCAGTGCCTTCGACGAGGCGGTGACCACCGGACTACAGCGCAAGCGCACGACGATGGAGATCCTGACCGACCTGCTGCGTGCCGAGGCAACCCACCGCCATGCAGCGTCGGTCCGATACCGGATGTCGGCCGTCAGGTTGCCGGCGGTGAAGGATCTCGACGGCTTCGTCTTCGACGGCACCCCCATCAACGAGGGGCTCGTACGCTCGCTGCACAGCGGCTCGTTCCTGGCGAGCCAGCGCAACGTCGTGCTGGTCGGCGGTACGGGCACCGGCAAGACACACCTGGCCAGCGCCATCACCGCCAACGTCGTGCGGGCCGGTGCCCGCGGGCACTACTTCAACACGGTCGACCTCGTGAACCGGCTCGAGGAGGAGAACCGCCTCGGCAAAGCCGGCGCGCTCGCAAAACAGCTCTCCCGCCTCGATGTCGTGGTGCTGGACGAGCTCGGCTATCTGCCCTTCGCCCGCTCAGGCGGTCAGCTGCTCTTCCATCTGGTGAGCAAGCTCTACGAGCGCACCTCGGTCATCGTCACGACGAACCTCGCCTTTGGCGAGTGGCCAACCGTCTTTGGTGACCCGAAGATGACCACCGCGCTGCTCGATCGCATTACCCACCATTGCGACATCGTCGAGACCGGCAACGACAGCTGGCGCTTCAAACACCGCAGCTGACGCAAGGGACTACCGGCAGAAGACGCTTCGCGCTGGTTGCGCCTCCGGTCGAGCTACGCCCGCCCTACGCCGCAACCAGCGCGAACGGCACGCCCGCCATACCTGTCACGCAGCTCGACGAAGGGGGTCCCTTTTGCACGCCGATAGGGGGTCCTTTTTGGACGCCGATTGACACCTTGAACCATGGCCTTCTTATGCTGATCCGTGAAGGACAGGGGCGTGAGGCCTCGCCCAGCGCCGGTGTGATCGACAGCCAGAGCGTCAAAACCACTGAAAGTGGCGGGCCTCGGGGCTACGATGCTGGAAAGAAGATCAAGGGACGCAAGCGTCACATCCTAACCGACACCGAGGGCAATCTGGTTCACGCCGTCGTTCATACCGCTGACATTCAGGATCGCGATGGAGCTCCGATGGTCTTGGGCGGCGTCATCCAGCGGTTTCCCTGGCTGCGGCACGTGTTCGCTGATGGCGGATATGCTGGCCAGAAACTGAAGGAGGCCCTGAAGCCTTTGGGTAGCTGGATGATCGCGATCGTCAAACGCTCCGACATGGTCAAAGGCTTCGAAGTCTTGCCTCGCCGGTGGGTTGTCGAACGGACAATCGCCTGGCTCAACCGAAATCGCCGACTTGCCAAGGACTTCGAGCAAACCATCGCATCTGCCACCGCTTGGCTCTTCGCGGCCTCGGTCCAAGCCTTCATCCGGCGTGCCGCAAGACACTGTCATTCAAAGGATTAGTTTCGAATCCGACTCTAAGCGTCGTTAACCATCCTCTAACGCTTGCGATGCGATCATGCAGCTATGCTAGAGGTCGCACCGGGGTGAACATGAGCAGCATCTTCATCAACGACGTCATGGCCGTGCGAAGCGCCATTCTCGACAGGAATGCGGCGCTTCGGAATGTAGCAAGCAGCGCGGTTTCTGTTGGTAGCCCCGAGGGTGCGGGAGCAAAATTCGAAGCAGCGATGAATACCGTGCTTGGAAAGGCGGACGGTGCAGACTCGGTCGTAGGTCCAGGTTCGACCCAAGGGATCTCGGCTGCCGGGCGCGCGGAACCAGGTGGCTTTACCTCTACACTGCAAACACAGCTTCAAAAGATCAATGAAATCAACGCTCGCGCCGGAAAGTTGACGGTTGCCTATGAACGCGGCGAAGAGGTCGATATTGCAAAGGTAATGCTCGCGCGGCAGGAGTCGTCGATCGCGTTCGAGGCGACGTTGCAAGTTCGCAATAGGTTGCTTTCCGCGTATAAGGACATCATGAGCATGCCAGTCTAGCGAAAACCTTGTCGATCATATCATTGTAAGGAAGTCAGATACGAGCATCCCACCGTATCAGCTATGATGGGTTCAGATCGGCATCGAAGGGTATTCTGTTATGAGAAGATCGAGGGCGATTATCACAGCCATGTTTCTGTTACCTCTGGCCGTAACGGCTTGTGGCAGCAGCGAGGAAACGTCGGACATCTCCGAGGATCAGATGAACCATTATGCTGGCATACCGGAGCACGATCACCCGACGAATTCTACAAATGCGACACCGCAGTCGGCTACGCCGAATCCAGCGAAGAAGCAGTAGCGGCCATATTGCCGACCCCTGAAGCTGGGTCCGGGCGCAATGTGATCTTGACCGATCAGGAGCCTTTCGGCTTGCGAGCGCTACTGTGCATGCTGATGATCTTCCAGCTGCTCCCCGAGCGCGTTAAGACGCTGGTTGCGACGCCAATACGTTCGGCAACAGCCCCGTTCTTCGGCTCGATCCGATAGCGGTAGGTCTCGGTGGCAAGTGCGACCGGACCCTCAAAGCGAACCTTCACCTTGTAGTCGGAAAATGTAAACGACTTGAAGGCTGCCAGCTCTGGCCCAAGATGATGGGCGAGGTATGTCGCGTAGGTTCCCTCCGAGCCACCCGTTTCGAATATCTGGGAGTCGGCCGCGAAGAGTCGCTCTGTTCCTTTCGCATCGAGCTTTTCAATCGCCGCCTTGTACTGCGACAGTACTGCCTCCACGGCCTTCGTATCCGCGAAGCGCGATGCAGGCTGGGCGGCGACCGCGATCGGCATCGCCAGTGCTGTGGCCATTGCCACCCTAAACGCCAAAATCATGTTTCCCCCTTCAAAATGCCAGATGGTTGAGGCCGCCATGCATGAAGGCGCGCCCCAGGAACCCTTGTAGTTGTCTGGCGCACAAACCTTGAGGTGACGCCTTCTATCCGGAAGTTCGGTCCACACGAGCGGCTGACCGACCGCATTCAGGACCATTGCATGCATCGCATGCCTCCCAGCATCTGACAGCTGCACCAAGACGAGCCTGCCGAAACAGGATCGTCTTCGAACCTCTGCCTCAGTTAAAGACCATGCCGCCGTCGATAATCAGGGCTTGCCCTGTCATGTAATCCGAGTCCGGGCCAGCAAGGAAGGATACGCAGGCTGCCACGTCTTCCGGCTCAGAGATGCGCCCGAGCGTTACGTTCTTCGCCCATTGCTGCAGGCCCCATTCAAGGGTCTGGCCATTTTCATCAGCGACCTTCTGAGCAATGCCCTCCATCATGGGCGTGCGCACGATACCGGGACAATAGGCACTGCTGGTGATGCCAAGGGGTGCGAGATCCTTGGCTGCTGTCTGGGTGATGCCGCGGATCGCGAACTTGGTCGCGCCGTAAACCGCCAGATCGGGATTGCCAACCTGTCCCGCCTGTGACGAAGCATTGATGATCTTGCCGACGATATCGCCGGCCTTCTCGGGCTTACGTGCCTTGAAATGCTTGAGCGCCGCCTGGATGCCCCAATAGGTGCCGCCGACATTGACGTCGAACACCTTGTGGTAGATTTCGGGCGTGATCTCCTCGATCGGTGTGGTCGGTCCGAGGCCTGCGTTGTTCACGATGACATCGAGCCGGCCAAACCGCTGAACGACCGCATCCACCGCCTTGAAGACGTCATCGCGCTGAGCGACATCGACCTTGACCGCGAGTGCTTCACCGCCTGTAGCGATGATTGCATCGGCTGCCGCCTCTGCCGTTTCCGCATTATAATCGAGACAGCCGATGGCGAAGCCTTCCCGGGAGAGACGCACCGCGATGGCCAAGCCTATGCCCTGGCCGGCACCTGTGACGATTGCGACCTTCTTGCCAGTAGTCATGATAATCTTCCTTCGTCTGTTCAGGATGGCGCCTCTCCTCCACCGGCGCGTCTCCTCCCTCCTAAGGGTGAGAGGAGACGCGTTCAGAAAGGCAATTGACCTCCGGCCCCGGCGGTGACCGGCTGATCGACGAAGACACGCCCGATCGAAAAGCGGCTCGTTATTGCTCGAAATCGATGACGACGCGGCCCTGGATGTCGCCCTTGTGCATCCGGGAGAAGATGTCGTTGATGTTCTCGAGTTTGTCGGTTGAGATCGTGGCCTTCACCTTGCCGTCACCGGCGAAGTCCAAGGCTTCCTGTAAATCGAGCCGCGTCCCCACGATCGATCCCCGCACGGTCACGCCGTTCAGCACCGTGTCGAAGATCGGCAGCGGGAAGTCACCGGGCGGCAGGCCGTTGAGCGCGACCGTGCCGCCGCGTCCCACCATACCCATCGCCTGTTCGAAGGCCTTGGGCGACACGGCGGTGACCAACACCCCATTCGCGCCTCCGATCTGCTTCTTCACGAAAGCGATCGGGTCTTCCGAACGGGCGTTGACTGCCAACGTGGCCCCCAGCGACCGGGCGAGGTCGAGCTTCCTGTCATCGACATCGACGGCGACGACGTTGAGGCCCATCGCCTTGGCATATTGCACGGCGAGATGGCCGAGACCTCCGATGCCGGAGATCACCACCCAGTCGCCCGGTTTGGTGTCGGTTACCTTGAGGCCCTTGTAGACGGTGACGCCGGCGCACAGGATCGGCGCAATATCGACGAACGAAACGTTGCCGGGCAGATGCCCCACATAATTGGGATCGGCGAGAACATATTCGGCAAAGCTGCCGTTCACCGAATACCCGGTATTGTGCTGCTCCTCGCACAGCGTTTCCCAGCCGCCCAGGCAGTGCGTGCAATGGCCGCAGGCATCATATAGCCATGGCACGCCCACCCGGTCGCCCTCCTTGACATGCTTCACACCTGCGCCAACCGCGACCACATGTCCGACGCCCTCGTGACCAGGAATGAAGGGTGGATTGGGCTTGACCGGCCAATCGCCCTCAGCGGCATGCAGGTCGGTGTGGCACACACCGGTGGCTGCGATCTTGACGAGGATCTGGCCGGCGCCAGGTCGGGGCACCGCGACTTCCTCCATGACCAATGGCTTTCCGAATTCACGGACGACCGCGGCTTTCATCGTGCTTTCCATGGCGATGTTCCTCTCTCAGAAATGCGCGTCGATATCGACGACATCGATCAGCTTGTGATTGACGAACTCCTTGAGGCCGAGGCCCAGCAGTTCGCGGCCATAGCCCGAGCGACGGATGCCGCCGAACGGCAGGTCGGCCTCCACCTTAGTCGGGTGATTGACGAAGACCATGCCGGTGGAAATCCGCTTCGCCACTTCGGCGCCGTGGACAGGATCGGAGGTGAAGACGGAGCCGCCCAGGCCAAAGGGCGAGTCGTTGGCGATGCGCACGGCATCGTCCTCATCCTTCGCACGGAACAGCATCGATACCGGACCGAAGAATTCCCAATAACGGGCCGGATTGCCCTCATCGAGGTCGGTCAGAAAAGTTGGCTGCACGAAAGCCCCCTTGTTCGGCACTGTAGGACCGACTTCCTCAGCCTTGGCGCCCAGTTCGACGGCCTTGCGGATCTGTTCCTTGATGTCGTCGGCCGCCTTTTGCGAGGAGAGCGGCGCGAGAGTGGTGCCGGGGTCGGAGGGGTCGCCCATGACGAGCTTGGCTACGCCCTTGCGATAACCGTCGAGGAAGGTGTCGTAGACTTCATCGACGACGATCATGCGCTTGGACGAAACACAGACCTGGCCACCGTTCCAGTGCCGGCCGAAGACGGCCCAGTCGATCGTCTTGTCCATGTCGGCATCGGCGAGCACGACAAAGGCGTCGGCGCCGCCCAGTTCCATGGTCGACTTCTTGAGCGCCTTGCCGGCCTCGGATGCAACCACCGCGCCGGCAGCTTCCGAGCCAGTCAACGCCACGCCATGAACGCGCGGATCGTTGATGATGAGGTTGATCTGATCGCGCGTTGCATAGAGATTCTGGAACGCGCCTTCCGGCAGACCCGCTTCGTTCATCAGTCTCTCGAACGCCGCGGCGCTCTGCGGAACGTTCGAGGCGTGCTTGAGGATCAGCGTGTTGCCGGCCGAGAGTTGCGGCGCGAGAATGCGGGCAATCTGATAATAAGGGAAATTCCATGGCTCGATCGCCAGGAGGACGCCGAGCGGCTCGTGCACCAGCATCGCCTCGCCTTCGGCGGGATCGAGCACCGGCAGCTTCTCCGGCTTCAGCAGGTCTTCCGCATGCCGAACATAATATTCGAAGATCTTGGCGGAGAGTTCCACCTCGGCCTTCGCTTCGGCGACCAGCTTACCCATTTCCAGCGTCAGCAGGCGGGCAAAAGCATCGCTGTCCCGGCGCAGGATGTCTGCGGCATTCTGCAGGATACGGCCGCGCTCGGCGAAGGAGGTTTCGCGCCAACTGAGGAAAGCCGCGTCTGCTTTGTCCAGCGCGGTCTTCACCTCCTCGTCCGTTGCGTCGGGAAAGGTCGCAACAGTGTCTCCGGTATAGGGATTGATGGTCGCGTAGGTCATTGTCCATTCTCCTGTGGTGAATCAGATTTCGGGGGTAAGGGGTACGGTCACGCGCCGAGATCCTTCACGGCCTGCACCATCTGCGTCAGCACCGCCTGGGCATCCCCATAGACCATGCTGCAATTCTCGTTGAAGAAGAGCAGGTTCTCGACGCCGGAATAACCTTTGCCCTGACCGCGCTTGACGACATAGACCTGGTGGACCTGGTCGGCATCGAGGATGGGCATGCCGTAGATCGGCGAGGATTTGTCGGTGCGTGCCGCCGGGTTGACGACATCGTTGGCCCCGATGACCAGCGCGACATCGGTGTTGGCAAACTCGGCGTTGATATCTTCCATATCGAAGATGATGTCATAGGGCACGCCGGCTTCGGCGAGCAGCACGTTCATGTGACCGGGCATGCGCCCCGCAACCGGATGGATCGCGAACTTCACGCCGACGCCTGCGGCCTGGAGCAGCTTCACGCGAACTCGTTCATCTCGGCATACTCGGCCGCTCTTGACCCGGCCATCGGCAACCGCACCGCCATAATCGACGGCCATATAACCGCCTGAATGACCGCCCGGATAGAACTCGGTACCTGGACTGCGCCATGCTGTGCCCCTCCTCTCTGGAGGCGAGTAAGGCCTCAAATTACGTATTTGTCCCAGCTCGCATAATGTTCGGGGCTGCGCTTGCCGCGCGGCAGGCTGAGCCCGATGAGCGCGATTCCCACGACCACCGACACGATCGCCCCAAGGGGGCCGGCCCCTGTCAGCAGGAACGGGGCAGCGACGAGCCATGCCCCGAACGCGACATTGATGAAGCGGAGAGCGCGGGCCACCTCTGCGGTGGCAATGATCGCGACTGTGATCACGAGGGCGCCGACGACATGGTCGCTGTTCGCCATCTCGCCTTCGTTCCCCAGAATCACCCGCGTCAGCATCAGGAAGGCGCCGAGCACGATACTGGCCGCCAGCGTCCACGGCAGCGTCAGCCCGCGCTTCGCATCCGCCCAGAAGGTAGAAGGCGAGGCCATCACGTCGGATGCGTCCTCGGCCCCCGCCTCGACCGCGTCGCCCTGGAAGAAGGTGCGGATCAGCGGCTTGCCGCGGCGCTTCGCCCAGGCGAGGAACTGGCCCATGGCAATGACCTCGTCCAATGCGAACGGGATCATGATCAGCATGGCGAGCGCGGCGATCAGCGCCAGCGTGCTCCACGTGCCGATGACGATCGGCTGGCTGATGATGAAATAGATGCTGACGACGCCGAGCGGAATGACGAGAATGCCGAAGAAGGTCACCATCCACGGCATGGTCCGCCAGCGGTCGCGGGTGCCCATCACCGCCATAAGAATTTCGAGCACGTAGCTGACTGTACCAAGACCGCCGTCGGGGATCGGCCAAGCCTTCGACATGTCGGATGTAATGATCTCCTCGGTCCCATTGCGCGGGTCGGCCAGCGATCCAGCAAAGAACGGCTCCCACACAGTATCGATGTGGCCTAACTGGTAGGCCGTCAGGATACGCGAGGTCAGAAGCCCAATCAGCGCCATGGCGACGATCGGCAGCCGCTGCGCGTCCGTCGATGGCGAATAGGTCCAGCCAGGCGGGATGTTCTTGGGGTCCATCATGCCCGCCATGCTCATGCCCGGCATCATTGGCACGAGCACCGACAGGGCGATCACGGCCGAGCCGATGAGCAGGTTGTTGTTGTACTGCGCGGCGCTCGGGCTCCAGAAGATCAGCGGCGCGAAGAACAGCCAGATGCCGATGAACGCGACAGCCCACTGCGCCCATGTCTTGGTGCGCGGGGCGAGCGACAGCGCGCCGAACAGCGCGATGGCGAGCCCGCTGACGACATCGCTGATAGCCAGTGCGCTGGCCCGCCATTCGATCGAAGGCAGCCCGCGATCGACGGTTACGAAACGCGCGGCTTCGCCGACGCTCTGCGTGGTCATGGAATCATAGATGAGCGGGCTGGAGGCGAGCCACAGACCGAGACCGATGTTGGCGTAAAGCGCCCAGCGTGCGCGGCGCTCATCGCGGTCCATCAAGGCCATGTGATCGCCGTGCCCGCCGTGGTCCGACATGGCCGCGACCGCGGCGCCGGACCCGTGCCCCATCGCCGCGTGGTCCATTTTGCTGTGATCCATCCCGCCGTGATCTATGCCGCCCGTTCCGGCGGCCGCTGCGGGCTGGTGGTGGCCAGACCCCGCAAGCTCGGCCTCTGGCTCTTCATCCCACGCGACCAGGTTCTCGTTGAGCTTGTTGTTCCGGTACCAGGCCCGCGGATGCCGCTTGAGCGCAGCGACGATCGCCGGGAGCGTGTCGCGAAGGCTGTGCTTCGGTTCCCACCCGAGCAGCGACCGTGCGCGCGAGATGTCGAGGATATAGTGGTCGTTGCTGCTGTCGATCATCCAGGGCTGGATAAAGTCGTCGCTGCCGAGCGCTTCGTTCTGCAGGATGATCCCGGCCTTCGCGAGCGGCTGCGGGATGCGGATCGTCTTCCAGCCCTCGCCGTGGAGCGCCTCCCCGACGATGTCCTGGATCTCGGCATAGCCGGGCGGGTCGGATTCGCCGACGAGCAGCGGCAGTTCTGACGGCAAGTCGTGCCGCCGATCGACGAGGCGCACCACGGCGTCGGCCAAGTCCTCGCGGTGCACCGATGACTGTGCCGCGCACAGCATGCCGGGATAGAAATGCGAGATCAGGCGGTGCTCGTAGATCTGCGATATCTGCTGCGCGAGAAACGCCGAGCGCCCGTCGTCGTCGTAAACTCCTGCGGCGCGGAGGAAGACGACGGGGATGTTCCCGTGGCGCTCATGCAGCAATGCCTCGGTGTCGACCTTGGACTGCGGATACGCCCAGGACGCACCGATTGGCGACTCCTCGCTGATGCGCTCCTCCGGAGTGGCGGTCGGCTTATGGACCAGCATCGTGCTGGCGAAGACGAATTGCTCGACCTCGAACGATTGCAGCCCGTCAATCAGCCGGCGGGTGCCCTGGACTGTCACCTTGTCATAGAGCGGGTTAGGCTTGCCGGTTATGTCGTAATAAGCGGCTAGGTGGATAACCGACGCGATGCGGGCGCCGTATCGTGCGCGCACCTCCTCGAGCGCGGCGCGGACCGCCTCGTCGGACCCGAGATCGATGGCGACCGCGGCCGCAGGAGGCGGCGGGTCCGGAGGACCGGCACGATCGAGTCCGACGACCGTGTAGCGTTCGCCGAGCCGGGCAATGAGCGCGGCGGCTATGAAACCGCTCGCACCCGTGATGAGGACGATCTCAGGAGCACCCTTGCCGCTCCCGGGCTCGCTGCGTTCGACGTCGGTCATGACTCTGCCACCCTCGTTCGTTCACCTTTGAATACATCAACAGACCCAGCAGAGCTAACCTCACCTACATGCCCGATGCGGGCGGTGCGAGGGTGCCGAGCCATGCTACGAGCGCCAAGATACCAATCACGCAGGTTGTCTCGACCGCCAGGCTGACCCGCAGCGTCATAAGCGCTCCGTCATGATCGTTCATGGCAATCGAGCGTTCGAAGGCCGGCGTGAGGCGGAACCGATTAAGCGACGCGAGTCCCAGCATCGCTGCGAACAAGACCAGCTTGGCGAGCAGCAGCAAGCCGTAGAGCGTCGTGCCCAAGGCCGTGAAATTGGCTGGGCCCACGAGCAGCCAGCTGTTGATCAAGCCGGTGATCACTAAAATGGCAACCACGAGCGTGCCCACCGCCCCGAAGCCGTGCAGCGCCCGATGGGTAAGCTGAAGGTGCGCGGCATCGATCGCCTCGGCGCGGCGCATCATCAGGAGAAGCAATCCGAACAGTGCGCCAACCCATATACCGCCTGCGAGGAGATGGAGAATGTCCGCGCCCAGGTGAAGCCATCCGGTGCTTCCCTCGTCCATGGCACCGTGCCCGTTCCACGCGAGTGTCGCCAACGCCGTAGCGGCGGCAATCATGGCCATCGCCAGCCATGATGCTCTGCCTCGCGCCAGTAGGACCGCGCCCCCGGCAATGACCAGCGCTACCATGCGCACCTTCCAGGCGGAGCCAACCGGTGGCCCTCCGAGCAAGGCAGCCACCGCGGCCTCGTCGACCGGCCAGAATGGAGATCCGGCCATCGACGAGGCCATGAGGATCAGGCCAGCGGCTGAGAGCAGCAACCCGAGCACAGCACTTCCCGAAAGCCAAGGCCGCAGAGCGATTGCATCCTCGCGCTCGCCGAGCCGAAGGCCATAGAGGCTGAACGCCGACAGGCCGAACAGCACCGCCAGGACGAGGTATAACGCCAAGCGGATGGCGACGGTCGGCCAGTCAATCATCCGCTCACTTCACCGTGAAGGTGTAGCTGCCAGTGATTTTGTGCGTGTCGCCGGAAACGACCTGCCAGTCGACGTTGTAACGCCCACGCGGGAGACGCTGCTTCGGGATGATCGTGAGCGTACGCCCGTCGGAGCCGACCGCGGCGCTGCTCGGCATCTTCATGGCCGCCATGCCAGGCATCGCGGCCATGATCAGTTCGGCCTTGGAGAAAGCAGGCACGAGTTTCTCGCTGAACTGGAGGCTGATCTTCTCCGGGGTCGCAACCGCCGCGTTGGCGGCGGGGCTGGCGGATACCAGCTTCGGGTGCGCGTTTGCGACGCCGCCTGCGAAGAACAAGGCGGCGGCGGCAGTCGTGATGAACAAGCGACGCATCTGGGCAATCTCCATTTCCATTGGGTTCACTTGTATTACGCAGCCGGACGTTTCACCCCTCACGATCTTTTTCGTGCCGCCGCGCCTCTCGATGAGGGGTTAGCGGGGGAGGCGCGTATTCAGAAGGGAGTACAGAGCGCTTTTCACTGCGCCTTCCCGTCCGGACGAGCTGTCGCCGCGGGCCTGACGGGCGCTTGCGCGGGGTAATGATGAGGTTGCGGTTGACCAATCAAGGCTGGACTGGCGATCCCGAGGAGGTCATCGACTGTCTGATTGTGGGCGGCGGTCCCGCAGGCCTCACGACCGCGATCTATCTGTCCCGGTTTCTCAGGAGCTGCGTCGTCTTCGACACGGCGGCAGGGCGCGCCGCCTCCATCCCGCGCTCGCACAACCTTCCAGGATTTCCCGGCGGCATTTCCGGCGTCACGTTTCTTGCGCGCCTGCAAGCTCAGCTGCACGAATATGGCGGTACGATCCAGAGCGGTGAGATCGACGCGATTGTCGCATCAGGCGACCATTTCTCGGCAAGCTGCGGACTGAACGTCATGTACGCGCGGACCGTGGTCCTCGCGACCGGGGTCGTCAATCGACGTCCAGAGATGCCCGATGCGATGCATGACATCGGCGTCGCGCGTGGTCTTATTCGCTACTGCCCGATTTGCGATGGTTATGAGGCTCGGCGGATGAACGTGGCGGTGCTCGGCTGCGACGGCCATGGCGCTGAAGAAGCCGAATTTCTGCGCGCTTATGGCGCCAAGGTCACGCTTCTCGCCGAACGGTCGCTCGACCTCGCTCCAATGGAATTTGCCAAGCTGAACCAGCAGGGCATCGATGTCGCGCCTTCGCCTGTCGAGCAGCTGCGTCTGGGCGAGTGTGTCGAGGTGCGGTTGGCCAACGGCCTGGGGCTACAATTCGACACGCTTTACCCTGCGCTCGGCTCGTCGCCTCGAACGCGGCTTGCCACTTCGCTGGGCGCGAAGCTCAGCGAATCAGGTTGCGTGCTGACCAACGCCCACCAACAATCCTCTGTTGCTGGCCTTTACGCGGTTGGCGACGTTGTGGAAGGGCTCGATCAGATCAGCGTCGCGACCGGACAAGCAGCGATCGCTGCGACCGCAATCCATAACCTGTTGCGCGACAGCGACAGCGGATTGGCATCCGCCATGGCCGGGCTGTGTCCCGCTCGGGGCGTACTGCCGACCTAGCGCGAGCTATTGGCAGTGCAACGAGTAAAGCCGCCACCCAGCGCTGATTCGTACCCACACGACGATCGGCGACACGGCCCTTCTCCGTTCAAATTCCCGCACTACGATCCCGGGCTCGCTCACGCAGGCGGCATGGGCGTCGAGACGGTGCGCTACCACCAGCGCCAGAGGTTACTCGACACGCCAAAGCGGCCGCACGGTCCAACGCAAAGGCCGGAACATTCAGGTTTGTAACCTCTTGCTTCGACAGGTGGTGAGACCACTGCCTGAACAGGAGAGAACGATGCACCACATGAAAGAGATGATCGCGACGCATCCGGACGTGAAAGGAAGCACGAACGATGCACTGATCCGCTGTCTCGAGGAGTGCTACTCATGTGCTCAAACCTGCACGTCGTGCGCTGATGCCTGTCTGGCGGAAGAGATGGTCGCGCAGCTTCGCCAGTGCATTCGTCTGAACCTCGACTGCGCCGACATCTGCTTGGCGGCAGGCTCGCTCGGCACCCGCCGCACCGGCAGCAACGAGCAGGCGCTGGTCGCGGCTCTTCAAGCCTGCGCCATCGCCTGCGGGCTGTGTGCGGAGGAGTGCGAGAAGCATGCGAGCATGCACGAGCATTGCCGCATCTGCGCTGAACACTGTCGCCGCTGCGAACAGGCTTGCAACGAAGCGGTTCAGTCGATCCGCTGATCAGCCGAGGACGCGTCCTTGGCGGAGACGCGTCCTCGACGGTCCCTGTTCAGGAAACGACCGCTTCACGCACACAGCCGGACTGGGTCAGAACGCCAAGTGGTTTATTCCGCCATGCATGAAGGTTCCGCCAAGGAACCCCTGGATGGAGATCGCCAGCGTCATCAGGCCAAGCAACACCCAGTACAACGTCCGCGACCGCTCGGGACCCTTACGGTGGCGCGCTGCCATCCAAGCCAGCGCAACGCCGAAGACCGCGATCAACGTTCCGAGCCAGCGATGCGTCATCAGGATCGGGTTGCGGTCGGTCAGGTAGAACCCGCCTGCGAACCAGCCCAGGAACGCCGCCGCGATTGCTCCCAGCGCTCCGACGACCAACATTATATGTGCGACATGCTGATAGTCCCGGTTGCGGCGCCACAACCCGAACAGCTCCACCCCGAACGCACCGATGAACAGTGCGATGGGAAAATGAATGACCATGGTGTGCAGCCGACCCAGCCAACTCACAAGACGTTCGCCGAAACTCTTGTTCTTGTTAGCGGTCTCCTCGTGCATGCCGCCCATGTCCATGTCATCGCCGGCGATGTCGCGGCCGGCCATGTTCATGTCCACGGTCGACATAGAGCCCATCCCCATGTGACCGTCGCCAGCGTCTGCTCCATCCTTTTTCTGAGTCTCGCCTGCGCTGTTAGCGGCCGGCCCGGGACCGGCCCCGAGCGCATCGTGATCTTCATGAGCCGATGCCGACGTGCTTACTGACATTGCAACCGCAAGGAGCAAAGCGAAGGCCCCGCCTCGTTTACCGCCCATCACCCGACCCCTTGATCCGTGTTCATCGATTCCCGTTTTCCTCACCCGTCCGAATCCTTTTGTGAACTCTTCGCCTGCTCTTTCAGACGAACTGGACCGTGGAGCTACGCCGGCTGCGGCGGCCGGGTCCTGCGCCGCTAGCCTGAAAAAACCGCCGATCAGCTGCCGTGGCGCGCGAACAGGCGGCGCCCGCCGGGACCGAAGGCGACCACGTCATAGGCCTGCGTCTTGACGCCCGGCACTTCCATTCCCGGCGAGCCGAGCGGCATACCGCCGACCGCGAGGCCTCGCACACCCTTGGGCCGGGTCGCGAGAGCCCGCTTCATATCGGCAATCGGCACGTGGCCCTCGAAAGCCATGCCATCGGCGATTGCTGTGTGGCAGGACGAGACGTCCGCAGGGACCCCCGCGCGCTTCTGCAGCGCCGGGCGATTGGAATCATCGACGACGCGCACCTGGCGCCCGAGCTGCCGCTGCACCTGCGCTGCCCACTTGGCGCAACAGCCGCAGCCGGGATCGCGGTGCATAACGATCGGGGTGGCCGCGCTGACGGCAACCGGAACCAACAAGGCTGCGGCAGTAAGCGCGGATCGTAAAGCTGTCTTCATGGAAAAACTCCTTGGTCATTCCTCCCGCCCCTCGTGGGGCGGGAGGAACGAAGATTATCACTGAGGTCGCTTGCTCATCGACCGGAGCATCGCCTGGAGTTCACCGATGCTCTTGTTTTGCTCGGCAATAGACTTCTGAGCCATTTGCCGGGTCTTCGCATCGGGCGCCTCGCGGAGAACGATCTGCGACATGGCAATCGCACCGCGGTGATGCTCGATCATCTTGCGGGCCCACGTCTCATTTGCATTGGCGCCTTTGGCCCTCATCATCTTCTCGTGCATCGCCATCTCGGCGGGCATGAAGGGCGTGTTCATGCCAGGCATGTTGTCGTGGTTCATGCCCTGCATTTTCGAGTGGTCCATGCCTTGCATCTGCTGCTGAGCCAAAGCCGGGCTCGCTGCCATCGCCGCCAGAGCCAGAGCTGTAAGTGTCTTAAACATTGCCTGCTCCTTCTTGGACTTAGTCAACGCAACAAAGCCCAATCGGCCTCAAAACCATGTGCGAATGCCCAGAACAAGGCTGGTCGATGACGCATCCTCGCCGTCCTCGCGTGCAAAACGAGCAGAGCGGCCCACTCTGCGCTCGTATGAAACACCGATATAAGGGGCAAACTCGCGCTTCACCTCGTAGCGCAGCCGCAAGCCAAGCTCGAGGTCCGACAAGCCCGAGCCGATCCGGTCTTCCGGAACGTCTTGCGCCGCAAATTCCGCTTCGAGACGAGGCTGGAGGATCAGGCGCTGGGTGATACGCTGATCGTAATACCCTTCAACGCGGCCGAGCACGTCACCCTTGCTAGACAAGAACAGTGCGCCCTCCACATCGAAAAAGCCTGGGGCCAGGCTCTCGAACCCAACCGTAGCGTAGACACGGGAGGGGTTGGGCTTGAAGTCGTAACGAATCCCGGCCTGGAAGTCGGTGAAGGGTCCGATCGCCCGTGCATAGAGCGCCTGCAGCTCCGCCCTTTCCAGGCTTCTCCCAAAGTTCCCTTCGCCTTCGGTTTTAAGAACCAGGCGATTGATGTCGCCACCGTACCAGGCACCGCCATCCCATCGATAGGCGTCGCGACCGTCGCGGACCTGGTATTCGGCCAGATTAAATATGACCTGCGAGAAATTCTGGCCGCCGTGCATCGACTGCAGATGCTGCTGCGAATGCGCCATGGCGGGGGCAGAGTAGACTTGGTCTGCGGCCCGATCCATCGGGATGGGCGGCGGCGGAGCGTTGCCGGCCGGCAGGTTGGTCCCGACCATTGTCGTGCCGGTCGCCGAAGGAGGCATGCTTCCCATGTCGTGACCTGCCATGCCTTGCATAGCGCCCGAACCATGGTCCATGCCCTGCATGGCACCTGGCTGGCCGGGGGCGGCACCGCCGGAGGTATCTGGCATCGCCGACATGTCGTGCCCGGCACCAGGATTGGGGTTGGCTCCAGGCGTAGTCATGCCCGGCATGGCCGTCATGTCATGACCGGCGTGAGGATCGGCAACGACCGCTCCAGGGGCCGGCGGCTTGGCGGACCGACTTGCGGCGGGCTTGGCCCCCGATCCCGCCTTCGCGCGCGGTGTCGACTTGGCGGCGGGCTTCACGGACTTCTTGCGCGCGGCGGGCTTGGTCGCTGCTGGCTTCTTAGCGGCAGGCTTTTTCACCGCTGGCGTCTTTGGCGGCGGCATCTTCATGCCGGGCATATTGGAATGGTCCATCTGCGCGGCCGCCGGGGTTGCCAGGCCGAGCGCTGCGCCGCTCGCGATCAGGAGGAGCTTAAGCTGCATCGCGATTCTCCTCGCCCATCGGGCGAACGGTCACGACACGCATCATCCCTGCGGTCATGTGATAGAGATTGTGGCAGTGGAACGCCCAGTCGCCGACCGCATCGGTCGTCACGTCGAACGTCATCTTGCCGCCAGGCGCTACATTCACCGTGTGCTTGCGAGGCGCCAAGTCGCCATGCCCGGTCACCAGTTCAAAGAAGTGCCCGTGCAAGTGGATTGGGTGCGGCATCATCGTGTCATTGATCAGGGTGACGCGCGCGCGTTCGTCCTTGCGGAACGGGATGGGGTCGGCGGGGTCGCTGAGCTTCTGGCCGTCAAAGCCCCACATATAGCGCTCCATATTGCCCGTCAGGTGGATCTCCAACTGGCGCGCCGGGGCACGAGCGTCCGGGTTGCGATCCAGCGCGACAAGGTCGCGATAGGTGAGCACGCGATGATCGACGTCCTCCAGCCCCTGCGGCGGCTCGGCCGTGCGGTCCTTCGGCATCGGCGAGATGGTCTGCACCCCCGGCCCCATCTTGACGCCGGGCGCGTTCTTCGGGTTGCGCATGTTCATGTCCATGCCCCCGGAGCCGTGGTCCATCCCCGCGGTGCCGCCGCTGCCCGTCTGGCTTGGGGTTATGCCCGACGCGCTGACACCCATTTGGCTGTGGTCCATTCCCGCCATCGCGCCGGAGTTCATTTGGCCATGATCCATGCCGGCCATGCCGGCCATCCCGGACGCAACCGCGACCGCCCCGTGGTCAGTCGGTCCCTTCCAGCCGGTTAGCTTCCACAGGTTACGCGATGCGTTCTGCTGGACCGTGGGGTCGAGGCCGCGCTTCGCCACCGGGTTCTCGTCGGACATCCCCGACATTCCCTCCATCCCCTTCATGCCTCCCATATCCATGCCCATGTCGGTCATGGTCAGGAGCGTGCGCGGGCGAAGCGGCGGGACTGGGGCGATCATGCCCTCGCGCGGTGCCAGGGTGGCGCGCCCCATGCCGGAACGGTCGATCGCTTCGGACACGAAGCTGTAGGCGCGGTCGCCGGGCGTCACGATCACGTCGAACGTCTCCGCGACCCCGATCTGGAACTCGTCCACTTCGACGGGCCGGACGTTCTGGCCGTCGGCCTGCACCACTGTCATTGGCAGGTCAGGGATGCGGACGTTGAAGTTGGTCTGCGCCGCGGCGTTGACGATGCGTAGCCGGACGCGCTCCCCCGGCCGGAAGAGACCCGTCCAATTGTCGTAAGGCCCAAAGCCATTGACCAGGAAGGTGTAGGTCGAACCCGTGACGTCCGCGATGTCCGCCGGGTCCATCCGCATCTGCCCCCACTTCAGGCGATCCTTGAGGGGCATTTCCCGTCCGGCGAGCAGTCCACTCAGCGTCGGGCGCTGATAGTTGAAATAGGCACCGCCCATCTGCTTGAGCTTGCGGAAGATCTCCTCACCGGTCATCTGGCTGTGATCGGAGAGCACGATCACATGCTCGCGGTCGAATGCGATCGGGTCGGGTCCCGCGGGATCGATGACGATGGGGCCGTAGAGCCCGCCCTGCTCCTGCTCGCCCGAGTGGCTGTGGTACCAGTAGGTGCCTGACTGCACGACTGGAAATTCGTACACGAAAGTCGAACGTGCCTTGATGCCGGGGAAACTGATGCCCGGCACGCCGTCCATTTGGAACGGCAGAATGAGGCCGTGCCAGTGGATCGAGCTATCCTCGTCAAGATTGTTGGTCACCGCGAGCCGGACCTTCTGGCCCTCCTTGAGGCGGACGAGTGGCGCCGGGACCGTGCCGTTCACCCCGATCGCGGGCGTTGTAATTCCGTCCATGACCAGCTTCATCCGGTCGATCGTCAGCGCGATTTCCGTGCCTGATACGGTCGGCAGCGGCTTGGCGATGCCGCGCGACACAGGTTGCGCCCAGGCTGGCAGATAGGCCGACATGGCCAGCGTGCCGCCGAGCATGGCGGTTCCGCGCATCACGTCGCGCCGGTTCAGATTGCGGCTCATGCTGTTCCTTCACTCCAATTCAATGCTTGCAGCCGGGGGACGCCGCCGCTGACATTACCCCTTATTACGCATGAACCAGCCCGCCCCCTCATGCGCAATTAAGAATATTCGACAATTTTATTCGCGCGCGCCGGAGCCGCGTCTCCACGGCCTTGCCGCTGATCCCCAGCGCGGCGGCAGTTTCCCCTTGGGACAAGCCTTCCACGGTCCGCAGCAAGAGCGTCTCCTTAAGCGTGGCCGGCAGCTGGGACACCGCGCGCGAAAGCCGGACTAGTTCTGCGCGATCGAAGGTTACCGCGTCGGCGCCTGGCGCCTCGTCCCACTCACTTTCCATCGTCTCGGGCGGCAGCGAAGAGGCGAACGATAATATCTGGCGTATGCGACGCCGCCGATGCCAGTCGCGGCTCTTGTTGATCGCCACGCGGGCCAGCCACGCAGCGAGCGGCCGATCTCCGTCATATCTTGGCAGGTTCTGAAAGGCGGACGCGAAGCATTCCTGAGTGAGGTCAAGCGCCTCTTCAGCGTCACCGATATGTGCACGGATCAGGCGGTAGACCGGCTCCTGGTGCCGGCGCATGATCTCGGCGAAGGCGGCCTGACGTCCAGCGAGCGTCAAGGCGGCGAGTTCGCCGTCCGTGCAGGCCGAAAGTTCAAGACTCACCGCGCGTCTGCGGTCAGCGCCTTCACCACCGCGCGGTCGAACGTCCTCGCCTGGTCGGGCCGCAGGATCTGCCGCATCGCGAACATATGGTTCAACGTCTCCTTCTGGAGCTCGCCCATCGCGCCGTGCGAACGATCGACGGCCGCCGCGACCTGCGGCCCATTGCCATGCTCGACTTCGATGGCGTCGGCGAGCCGCGCGTTGTCGGCCCTGAGTTCCAGCTCCAAGGCACGCCTTCGAACGGCGAAGCGGGACTCCAGCGTCTCGAGCTTGGTCCGTTGAGCCTCGTCCAACCCGAGCCCGTCGTGGAGCAAGCTGTGAAGCTCCACGCCCGGGCTCGGTGGCGATGGGAACATCTCGCGTCCAGCCCACACGCCTGCGACCGCCGCCACGAACGCGATCAGCATCGTTCGCCGGGCGCCGCTCGTCACTGGAACGCAAGCAAGGTCGAAGGCGCCAACGGCGTGGCAGGCCCGAAGGGTGTTAGCGTCGGCACCTGCGCAGTCGCCGCTGCGGACGACAATCCGCCGCCCATTACTCCCAAGGCGACCGCGCCTACCGCCGCCAGCATGCCGGACCGCAGCGTCACCCCGCCGCCCGCGCGCTGCTCCGCCGCGATCAACCGCATGACATCGCCTTCCAGTTCAGCGAGCCGGGGATGAAGCGGCTGCTCGGCAAGGCGGCGCAACGCGCTGTCTAAATCCATATCCATGTTCATTCCTCCGTCGTGCTCACATCCAATACGCACGGTCGGCGAACACCCCTCGAATCCGACGTGAACGAATGTCACGAAGCGGCCCCTCCCCCCGGGCGCGGCGGCGCACTCTTCCATTGCGTCCAATCGTTCACAGCTCGCACGCAGGCCGGCAATCCACGCGTCCCGCTGTTTCAAAATTCCCTGTTTCACCTTTGTTGGCAGGCAGAGCGCAGCTACGGCGGCAACCATGGTGTTCGCCAGGTCATGGCGAGGCGGCTACTATTATGTTATGTGCGTGGCGGCTGCGGGCAACGGCATGGCCGTGCATATGTCGATATTTGTCGCGACCAGATAGCGCGATTGGCAACAAGCCGTCGATATTGCTCGTGAGCCGGGCAGCGGCACATGACCATTCCGCTGTCCGCAGGAGTTGGGCGACGGCCAGCGGAATGGTCCAAGAACGGGTAGCGGCTCAGTAGATGGACCGACATTATCGGCTTCTGGAGGAAATGGAGGGGCCATGTCTGTGTATGCTCCCACCGAGGAGGCGGTTTAGCGCATGCTGAACCACTGTGGTGAAAGCATCCAGCACCATCGGGAAAAGCCCTTGTCTAAAAGCTCATTCTAATCGTCGCTCGCGCCGTCGTCGGCGCCCCGGGCATGATGTTGTTGTCGTTGTAAGCGGACGAGAAATAGTTGCTGTCGAGAAGGTTCTCGACGTTGATTTGCGCCTCGATGTTGGGGGTGAGCTTGAAGAACGCGGCGGCATCGACGCGGGTGAACGCAGGCAGGACGGCGGTATTGCTGATGGAGGTGAAGCTTTTTGACTGGTGGTAGACGCCGACCCCGGCCCCGAAGCGAGGGGTGAAGTCGTAGCGGGTCCAGAGCGAGGCCTGCTGCTTAGGAACCAGCGGAACCTCGCGCCCGGCAGGAGCCGCACTCGTCGACTTGCGAATCTTCGCGTCCTGCAGCGCATAGCCCGCGCTGACCTGCCATTGGGGTGTGATCGCGCCGCTGAGGCCGATCTCAAGCCCTTTGCTACGCTGCGCGCCCGTAAGCACCGTGCGCGTGGCGTCGTTGGGGTCGGTCGCGCGGGTGTTGGTGCGGTCGAGCCGGTAGACGGCAGCGGTCAGGTTAAGCGTTGGAAGAATATCCCATTTGAGGCCAAGTTCGTAATTGTCGAATTTCTCTGGCTCTAGCGCGGCGCTTGTTATGTCGAGCGATGAAAACTGATCACCGGACTGGGGCAGGAAGGACCGGCTATAGCTGGCGTAGATCGATACGGGTTGCGCCGGCTTCAGCACCACGCCTAGACGGGGAGACCAGAGCGTGTCCGTCCGGCTATAGCTCTGCCCGGCGACCAGGTCGTCGACTCTGAGCTTGAAGCGGTCGCGGCGAACGCCGCCGATAACATCGACATGTTCGCCGATCGAGATTTGGTCCTGCACATAGAAGGCAGTGGCGTCGGTATTTGCCCGGATCGACCGGTAGCCGGTATTGGCAGTGGTGCGCAGCGTGACCGGCGGCACCGTGATCCGGTCGGCTAATCCCACAAAGACGCGCCGGCCCCCGTTCACGATATCGCCGCTTTCGAAAAAGCCATTGATCCGCTGGTTGCGCGTGCGCTGATCGCCGAACTCGAAGCCGGCGAGCAGCACATGGCGAACGGGTCCGGTCGTAACCGTCCAGACGAGATCGTTCTGGTTGAGCAGGTTTTTGCGCGTCGTGGGATCGCTATAGGCTTCAAGGCCGACGCTCTGGACGCCCCCGCGCAGGGTGACCGGGGTTACCGCGAAGGCATTTCGATAGAGCTTGTCATAGTCGCCATACAGGACCCGACTTGTCAGAATCAGGTTGTCGCCGAACCGATGCTCGATGCGCCCGCTCAGAACCTTGGCCTCGAAATCGCTGACGTTGAACCCCGGCACACCGAAGAAGGTGTCGCGGAAGCCGGTGAGGGGGCGGGAGGGGCTCGTCAGAGAGCCTTGCGTAGCTGAGGGGACGCCCCGATCGATCGTGCGCTTGTCATTATTGTATTCGAAGCCCAGGTCTATCCGGGTGGTGGCGCCAAGTGAGAGCGCGACGGTGGGATTGATCGCAAACCGGCGTCCGTCGTAGAAGTCGCGGTTGCTGCTGAACTCCTCGTAAACGGCGTTCAGCCGAGCGGAGGCGGACCCACTGATCGGCTGATTGATGTCGGTATCGACATACCATGCGCCATATGTGTCCGCCGAGCCGCTGCTGCTGATGAAGGCGTTGGCACCCGGGCGCTTGGTGACGCGGTTGACGATCCCGCCCCCACCGCCGCGCCCGAAGATCATCGCGTTGGGGCCTTTCAGAACCTCGATCCGCTCTGCGTTGTAGAGGCCGCGGTAATATTGCACGTCGTCACGCAGGCCATCGACGAAGAAATCCGCGGTGCTGTTGTTACCGCGCAGGATGATCTGATCGCGGTGGCCTTCGCCTTGAGAGATCACCGCGCCGGGTACATAGCGAAGCACGTCGGCGATCGAGCGCATCGCCTGATCGTCAATCTGCGCTTCCGTGATAACGGAGACTGATTGGGGGACGTCGTTGAGCTCCGTCGGCGTGCGGGTGGCGGTGCTGGTCGTATCAGCCTGGTAGCCGTCCCGAACGCCGGTCACGATGATCGTCTGCGAGGGACTTCCCTGCGCCAAGGCAAGCTGATCCTGAGCCTGAGCCGCTGCTGGGACGGCAATCACCCCAAAGCTGAACATAGCTGCAAAACCAGATTTTTTCACCACACCGCCCCTTTGCGAACTATTCTCAACTGAGTAGAGAAGTTGGTAATGCATCGCAATAGACAATCCGGGAGGCATTGCGTCGATTTCGAGTAATCTCCCGCGAACGGTCGTTCGCGCGAGAGCCGCGCCGATCGCGGCCGAGGTCGCTAAAACGGCCCTTCCCGCCTCTTGAAACCGTCCCTTGTTTCTATCTCCGAAATGCGACTAGGTTGTGTCGAGTTCTCGGAGAAAGTCCTTGCTCGTCGGTTACGCCCGCGTGTCCACCCGCGATCAGTCCCCTGCCCTACAGATCGAGGCGCTCCGGCACGCCGGATGCGAGCGAGTGTTCATGGAGAAGGCGTCGGGTGCGCAGCGCGATCGACCGGAGCTGAAAGCCGCGCTTGATTATCTCCGCGCCGGCGACACGTTGGCGGTGTGGAAGCTCGACCGGTTGGCGCGCTCCGTCCGGCAGCTCGTCGAGACGGCCGAAGATCTCGCCAAGCGCGAGATCGGCCTTCGCGTGCTCACCCAGGCGATCGACACCACCAGTTCGGGCGGGCGGCTCGTCTTCCACGTCTTCGCGGCCGTCGCCGAGTTCGAGCGCGAGCTGACCTTGGAGCGCACCCACGCCGGGCTTGCCCAGGCCAAGGCTCTAGGTCGGCGTGGCGGGCGCAAGCCGGCGATGGGACCGGCCGAGATCAAACGCGCCAAGGCGATGCTCACCGATCGGACCATTACGGTCGAGGAGGTCGCGCAGCAGTTCGGTGTGCAGCCATCGACGCTCTATCGGCACATACCGGGCGGGCGCAGCTCGTTGAGCCAGCCAACTTAGCAGGAGGCCGTCGATCGACGGCCGCGTCTTTGTCCCACCCACCCAACCCTGTGGCCGGCCTACGGCCCGGCAGGTTCAGGCGAACAGGTCGCCGATTGCGCGCACCCTAAAGGCATTGAGCCACCGGCGCCGACGATGCTCGGGGGCGTCATGGACCATATGGCAACGCTGGCAGAGCGCGGCCAGGTTACGCGGCCGGTTGTCGCCGGGATCATGGTTCAAGTGTGCGCTGGCAAGGACCACGCGCGTGATGCGCAGATGGGCGGGCGGGTCGATGCCCGCGAGGCCGGGTTGCGCGCGCGCCAGATCGTCTGGCGTAGGCAGGCGGCGAACCCCCCTGCCCTGCCCGTCGCGCCAGCGTGTCGCATCTTCGTCCCACCAGATGCCATCGCCGAGGTGCAGCACATCGCGGCCGTGCGGGCGACGGCAATGCTCGCAACGTCCGTTGGCGCGGCGAAACCGGATGAGGTTAGACAGCTCGCGCCAGTCGATCGGATAGAGCCAACGATGTTCGTGCGCGATCGGCATGACGATTCTATGAGTCAGCCGAGGGTAGAACGAAAGCGGAAACTTCGCTTAGGGTATACGCGTATACAAGGTTTCTGCGGCCATGCGATGCCCGCTCACGCCGCACGCACTTCCAGCGTCACGCCGGATGCGCGTTGCAGCGTGCTGATAACCGAAAACAGGTTGTCGGCGGCCGGATTGCCTGCCGGGCTGAACATCCGCATCAGGCTCTTGGACGGCCGCCCGGTCCGTTCTGCCAGTTCCTCGAATCCGACCGTCGCCTTGATGTAATCGCGCAGGACCGCCTTGCCGGTGGCGATATCGTCAGTGAGGAAGGCATTCACGGCTTCGGTGAGGAGCGCCGAGCGAAACGCCGGGTCCGCCTGGACGCGAGCGCGCACGGTGTCCTTGAAGTTGCGGGTGAGAGCCATCACGATTTTCCTTTCTTCCGCGCCTTGTAGTCCGTCCACAGCGACTTGGCGGTGTCGATGTCGCGTTGCTGACGTTTCTTCGTCCCGCCGATCAGGAGAATGACGAGGGCTTGGCCGTCCATCCCGAAATAGATGCGGTAGCCAGGCCCGAAGTCGATCTTGTATTCCGAGACGCCCTCCCCGACCGGCTTGACGTTGGAGATCGCGCCGCGTTCGACCTTGTTCAGTGCCACCGCCACCTTCGCGGCCGCGACCGCATCCAGTGAGGCGAACCAGAGTCCGAAGAGGCTTCGCCCGTCTTCGTCCTCATACTCCTTCAGCACCATTGGTTTCGTATATGTTACCATGTGGCGGTTCGTCAAGGCATCGAGCACGCCCGTACGGGCCGCGCTCTATCTCCGCTGCGCTCCGATCGAGCCGCCGTGCCGGCGTCTCGCCCCATGCGGGTGACATGGGGTAACAGCGACCGCCCGCCTGACGCATGATCGTCATGGTGGCGCGCCGCCACTCTCAGTGACGGAGGACACCCCTATGACGAGCTATGTCGGTTTCGACGTCTCATTGGCGGAGACGAGCGTGTGCGTGCTGGACGCCGGTGGCGAGGTCCGGTTCGAGGGTAAGGTGAAGAGCCGGCCCGGAGATTTGATCGCTTGTGTCCGCGAGCACGCGGGCGACGCGGAGCGGATCGGGCTGGAGACGGGCCAGACCGCGGCGCTGCTCTTTCGCGCGATGGAGGTAGCCGAGCTGCCCGTAGTCTGCATCGAGACCCGTCATGCGCACAAGCTGCTCTCCGCCAGGTCGAACAAGACCGACCGCAACGACGCGCGCGGCCTGGCCGAGCTCGTCCGCGTCGGCTGGTATCGGGAAGCCTGGGTCCGGGGCGCATCGGCGCACGCGACCCGGAGCCTGCTGCTCGGCCGCCGGATGCTGCTGGCGACCAAGCGCACACTCGAGAACACGCTGAGAGGCGCTGTGAAGCGCTTCGGCTTGATCATCACCAAGACGGCCGGGCGCACGTTTACGCACCGGGCCGCGGCGGCAGTCGATCGCGACCCGGCCTATGCCGCTTTCGCGATGCCGATCCTTGCCGTGCTCCGCACCGTGCTCGATCAGATCAGGTCGTATGACCGCCAGCTTCGCGCTATTGCGCGCGGGAACGAGACCGTCAGCCGGCTGATGACGGTGCCCGGCATTGGCCACCTCACCGCACTCGCGTTCTACTCCACCATCGAGGATCCGGCACGGTTCAAGCGCTCGGAGGACGTCGGCGCATATCTGGGGCTTACACCGCGCGTGCATCAGTCAGGCAAGATGGACAGGACCGGCCGCATAACCAAGACCGGCGACGGCATGACGCGCAGCTACCTGTTCGAGGCGGCCAACGTCATCCTCACCCGCGTGACCAAGCCGACGCCGCTGCGGTCGTGGGGCTTGCGGCTGACCGAGCGCACCGGACCCAAGAAGGCCCAGGTGGCGGTAGCGCGCAAGCTCGCGGTCATGATGCACGCCATCTGGTCCGACGGGACCGAGTTCGAGTGGAGGGCGGCCGCATAACCGCGTTCCTCTTCACGCCCAGACTCCCCTCGGGGAGGCGTCCTTGCCGAGACGCGAGCCGGCGCCGACCTCGGAGCGATCGTAGCGGCATCGACCCGCGCGGCTGTGACATTGAGGCGGCACCAGCCACGGACACCCATCGTGAGGCGGCTCGGCCGACCTCGGAACGAACCTTGTGCCCGGCAGCGACACCGCCAACCCAGAGCGGAAAGCGATCAGGAGAGGCAGAATAGGGCTTGACCAAAGGCGCTGTTAACGAACGATCGCTCGCGCGGGCGGAGCGCGCCCCGCCCAGGAGGACGCCGGCGATGCCGGCGGAGATCCTTTGTCAGAAGGGGAAAGGGAGCGCCGCCCCCTCTCCCCAGCAACGGCAATCAGCCGGGCCGTGGCTCGCTGCGCTGCGCCCGCACCTCCCCGGCAGATTCCCATTGCCCCCCTCTCCCCCGCTGTTCGCCACGAGGCAGGGCCGATGGCCGAGGCCATCGCCCCGAAGGCGATTTGAAAGGAGAAGATCATGGAGCAGGACAATCGCGAGAGCTGGCTGAACCGGGTGGCGGTGGGCATGGCCCCGCTGTTCGAGGCGCTGGACACCCCCCTGCCCGACCGCGTGCGGGTCGCGATCGGCTTCACCAGCGCCGGGCGCAAGGGCAAGGCAATCGGCGAGTGCTGGGATAACCGTCGCAGCGCAGACGGCCATTTTGAAATCTTCATCCGCCCGGACCTCGCGCACGAACTCGTCCACGCCGCAGTCGGCATCGCGGCCGGACACGGGAAGCCGTTTAAACGTATTGCGCTGGGCTTGGGGCTGGTCGAGCCGATGCGCGCGACGACCCCCGGCGATGCGTTCCTTGGCGCAGTCACGCCGATCCTTGCCGCCGCAGGCCCCCTTCCCCACGCCCGGCTCGATACCGGCGGACAGACCACCGCGCCGAAGAAGCAGGCAGCGCGGATGCTCAAATGCGAGTGCGAGGTGTGCGGCTATACGGTGAGGACCACGCGCAAGTGGCTAGAAACGGCGGGCGCGCCGCTATGCCCGATCGAGGGGCATGGACCGATGCACCATGACCCGCTGGAAAGTGACGGCGACGATTCAGAGCCGTGATGCTCCCCTTCTCGCGCAGTGTATATTAGTATACAAGTATAAAGCCGTACCCGTAGGAGTGAAGCATGAAGGTTCTCGCCATCCTGTCGCAGAAAGGCGGCGTCGGCAAAACGACGCTGGCAACGTGCCTTGCCGTAGCGGCCGAGCAGGCAGGCAAGGAAACCGCGATCATCGACCTGGACCCGCAGGCCACGGCCTCGTTCTGGAAAGACGTGCGCCAGCTCGACACGCCCGCCGTCGCGTCGATCCAGCCGGTGCGGCTCGCGGCGATGCTCAAAGCCTGTGCCGACGCCGGCACGGACCTTGTGGTGATCGACGGCGCGGCCGTCGCGCGTGATGTTGCCTATGAGGCGGCGCGGCACGCCGACTTCATTCTCGTGCCGACCAAGACAGCGGTGTTCGACACAATGAGCATGACGCACACGCTGGACGTGGTGCGGCAGCTCGATCGCGCTTTCGCTGTCGTGCTGACATTCGTTCCGCCCCAAGGACAGGAGACGGGCGATGCGATGAAGGCGGTCGAGGAGCTGGGCGCGGCGGTCTGTCCGGTGACGATCGGCAACCGCAAGGCGTTCTTCCGCGCGCAGGCCGCAGGCCAGGCAGTGCAGGAGTTTGAGCCGAACGGCCCGGCCGCAGCGGAAATCAATCGTCTATACGAGTATACAGCTATACGCCTATACGACAAGATGGAGGCGGCGTAATGGCGAAGGGCAACACGCTTCAGGCGATGCTCGACCGTGCCAAAGTCGGCGGTGACACACCGGCAACGCCTGCCCCGATCGTTACGCCACCTGTTGCGAAGCCCGCGCAGGCCGGGCGGCAGGGGACCAAGCTGATCGGCGGACATTTCGCCCCCGAAGTCAGCACGCAGCTCCGCATCCTTGCGGCCGAGGAAGGGACGACGGTGCAGAACCTGTTGGGTGAGGCACTGGACGACCTGTTCGTGAAGAAGGGCAGGGGACGCGTTACACGTGGCGGATAGGAGTATACAAATATACTGCTATACTAGAATCTGCTAAAAGTGTGTAGGGCGGTGACAAACCCGGCCACGGGAGCGCCGGCATAGGTGCCGGTGCGGCGGAGAGAAATCCTGCCAGTGGTAAGCTGCTCGTTTTGGGGCGGCGGGGATGTTTGCCTTGGAGAGTTACGCGGCCGTTCGGCGTTTTGTGTTCGTGGAAGGTCACAGCCGCCGGGAGGCGGCGAAGGCGTTCGGTCTGAGCCGGGACACGGTGGCGAAGATGTGCGCGTTCTCGCTGCCGCCGGGCTACCGGCGCACGAAGCCGCCGGAGAAGCCGAAGCTAGGTCCGCTGTTGCCGGTCATCGACGCTATCCTGCGCGAGGATCGCCTGTCGCCGGCCAAGCAGCAGCACACCGCCAAGCGGATCTTCGAGCGGCTGCGCGACGAGCATGGCTATGGCGGCGGCTACACGGTGGTGAAGGACTATGTCCGGCAGAGCCGCGCACGCAGCCGCGAGACGTTCGTGCCGCTGGCACACCCGCCGGGCCATGCCCAGGTCGACTTCGGCGAGGCGTGGGCAGAGATCGGCGGCATGCGGCAGAAGGTCCATTATTTCTGCATGGACCTGCCGCACTCAGATGCGTGTTTCGTGAAGGCCTATCCGCGCGAGACGACCGAGGCGTTCCTCGACGGTCATGTTTCGGCCTTCGCCTTTTTCGGCGGCGTGCCGCTGTCCATCCTCTACGACAATCTGAAGATCGCGGTGGCGAGGATCTGCGGCGACGGCAAGCGCGAGCGCACGCGGGCCTTCACCGAGCTGGTCAGCCACTATTTGTTTGCCGACCGCTTCGGTCGTCCCGGCAAGGGCAACGACAAGGGGAAGGTCGAAGCGCTGGTGAAGCACGCCCGCGCGATGTTCATGGTGCCCATTCCGGTAGCGCGCAGCTTCGACGAGTTGAACGAGCGCCTGGCGAAGGATTGCCTGGCTCGACAGAACGGGCATGCCGGGCGCCATGCCGACACCATCGCCGAGCGCCTCGTCGCCGACCGGCAGGCCTTCCGGGCCTTGCCGGCGGTGCCGTTGGAGCCGTGCGAGAAGCGGTCGGCGCGCGTATCGTCGACCGCGCTGGTGCGCTATCGGACCAACGACTATTCGGTGCCAACCGTCTATGGCTTCCGCGACGTCCTGGTGAAGGGGTTCGTCGACGAGGTGGTCATCAGCATCGCCGGCGAGGAGATCGCCCGGCATCCGCGCAGCTATGGCGAGGGCGCATTCGTCGCCAACCCGCTGCATTATCTCGCGCTCATCGAGCAGAAGCCCGGCGCGCTCGACCAGGCGGCCGCCTTGCAGGGCTGGGATCTGCCCGAGATCTTCCAGCATCTGCGCCACCTTCTGGAAGCTCGTATGGGCACCAAGGGGAAGCGCGAGTTCATCCAGGTGCTGCGGCTGCTCGAAGCCCTGCCGCTCGCCGTCGTCACCGACGCGGTGACGCAGGCCGTGCAGCTCGGCGCCATCGGCTTCGACGCGGTGAAGCTCATCGCGCTGGCGCGTATCGAACGGCGACCGCCCCGTCTCGATCTGGCCGCCTATCCGCACCTGCCCCGGACGGACGTGAAGACGACACGGGCGGCGGACTATGGGGTGCTGGCGGCATGACCGGCGACAAGATGCCGACCGGCACGACCGGCGGGACACCCCAGGTGCTGCTCGCCCACCACCTCAAGCAGCTCAAGCTGCCGACCGTGCTGCGCGAATATGAGAAGGTCGCGCGCGAATGCGCTCGCGACGGTGTCGACCACCCACGCTACCTGCTGCGCCTCATCGAGCTTGAGCTCATCGACAGGGAGCGGCGCACGGTCGAGCGGCGGATCCGCGCCGCCCGCTTCCCGGCGGTGAAGAGTCTCGACACCTTCGACTTCACAGCCATCCCCAGCCTCAACAAGATGCTGGTGCTCGAGCTCGCTCGCTCGGAGTATATCCTTCGGCGGGAGAACGTCATTGCGCTGGGCAACAGCGGCACGGGCAAGACGCACGTCGCTCTCGCGCTCGGCCTGGCTGCTTGCCAGAAGGGATTCACCGTCGCCTTCGCGACCGCCGCTTCGCTGGTCAACCAGCTGATGGAGGCGCGCGACGAGCGGCGCCTGCTCAAGCTCCAGCGGGAACTGGCGGCCGTGAAGCTGCTCATCGTCGACGAGCTCGGCTATGTGCCGCTGTCGGCGACTGGCGCCGAACTTCTCTTCGAGGTGCTGTCGCAGCGCTACGAGCGCGGCTCGACCATCATCACGTCGAACTTGCCGTTCGAGGACTGGACCCAGGTCCTCGCCTCAGAACGGCTTACCGGCGCGCTGCTCGACCGGCTCACCCACCACGTCTCCATCCTCACCATGAACGGCGACAGCTACCGCCTCAAACAGTCCGCCGGCCGGCGATCAGCCAGAAGGGCGGAGCAAAACCAGGCCACCGTGTCGGCCGACCCGAACACCGGCGAGATCCCGTCGCCATAGCCGGGAGAAAACGGTCGCGACGATATGGAAAGGGCCCCGATCGGGGCCCTTTCCATATCGTCATCACGCCTCGACCGCTGGCCTGCTTTTACTCCGCCCCGCTGGCCGGGTTTTGCTCCGCCGTTGACACTCCCGTCATCATCATCGCGTTTTGGCAGCAAGCACGCGCTGACCGTAATCCCGGAGTTCCCCGTTGGGACCGACATAGCGGTAGAGAGTGACGCGCTCGATCCCGAGTTCCTTGCAGAGGTCGGAAACGGACGTGTCGCGTTGGGCCATAGCAGCCTGAGCGAGCCGCACCTGGGCCTTGGAGAGGGCGAACTTGCGGCCACCCTTGCGTCCCCGCGCGCGGGCAGCGGCCAGGCCAGCCATGGTGCGCTCGCGGATCATATCCCGCTCAAACTCCGCCAGTGTGGCAAAAATGCCGAACACCATCCGGCCCGATGGCGTCGTGGTGTCGATCTGCGCGCCCTTGCCGGTGAGCACCCGCAGACCGATACCGCGATCCGACAGATTCTGCACCGTGCTGACCAGGTGGGTGAGCGTTCGGCCGAGCCGGTCGAGCTTCCAAACGATGAGGACATCGCCGTCGCGCAACGATTTCAGGCAGGCGGCAAGACCGGGGCGATCATCACGGCTACCGGATGCACGATCATCATAGATATTGCCTGGCTCGACACCGGCAGCGCGAAGGGCATCGTGCTGCAGGTCGAGCGACTGCGAGCCGTCGGCTTTGGACACGCGGGCGTAGCCGATCAGCATGGATCACAAACGAAGGTTTGAGGCGGTGACGAACATGAGCACATAAGATTGGGCTATTGTGTATCTTAACCAGCATCTCAATCAAGCTATCTCAAACCGTAGCTCGGAAAGAATAAGGAGCATGTATGCCGCGTCGCGTGACCCTGACCGATCGACAGCGCGAGGCGCTGCTTCACTTGCCGGTCGATCAAGGTGAGCTGCTGCGGCACTATACCCTCAGCGATGAGGATCTCGGGCATATCCGCCAGCGCCGGCGCGCCCACAATCGTTTTGGCTTCGCGCTGCAACTGTGCGTCCTGCGCTACCCGGGCCGGGTGCTCGCTCCTGGCGAGTTGATCCCGGCGCAGGTATCGGATTTCATCGCGGCCCAGCTCGGCCTGACCAGCGACGATCTACTCCTCTATGCCGCGCGCGAGGAGACCCGGCACGAGCATCTGGCGGACCTTCGCCGAATCTACGGCTATCGCTCCTTTTCGGGGCGGGGCGCACGGGATTTGCGCGAATGGATCGCTCGGGAAGCCGAGGCGGCGACATCGAATGAGGATCTTGCCCGTCGCTTCGTTGCGGAGTGTCGCCGCACCCGCACGATCCTTCCCGGCTCCTCGACGATCGAGCGCCTTTGCGCCGATGCGCTGGTTGAGGCCGAGCGCCGGATCGAGGATCTTATCGCCCATCGCATCACGCCAACCCTGAGCGAGAATTTGGCTCACCTGTTGGAGGATACGGTGGATGGTCGCGTCACGCGCTTCGTATGGCTGCGACAGTTCGAGGTTGGCGCAAATTCAGCAGCCGCTAACCGGCTGATGGATCGACTGGAATATCTTCAAAGGTTCGATCTTCCGGCGGATTTGCTGGACGGCGTGCCGGCGCATCGTGTGACCCGGCTTCGCCGGCAGGGCGAGCGCTATTACGCCGACGGCATGCGTGATCTGCCCGAAGACAGGCGGCTTGCGATCCTCGCTGTCTGCACCCTGGAATGGCGGTCATCGCTGGCCGATGTCATCGTGGAGACCCACGATCGCATCGTAGGCCGTCTCTATCGGGCCTCCGAACGCCTTTGCAACACCAGGATCGCCGACGAAAAGGCGGCCGTTCGGGACACGCTGAAGTCCTTTGCCGAAATCGGTGGTGCTTTGCTTGGAGCGCAGGACGATGGCACGGCCCTGGACGGGATAATCGCCACCGGGCCTGGCTGGGAACGGTTCAGAACCCTTGTCGCCACGGCCTCCGCGCTGACCAACGTGCTCGCGGCCGACCCGCTCAGCCGTGTGCTGGACGGCTATCACCGTTTCCGCCTCTACGCGCCCAGGATGCTGCGCCTGCTCGACATGCAGGCGGCGCCGATCGCCACGCCTCTTCTGGCGGCCGTTGCGATGCTGCGTAACGGGATCAAGGTCGATCCGCCGGTGGATTTTCTACGTCCCAACTCGAAATGGCATCGTCATCTTCGCGCTGAGCCCAGCGGCGACCACCGGCTTTGGGAAATCGCGGTGCTGTTCCACATCCGCGACGCCTTCCGGTCCGGTGACATATGGTTGGCGGGATCGCGCCGCTATGGCGACCTCAAGCAGCTTCTGGTCCCGCCACAGGCGATAGAGCAGACCGCGCGGCTCGCCGTGCCGCTGCGACCCGGCGAATGGCTGGCCGAGCGCAGGGCTCGACTGGATACACGGCTGAAGGAGTTTGGCCGCGCGGCGCGAACCGGCACGATCCCAGGCGGCATCATCGAGAACGGCAAGCTGCACATCGACAAGCTGAGGGCCGACACGCCCGAAGGGGCCGAGGATCTCGTGCTCGATCTCTATCAACAGCTCCCGCCCGCGAGGATCACCGATCTGTTGCTGGAAGTCGATGAGCGAACCGGATTTTCCGAGGCGTTCACGCATCTGCGCACCGGCGCGCCCTGCAGCGACCGGATCGGCCTGATGAACGTGTTGCTGGCGGAAGGCGTCAATCTCGGTTTGCGCAAGATGGCGGCGGCGACCAACACGCACAGCTTCTGGGAATTGCTGCGGATCGCGCGCTGGCATGTCGAAGGCAGCGCCTATGATCGGGCGCTCGCCATGATCGTGGAGGCCCACGCCGCCCTGCCCATGGCCGCCTTCTGGGGACAAGGGCAATCGGCATCCAGCGACGGGCAGTTCTTCCTTGCTACCGAGCAGGGCGAGGCGATGAATCTGATCAACGCGAAATATGGCAACGTCCCGGGCCTCAAGGGATACAGCCATGTGTCCGATCAATATGCGCCGTTCGCAACCCAGGTGATCCCGGCAACGGTCAGCGAGGCTCCCTATATCCTGGACGGGCTGCTCATGAATGACGCGGGCCGCCGCGTTCGCCAGCATTTTGCCGACACGGGCGGCTTCACCGATCATGTGTTCGCCGCCTGCGCCTTGCTCGGCTACAGGTTCGCCCCCCGTATCCGCGATCTCCCTCAGAAAAGACTCTATGCCTTCACGCCCAACGCGACGCCGGCCAATGTGCGAGCGCTGGTCGGAGGTAAGATCAATGAACCGCTCATCGAGCGCAACTGGCCCGACATCCTGCGCATCATGGCGACGATCGCAGCGGGGATCGTCGCCCCCAGCCAGATTCTTCGCAAGCTCGCCTCTTACCCGCGCCAGAATGAGCTGGCCCTCGCATTGCGAGAGGTGGGCCGCATCGAGCGAACCCTGTTCATGATCGACTGGATTCTTGATGCCGGCCTCCAGCGCCAGGCTCAGATCGGCCTCAACAAGGGTGAGGCCCACCACGCCCTAAAGCGCGCCATCAGCTTCCACCGCCGAGGTGAAATCCGGGATCGATCCGGCGAAGGCCAGCACTATCGCATCGCCGGAATGAACCTGCTCGCCGCCATCATCATATTCTGGAACACCATGAAGCTCGGCGAGGTCGTCAATACCCGGGCCGCCAGCGGTACCCATATCGCGCCTGATCTACTCGCCCACGTCTCGCCGTTGGGATGGGAACACATCAATCTAACCGGGGAATATCGCTGGCCCAAATCCTTAGACCCAATGACCGTCATTCGCCTCGCGCTTCGAGGCAGGTGGGGCGTAAGCTCAGCTTGTCAGGAAGGAGAAGGACAATGTCGATCAGCAAGTTTGTCGGTCTCGATGTCCATAAAGAGACGATTGCAGTTGCGCTCGCCGATGACGGTCGGACTGGAGAAATCCGGTTCTACGGGACCATACCCAACACGCAGGATTCGATCCGGCGTCTGGTGGCCCGACTGAGCAGCCCGGATGTCGCGCTGCATTTCTGTTATGAAGCAGGCGGCTGTGGCTACGGAATTCATCGTCAGTTAGTCGATCTGGGGGCGGAATGTAGCGTGATTGCGCCATCGGTCATGCCGCGCAAACCTGCGGACCGGATAAAGACCGACCGACGTGACGCGATGACGCTCGCCCGATTGCTACGGTCTGGTGAATTGACGGCGATCTGGGTCCCGGACGAGGCACACGAGGCTATCCGTGATCTGATTCGTGGGCGACGCCAGGCGAAACACGATTTGGTTGCTGGCCGGCAGATGTTGTTGAGCTTCCTTCTGCGCCATGGGCGCAAGTTCGCCGGTCGATCCAATTGGACCAAGGCGCACTGGCGCTGGCTCGGTGAGCAGGCGTTTGATGCACCTCACCAGCAATTCGTATTCGGCGAGAGCATCCGCCGGATCGAGGAAGCACAGCAGCGCTGCGACCGACTGGATGCAATGCTGGTGGAGGCATTGCCCTATTGGTCGCTGGCGCCGTTGGTTCAGGCTCTGCAGGCCTTGCGGGGTGTCGGCTTGATTGTCGCCGCCACCTTAGTTGCAGAAATAGGCGACCTTGGTCGGTTCGATACCCCAAAACAGCTCATGGGTTGGCTGGGGCTGGTCCCGTCTGAAGCGTCGAGTGGTGCCCGGACGCGCCGAGGCGCAATAACGAAGACCGGCAACCGCGAAGCGCGAGCAATGTTGGTGGAGGCGGCCTGGTCCTATCGACTGCCAGCGCGGGAAGAACGCCGCTATCGAGCCCGGGTCGAGGGACTGCCGGATGAAGTCAAAGCCATCGCCTGGAAAGCACAAGTCCGACTGTGCCAGCGCTACCGGATGTTGGCTGCGTCCGGGAAGCCCTTGCCGAAGGTCATCACGGCGATCGCTCGCGAATTGGTGGGATTTGTCTGGGACATCGGGCGACGTATGCAGCCCGCATGACGACGGCATCTCAAGTTATTGGACCTGATGGGCGTGCCGCGAAGACCAGGCAAGATGGGTAACCCTCGGCGTACGTTGGGGCAGGTTTCGACCGATGCCCGTGCTTAGAGAGAGGAAGGCCCACGACGGAAATGGGAAATGCGGTAGTCAATCCGCGGATGAGAGCATGATCAATCGTCGTCGATCGGCTCGCGGCACACCCATCAGGTGCATCATCAGTTTCAATTACACCGGACCTCAGTTTTGGTGTAGGTTCTGTGCGGCTCCGCTTCCAAAATGACGGTCATGAGAGCGTAGGATTCCGCCCCCTCCCGCAAACGCCCCCTACGATTGAGAAGCGCGGCGGAATCTCTTAGATTGATCGCTGGAGGCTTTGTTCGCGGAGACGCGCACATTGCCTTCTTTTCGTTTTAGGAAGCGCTGCCCTAAGCGACAGAAGCCAGAGCTTTGACAATGCGGCATTCCGCGATGGAGCCGACCATGTATCTTGATCCTATCGGTGCAGACACGCGATGATGGCGGTCACGACGGCGGTGGTTTCCGCGACGTCGCGCACCCTCACTGTGTCGAGGCCGATTTCAGCAGCGGGATAGTCATTCCCACCGGGGAATATCGCATCCCCAATGAACAGCATCCCGTCGAGCGGGACACCGCTCTCGGCACTCAGGCGCTTCAGGCCATAGCCCTTGTCGATCCCTGCTCTGGTCACGTCGATCGATGTCGTGCCACCGAGATTGATCGAGAGCTCCGGCAGCTTCGCGCGCAACGTGGCCTGCAACGCGGTCCTCTTCTTTCGGTCAGGATCCCACGCTTCCTTTTCCTTCAGCGGCGCTGCCTGCCCCAGGCCCGAAAAGGTGATCTGGCTGCCCCGGTCCTCGATCCGTTCGCCCCAGATACGTTCGTCGGCGAGACCGGCATCGGTCAGCGCCTGATCGAAGGCCGTGCGGATCTTCGCCTTCTCCGCGTCGTCGAACAGTTCGGCATAGACCGCGCGCCAAGCGCCATTGATGAACCGATAGAGTTTCGTGCCTGTGGTCGGCATCAACCAGAGACGGTCGAGCGCGACGCCGGCAGGAAGGCGCGAGGCGATCTGCTTTTCGAACTGCGGCCAGTCCCCGCCCGAGATCACCGCCACATCCGTGATGGCGAGCAATCGGGCGAGGATTGCGGCCATATCCTCCGATAACGGCCGCTTGCTCTCGGCAAGCGTGCCGTCGAGGTCGAAGGCGATCAGCCACTTCATGCCGCCTTCCCTGCCGGATCGCGGTAGGCGAGCAGCCTGAGCGCATTGATGACGACGAGCAGCGTCGATCCCTCATGAACCGCCACCGCTGGCCCAATGCCGAGGCCGAGGATGGTAGCAGGCACCAGGAAGGCGACGACACCCAGGCTGACGAAGACGTTCTGCCGGATGATTCCACGGGTATGGCGGCTAAGACCGACTGCGAATGGCAGGTGCGCCAGATCGTCGGCCATCAGCGCCACGTCGGCTGTCTCCAGCGCAACGTCCGACCCCGCCGCGCCCATCGCGATGCCGACCGTGGCGCTTGCCATCGCCGGCGCATCGTTCACGCCGTCGCCCACCATCGCGACCTTGTCTTCGCCGGCGAGCTTCTTGATCGCGGCAACCTTGTCTTCGGGCATGAGGTCGCCCCACGCTTCGTCGATCCCGACTTCGTCGGCGATCGCTTCGGCGACTTTCTGGTGATCGCCGGAGATCATTATCATCCGCGACACGCCCATCTCGTGCAGCCGACGCAACGCGGTCTTGGCAGCTTCGCGAGGCGTGTCCATCAGGCCGATCGCGCCCAGGTCGCGGTCCCCCTTGCGGACCACCATTGTCGTGCGGCCGTTCTCGCGCAGCTTCGCGATTGCGTCCTGCGCGCCCTGCCCCAGCGCCGGAATGCCCTCACTTCCGAACATCTCGGCCTTGCCGATCCACACCGTCTCGCCATCCACGCTCGCGGTGACGCCCCGACCGGTCAGGCTCTTGAGGTCGCCGGCAGTCGGCACGGCACGATCGTTCAGACGTTCGCGGCCGTCCTTGACGATCGCTTGGGCCAGGGGATGGTCGCTCAACGCTTCGACGGCGACAGCCAGCGCCAGCAACTCGCCTTCATCGGCGCCATCGACGGGCACGACATCAGTGATGCGCGGACGACCTTCGGTCAGCGTGCCCGTCTTGTCGAAAGCGATCGCTTTGAGCGACCCGAGGTTTTCGAGCGGTGCACCGCCCTTCACGAGCACGCCGCCCCGCGCTGCACGGGCAACGCCCGACAGGACCGCGCTCGGCGTTGCGATCGCGAGCGCGCACGGGCTTGCCGCCACCAGCACCGCCATCGCGCGATAGAAGCTGTCGCGGAACGGCTCGTCGACGACCACCCATGCGAACAGCAGGAGCACTGACAGGACCAGGACGGCGGGCACGAAGATCCGTTCGAACCGGTCGGTGAAGCGCTGCGTCGGCGACTTCTGCGTCTCCGCTTCGCTCACCATCTTCACGACCTTGGCAAGCGCGCTTTCATTGGAACGCCGTGTCACCTCGATCTCGATCGCGCCGCCGCCGTTGATCGTACCAGCAAAAACCCGGCTTTCCGCGTCGACTGCATCGGGCTTGGCGCGTGCCGCTGCGGCATCTGCGACCGGCACCTTGTCGACCGGGATGCTTTCACCCGTGACCGGGGCCTGGTTGATCGCGCTGGTGCCCTTGATGACGAAGCCGTCGGCAGGCAGGCGCTCGTTCGGGCGGACGATGGCAATGTCCCCGACGACCATCTGCTCGACCGGGATTTCGCTGGTCTGCCCGCCGCGTCGCACGGTCGCGGTTTCGGGCGCGAGCTTCGCCAGCGCCTCGATCGCCTTCTTGGCGCGGCCCATTGCATAATGCTCAAGCGCATGGCCGAGGCTGAACAGGAACAGCAGCAGCGCACCTTCGGCCCATGCGCCCAGCGCAGCGGCGCCGGCCGCAGCGACCAACATCAGCGTGTCGATCTCGAACTTCTTCATCCGGAGGTTGTCGATCGCCTCGCGCAGCGTGAAGAATCCGCCGAAGAAATAGGCTGCGATATAGCAGGCGGTCGGCAGCCATTCGGGCGCGCCAGCGACCAGCCTCTCGATCGCGTAGCCGATCCCCAGCAGCGCGCCACAGGCGAGCGCGAAGATCAGCTCGGTATTGGGGCCGAGAAATTCGGCGTGGCTATGGTCGTGGCCATCGCCGGGGCCGTGCTTCTCTTCGCCCGCGCCGTGGCCCCCGGGGCCGTGGTCGTGGCCGGCATGTTCATCGGCAGCGACCCGCTTGCCCACCCTCACCTTCAGCTTGCGAAGCGCAGCGCGCACCTCCTCTTCGGTGGTTTCGCGGCGATCATATTCGACCCGGACAGACCCGCTGGTGCTGGCGCTTGCCTGGACCACGCCGGGCAAGGCGCACAGCGCATCGCTGACCGTGCGCGCCCGACGTTCGTGGTTGATCCCCGTCACCTGCCAGATCGCATGGCCGTAGCGCTCGGTGATTTCGGCACCTGCGGCGCGCACCATTTCGCGCAACCGTGGCAGCGGCAGCTTGGCGGCATCGAAATGGATGCACAGCGCCGCTGGCGTGTTGCCGTCGAGACAGATCACATGCGCCCGCTCGACACCTTCGCGCTTTGACAGGGTTGATACGAGACGGTCCAGGCAGGCATCGGCCGCGTCAGGAAGGTCCGGCAACAACACTGGAATGTCGAGTTCGAGCTTGTCGTTCATGACGACCTCCTTTCGCTTTTCTTGGTTTCGGCGCGCGCGTCGCGCAGGATTTCGACACCGCCCTTGATGGCGATGATGGCGGTGGCGAAGCCGACCAGCAGGTCCGGCCAATTGGTACCCAACCACAGCACCAGCACGCCGGCGATCAGGATGCCGCCGTTGGAAATGAAGTCGTTGAAGCTGAAGGTGGTTGCGGCCCGGAGATTGACGTCCGGATCCTTGAGGCGCTGGAGCAGCCGCAGGCAGAGGTAATTCACGACGCCGGCGATCGCGGACATGACCATCATGGTAGGTCCGATGGGCTCGCTGCCCTGCACGTAGCGCCGTCCGACATCGATCAAGATGCCGCCCGCGAAGATCAGCAGCATGACGCCCGAAGCGACCGCGGCGCGTGTCTTCCATGTCTGGCCCCGGGTGAGCGCCACAAGGCTCAGCGCATACACAGCCGTATCGGACAGGTTGTCGACGCCGTTGGCGATCAGCGCGCTCGAGTCCGCGAAGAAGCCGGAAACGAAGAAGCCCGCAGCGATCGCCGCGTTCAGCAGCAGGACGATCCACAGTGTGCGGCGCTCCTGCCCGCCATTGTTGTCGTTGCCCGGGATCATCCCATCATCTCCTCAAGTGTCAGCAGGGCCAGGAAGCCGACGAAAAACATCGAGCTGATGAGCGGGGTGTCGGGTTTCTCGTGCGCCTCGACCAGCAACTCCTCCGTGACGAGGTAGAGCAGCGCCATCAGCCCGAAGCTGAGGAAGCCGGCGATCATCACCGGCGACAGCGCGGCGACCGGCACGGCAGCGAGCGCGCCGATCGGCAGCAGCAGGGCCAATGCCGAGACGATCACGATGATGCGCAAGCGCGAGCGATAGGTTTCCGCCAGCTCGTCGGTCAGCGTCAGTCCCAGAAATAACACTTCCAGAGTGAGCGCGATCGTCAGCAGGAGACCTGCCTTCTCGCCCGCCACGAAAGCGAGGCCGAGCACCAGGCCGTCGACCAGAATGTCGATGCCGATCGCGGCGAGTAGCGCCATCGGCCCCTTGAAGCGGGCCTCAAGAGCCTTGAGCCCCAGCATGGTCGCGACGCCCGCCGCCCCGCCGATCAACGTCGCGCTGGGCGATGCCTCATGCTTGACCTGCGGCAGGATTTCGGTCGCTGCCGCCGCGAACACGACGCCGGCAGCGAGATGCTGTAGGCCCGCCACGAGGCCAGGTTTCAACTTGGTGCGGCTCGCGACAATCGCGCCGAGCACGACCGCCAGCACAGGCGCAAGCGTATAGAGCAGTGCCTGCATTTCCTAGGACTCCTCCGGGGTTCGGTGGCAGACGCGGATCTTCCCGCGTCGCGTGAACGCGATCGATCCGCCCGCCACGACAGCCCGCGAATGGTCGCCGCGAAACTCGTCACCGGTTCGCTGCGCGCGCAGGATCTCGGTCCTGCCCTTCGGCAGCCAGGTGACGGCCATTTTCAAGCCGTCATCGATGAAGTCGACATCGGCGCGTGTGCCGTCGTCGCAGTACATGATGCGCTGCGCGATTAGTTTCGACGTCAGATGCTTTTCATGCGCCGGCTCGGTAGGCTGGGTCGGCGCTGGATTACACGCCCCTATAACCGCCCCGGAGACGAGAACGACGCCGAGGCGCGCGATCGCCAGACCGGCCCGATTCAGGCCGCACAAGGTTGTCACATTTGAAATCGACGTGTCAGACATCGGTCTCTTCCGACGAAGCGCCCTGTGGCGTTCGAAGGCAGGGCAGTTCATCGCGTGCCTTCCCGCTCGCAGATCCGGGTACGGCCATCGCCTTCCACGATGGTGAGCTGCGACCCCTTGAAGGTCGCGGTGGCTGTTTCGCCGACATATTGCAGGCCCTGCGCTGGCGCGGTCAGCATCATCGGCGGTCCCCCGTTGGAGCGCCGCAAATCGATCTGCAGGCCGTTGTCCTTGTAATCGACGAACAGCGGTTCCCCGTCGGAACAGCGATATCTATGCCGCCCCATTTCCCCGGTCGCCACGGCGCTGTCGGACGAATGGATCTGCTGCTCCGTTGGCGGGGCTGGCGGCTTTCTTTCCGAGCACGCCGCGAGCCCGACAACGAGGATGACGGCGGGCAGCACCCGCTTACAGTGCATCATCATCGCGCCTTCCTCCTGTAGCGGAAGGGGACGCGCTGACGATTGATAGCCCGGGCAGGCTGAGCTACCCGCCAGCGGAGATAGGTTGCGAGGCGATCGTCAGATTCGACCATCAGGGATCGCAGGCGGCGCAACATCATCGCCGCGAACGGCAGGGAGAGCGCCCCGCGCAGCGTGCAGCTATGCGTTAGCCTGGTGCCGCCATCGTCCCCCGCCAGCTCGTACCGCTCTTCGAGCGTGAACAGATAGGGGATGCCGCAGGACCAAGCGAAGGCGTGCGGTTTATCGAATCGATCAATCCGTGCTGGCGTCCGAATTGGCCGGGTGATGCCCTGGATCGCAAAGGTGCATTCTGTGTCGCCGAGCCGGGACGGATCATCGAGAAATACGAGCGGACTCCACGCCCGGCGATGATCCGGATCGGTGAGTGCCGACCAGATGCGCAGTGGCCCGCCGTGAAGCATCGAGCTGGTTATGGTGCGAGGCATATCCCCATCTCCCAGAGATGGGCGGGGCGATCGCGGATCGCCCCGCCCATCCATCAGGCCAAGTTGTTCACGAAGGTCTGACCGTGGTCGTCCCCTTCATGCTCCTCATTGTAGTGCTCGGGTTTCTCGATCACTTTCTGCCCGAACCGGGCATAGAGTGTCGGCAGCACGAACAGCGTAAGAAGCGTCGCCGAGATCAGACCGCCGATGACGACCGTCGCCAAAGGCTTTTGAACCTCTGCGCCGGCGCCTTCGCCCAGCGCCATCGGCACGAAGCCGAGGCTGGCGACTAGCGCGGTCATGATGACGGGTCGCAGACGCTGCATCGCGCCAACATGCGCGGCTTCCTCGCGGCTCATCCCTGATCGGATCAGATCTTGGATCGAGCTGACCATGACGAGGCCGTTGAGGACCGCGATGCCCGAGAGGGCGATGAAGCCCACTGCCGCCGAGATCGAGAAGTCCATGCCCCGCAGGAACAGCAACAGGACGCCGCCCACCAGCGCGAAAGGCACGCCGGTGAACACGATCGCGGCGTCGCGGACCGATCCCAACGCCCCGTAGAGGAGCAGCAGGATCAAGATGAAGCAAGCCGGAATGACCAGCTTCAGCCGTTCGCTTGCCGATTGGAGGTTCTCGAACTGGCCGCCCCATTCGAGATAGGTGCCGGCAGGCAGCCGGAGTTGGCTGCCGATCGCCGCCTGCGCATCCGCCACGACGGATCCGACGTCGCGGCCACGCACGTTGGCTTGCACCACCACGCGCCGCTTGCCGTTCTCGCGGCTGATCTGGTTCGGACCATCGACCACCTTGATCTCGGCGACGCTGGACAGCGGTACATAGCCGCCGCCTGCCACCGGCACCTGCACCTGTTGGAGCAGGCCGATGTCGGCACGCTGCGCCTCCGACAGGCGGATCACCACGGGGAAGCGACGGTCGCCCTCGAAGATCTGGCCCGATGTTCGCCCGCCGATCGTCGCAGTCACGGTGTCCTGCACATCCTGAGCCGTAACGCCCAACCGCGCCATCGCGTCGCGGTTGACGCGAATGTCGAGCATGGGAAGACCGGTCGTCTGCTCCACCTTCACGTCCGCTGCGCCTTGCGTTCTGCGCAGCACCGCCGCGATTTGCTCGGCCGTCCGGTTCATCTGGTTGAAGTCGTCCCCGAACACCTTCACCGCGATGTCGCCGCGCACGCCGGCGATCAGCTCGTTGAAGCGCATCTGGATGGGCTGGGTGATCTCGTAGGCATTTCCCGGAATCTTCGCGAGATTACCCTCGATCCGGCTGACCAGCTCCTCCTTGGGAAGCTCAGGATCCGGCCAATCCTTGCGCGGCTTCAGGATGACGAACATGTCGGTCGCGTTCGGCGGCATCGGGTCGGCCGCCAGCTCGGCGGTGCCCGTCTTGGAATAGACGAATTGCACCTCCGGCTGCTTCGACATCATCCGCTCGATCGGCACCTGCATCGCCTGGCTCTGCTGGACCGACGTTGCCGGAATGCGGAGCGACTGGATCAGCAAATCGCCTTCGTCGAGCTGCGGCAGGAACACCGAGCCGAGCGTAGTGAAAGCAAGCGCCGCCACCACAAGGCTTCCCACACCCGCACCGATCGTCAGCGTCGGGCGCTTCATGGCCCGGTCGAGACCGGGTTCGTAGCGCTTCTTCAGCCACGTGATGATGCGGCCGTCCTTCTCCTCGACCTTCTTCGACAGCCAGATCGCAATCATCGCCGGCACGAAGGTGAGAGAGAGGATGAAGGCGAAGGCGAGCGCGATGATGACGGTCAGCGCCATCGGTCCGAACGTTTTACCCTCCACGCCGGTCAGCGTGAGCAGCGGTACGTAGACGAGGATGATGATTGCCTGCCCGTACACAGAGGGACGGATCATCTCACGCGCAGCGGCTGCCACGGTCGCGAGCCGTTCCTTGACGCTGAGCAATCGGCCTTCATGATGCTGTTGCTCGGCAAGCCGGCGCAGCGCGTTTTCGACAATGATGACGGCGCCGTCGACGATCAGACCGAAGTCCAAAGCCCCAAGGCTCATCAGATTGGCCGAGACCCCAGCGCGCAGCATACCAAAGCCTGTCAGCATCATGGTGATCGGGATGACCAACGCCGCGATCAGGGCCGCACGGAAGTTGCCGAGCAGCAGGAAGAGCACGACGATGACCAGCACCGCGCCTTCGGACAGGTTTTTCGCGACCGTCTTGATCGTCGAATTGACCAGCTCGGTGCGGTTCAGCACCGGCTGAATTACGACGTCAGGAGGCAGCGAAGCGTTGATCGTCTTCAGTTTCTCAGCGACCGCGGTCGACACGATGCGGCTGTTCTCGCCGATCCGCATGATCGCCGTGCCGACGACGACTTCGGTACCGTTCTCCGATGCCGAACCCATGCGGATCGCCTGACCCGTCTTCACAGTCGCAACTTGTTCGACCGTGATCGGCACGCCGTTACGTGTCGCGATCACGGTCCTGGCCAACTCGCTGGCATTGCGAACGAGCGCATCCGAGCGAACAGCCAGACCTTCGCCATTGCGATTGACGAAGCCACCGCCGACGCTGGTGTTATTGCGCTCCAGCGCATTTCCCAGGTCCGTCAGCGTGATGCCGAGCGAGGCCAGCTTCTGCACGTCGGGCACGACGAGGAACTGCTTGGCGTAACCGCCAATCGAGTCGACACCGGCGAGGCCCGGTGTGGTCTTCAGAAGCGGCGTCACGATCCAGTCCTGCGCGGTGCGCAGGTAGGTCGCCTTGTCCTCTTCGGTCGTCAGTCGCTCGCCCTCTGGCGTGATGTAGCTGCCATCGGGCTGTTGGCCCGGTTCACCGGGCTTGTGCTTGTCGTCCTCGCGATGATCGAGACGAACGGTGTACATGTACACCTCGCCCAGGCCTGTCGCGATCGGACCCATTTCAGGGTTCACGCCGTCGGGCAGATTCTCTTGCACGCCCCGCAGACGCTCGCCCACCTGCTGGCGGGCGAAATAGATGTCCGTCGCGTCCGAAAAGACCGCCGTGATCTGCGCGAAGCCGTTGCGGCTCAACGAGCGCGTATATTCCAGGCCGGGGGTGCCGGCGAGCGCGGTTTCGATTGGAAACGACACCTGCTTCTCGACCAGCTCGGGCGAGAGGGCAGGCGCGCGGACGTTGATCTGGACCTGATTGTTGGTGATGTCCGGCACCGCGTCGATCGGTAGCCGGTAGAGGGAAAAGGCGCCGATGGCGGCGACGATGACGGTGAGGAGCAGGACTAGCCAGCGCTTCTCGACCGCCCAGGTTACGATACGGGCGATCATGGCTTAATCCTCGTGGCTCGCTTCGCCCTTGCCGATCTCGGCCTTGAGCGTGAAACTTCCGGTGGTGGCGATCTGTTCGTTGCCGGTCAGGCCCGACCGGACGATCACCGTGTCGCCCGACGCATCGCCGAGCTGGACCGGGGTCGCCTTGAAGCCGGTGGGCGTGCGCACGAACACGACCGACTTGCCCTCGAAACTCTGGACCGCCGTCGTCGGCACGCGGACCGCCCCGCTCCCGCCGCTGCCCGTGAGCTGCACGGCTGCCGTCACAGGCTCGCCGACCCGCCATTCGCCACCGCGATTGTCGAGGGTGGCGAGCGCAGGCACGAGCCGCGTCTGCGGATCAAGCGCCGGCGACACGAAGGTCACGCGGGCGGTCGCCTGACGGCCTGCCGCCTTCACCAGCACCGTATTGCCGGGACGCACCCGGCCCGCATCCTCGGGCTTGAGATTAAGCGCGATCGACACCTGGCTCAGGTTGGCGATGCGATAGAGTTCGGCATCCGCCGCGACCGTTTGTCCCAGCGTCACGGGGCGCGCAATGATCTGGCCCGAGATCGGCGCGGCAATGCCGAGCCGGTTGAGCCCGCCGCCGCCGACACCCGCCGCCGAAACCATGCTCTGCGCCTGCGTCAGGGCGATCCGCGCCTCCGTCGCCGCTGTGCGGGCGGCGATCAGATCCTGTTCAGGGGAGACTCTCTGCGCGAACAGCCGCTGTTCGCGCGCGAGGTTCGAATTAGCGAGCTGAAGCCGCGCCCGCGCCGCCTCGACCTCGCCCTTGATCTGCGCCGCCTCGCGGCTTTCGATGACCGCAATGGTCTGGCCGCGTCCGACCGATTGGCCGAGGTTACGGGTGAGCGCGACCACGCGTCCCGCAATTGCGGCCGAGACGACCTGCGTTCCCTGTGGGTCGCCCTCGATGATCGCGGGCAGCTCGATCGTCCCGGCCCCGCCGATGATCGGCCGTCCGACCTGGACGCCCGCTGTGGCGATCTGGTCGGCACCCAATGTGACGACGCCTTCACCGGCATGACCGCCTTCAGCACCGCCCTTTTCCGTGCCCGCTGCCGTCTCATTGGCAGCTGCGCCTTCGGCAGTTGCCTCGTTTCCGCCATCCTTGCCGCCGCAGGCAGCCAAGAGCAGGGCGAGCGACGCCGCGCCCGCGAGATAAAAGCTCTTCATCACTGATTCCCCCCATTGGGCGCACGAGCGGTCAGTCGCTCCACTTGCGCGCGGGCATTCTGGTAATTGGCAAGCGCGTCGATCGCGGCGACCCGCGTTTCGGCGAGAGTGCGTTCAGCATCGAGCAATTCGAGCTGGCCGAACTTGCCCTCGCGATAGCCGATCCGCGCGATGCGGGCGGCCTCCTGTGCAGCCGCCAGCGCCGGCCCCGACGCCGCACGAGCCGTCGTTGCGGCATTGGCCGCCTGCGCCTGCGCGTCCGTGATCGCCTGTTCGATGTCGAGCGCGGTCACGCGGCGCTGCGCATCCGCCTGGGTCCGCTGCGCGGTCGCCTGCGCAATCGCGGCGCGACCATTGTTGAACACCGGGATCGGGATCGACACGCTGAACACCGCCGCCATGTCGTTGGTCGCTTCCAGGCGGCGGATCGACGGCCCGACGTTCAGGTCAGGCACGCGATTGGCGCGCGCGAGCCGCACGCCGGCTTCGGCAATGGAGAAATCCGCGTTGGCTGCCGCCAGCGCGAGTGTGCCGGTCGTGTTGACCGGTGCCAACGGCCCATAGACGTTCACACCGGGAAGGCGATCGAGCAGCGTGTCATCGAGCAGGCCGTCGATCGGCCGTCCGATCCGACGCGCCAGATTGGCGCGGGCCGCCTCGGCCAAGCGAAGCTGCCGCTCCACATTGGCGTCGGCATTGATACGCGCGACATCCGCGCGCTGTTGCTCGAGTGGCGATGCCCGCCCTGCCTGCACGCGAACGCTCGCGGCCCGCAGCGCATCGCTGGCGATCCGGGCCTGATCGCGGGCTGTCATTACCCGGCGATCGGCCGCGACCGCTTCGACATAGAGCTGCGTTACCTGAAGCCGGACATCCGCCGCGATGATCGCGGCCTGGATCTCGGCCCGGGACAATTGCGCATTGGCGACCGCGACGCGGGCGCCGCGCTTGCCGCCTAGCTCGATCGGGATCGCAAAGCCGACCGTGGTTTCCGCGCTGCGGACCCCCCGATACGGCCCGGAGCCGATGACATTCTCGACTTGGCCTTGAACCACCGGATTGGGCCGCAAGCCGGCGACTGTGCGACCTGCACGGGCCGCGTCGATTCCAGCTGTCGCCGCTTCCGCAGCAGGGGCCGAACCGCCCGCTGCACTGACCGCTTGGTCAAGCGTGTAGACCGGCGCATCCTGCGCAACAGGCGCGGACGGTCCGACCTGCGCCTGCGCCATCGTGGCGCAAGACGCTGCGGCCAGCATGGCCGCGAGGATACGATTCATGAAAATAGGACTCCTGACGATGATCGACAGGGGCGCGCCAACGCACGCCCAAATCGGACGTCAGGCTTGGGGGGGCCTCAAATGGACCATGCCGGTGCGGCCGTCGAGCGACGCAGAGGCGGAGATTGTCGGCTTGGGCACTGTGAGGACGGGGGTATATTCCATCGTCGTGCGCGCAGGCGCGCCGACGTCGTGTCCGTGACAATAATTGTGATGATGCGGGACATTCTTGTCCGAGTCCGATGGCACCTGATCGATGTCACCGGCGGTATGGACCGTGAACTCAACGCCCGCGATGCTTCCCCCCGCCAGATCGGCGGCATGGGCCATGCCGGAGAAGCTGGTCAGGACCAGCATCAGGCATGTCAGGAAAGGCAAAAAGGCTCGCACTAGCTTGCCTCTATCACGGAAGGGTTTTCATGTCATTGCACTAATTCGAACCAAGGGTCACTGAGCCGGAACCCGAGCGGGATCGGTCGCGCCCGTTCCAGGCGAACCCGACCGCAATGGCGACCGCCATCAGGAGTTGCGCCAGCACCGATTGCCAAGTGGGAAACACGCCGAGCATCGACAGCCGTGGCACGTCCGCGAGCGGTGCGATGTTGATAAGGCCGGCTTCCTGGAGCGCGGCGACGCCTTTACCCGCCAGCACGACGGTCAGGACCGCCATGAGCCAGGAGCTATAGCGGAAGAACTGCGCGATCGGCAGCTTGCGACTGTAGCGAAGCATGGCCCAAGCGATCAGGCTGAGCAGTCCAATCGCCGACCCGGCCCCCGCGAGAAGCATCCCGTTGTCACCTTGCGCCGAAAGCGCGGCATAGAACAGGATCGTCTCGAAGACCTCGCGATAAACTACGACGAACGCCAGCCCGAACAGGAACCAGCCCGACCCGCCCGAGAGCGCCCGCGACATCTTCTCGCGAATATAGCGCTGCCACTGATCGGCCTGCGCCTTGCCGTGCATCCAAATCCCGACCGAGAGCAGCACGACCGCGGCGAACAGCGAGCCAAACCCTTCCGTCAGCTCCCGGCTCGCACCGCTGATCCCGATCGCATAGGTGGCGACCGCCCAGGTGATCCCGCCCGCGATGATCGCGCTGACCCAGCCGCCATGCACGTACCGCAGCGCCTCGCCGCGCTCGGCTTTACGCAGGAACGCGATCATGGCGACAACGATGAGCAGGGCTTCGAGCCCTTCACGCAGCAGGATCGTGAACGCGCCCAGGAACGTGGACGCTTCGGTGGCGGCATCAGGCGCGAGCGCCGCTTCCGCATCGTCGAAAAGGCCGCCCAGTACTGCGACCTTCTCCGCGAGATCATCGGGCGACGCGCCCCGGTCGATCGAGGCGCGGAACTCCCCCATCGCGCCCTCGATTCGACCCATCAGCGTCGCGTCGCGCGCGGTGAGTGTTGGCTCGATCGGCTCGAACCCATCGAGATAGGCCGACAGCGCCAGCTCTTTCGCCATGCGCGCATCGCCGCGCCGCGCAGCCGCCACGCTTTCGGCGAGTTTGGCGCGGGCGACCGCGAGCGAGCCGGGAGCCTGTTGTACCACCTGTTCGGGATGACGACGCAGGAACGCGAGCACTGGGTCAGCCTTGGCGTCGCCGATCGCCGCGCCGAGCGCGGCCGGGGTGAGCGCGACCAGGGTTTTCAGGTCCGGAATGCGCCGGCGAAGGGTCGGGTCGGATTTCCAAAGCCGCTCGCCTTCGCGCGCCTGCGCATCCGTGAAGGCGAAGCTCCCGGCTCGGAATGCTAACGCCCAGCGCTGATCGTTGGGCAGATCGGCGAAGCTCTGCATCGCGGTCCCGTCGATGCCTTGCGTCACCACCTGATAGAGCGCGAACACGCTGCGCTGGCGCGCGCGCTCGGCATCGGTGAAAGCAATCGGGGGCGTAGCGAGCTTGGCGGCGTCAGGGCCACGGCCGTTGCCCGTCATCCCGTGGCAGGACGCGCAGGATTGTCGGAACAGGGCATCGCTGGAGACGAGGTTCGGAGCCTTATCGGGCGCGAGCGGCACCGGGTAGGCGCGCAACAGATCGGCCGCGAGCCCGTGCGCCAATGTTGCCACCTGTTCAGTCGGTCCCTTTTCCGCGATCACCGCCTGGAGGTTGGCAGCCCGCTGGATGAGGGCTTGACGCTCCGGCTTCGCCGGCAGGCCCTGAAGCCGTGTCGAGACCGACGCGGCGAACTCCGTCATCTCGGCATATTCCGACGTGCTCTTGATCCGACCGTTGGCGACCGCGCCGCCATAATCGACGGCCATATAGTCGAGCAGCCGCCATGCGGTTTGCACGTCGCCGGGTTCGGCGATTGCCGCAGCAGGGATCAGCAGCGCCGCGAGCGCGGAGAGCAGCCGCAACGAGAGCATTGCCCGGATCAACGCGAGCAGACGCACTACCGCTCTCCCAATTCGCGCCGAGCGCCAGTGACGATTTCATAAGCGGAGTGGAGGAACAGGAGGGCGATGAGGCCGGCGACGGCGAGGTCCGGCCAGGCGCTTCCTGTCCACGCCACCAGACCGGCCGCGGCGATCACCGCCACGTTGGCGAGCGCGTCGTTGCGGCTGAACAGCCAGATCGCGCGAACATTGGCGTCCCCTTCCCGGAAACGCGCAAGCACCAAGGCGGACACGACATTGATCGCGAGCGCGACAACGCCGATTGTGCCCATCAGTTCGGCATCGGGCGCGGTTGCGTTCAGGGCGCGCCAAATCGCGAAACCGATTACGCCCACGCCAAGCGCACCGAGAAACAACCCCTGCGTCAGCGCGACCTTTGCCCTCGCCCGTGCGGACCAGGCAAGCGCGAGAAGACCGATAAGGCTGATCGACCCGTCCCCGAGAAAATCGAGGGAATCCGCTTTCAGCGCTTGGCTATCGGCGATGAACCCGCCGAACAGCTCGGCGACTCCGAAGCCGAGGTTGAGCACCACGACGGTCAGCAGCGCACGGCGATAGGCCGGATCGGTTTGCGCGCGCGCGGGCTCCCCGTGGCACCCGCAGCTTTCGGTAGAAGCATTCATGCGGCCTTCCTTACCACCTCCAGTCGCTGTAGAAGCAAGCGAAATGTGCGACACGTTCGCATAAGCAAGGATGGCATGATGAAGCCGGTGATGATTGGGCAGCTCGCCAGCGAGACCTCGACGAAGGTGACGACGATCCGCTTTTATGAGTCGATCGGGTTGCTCCGATCCGCCCCTCGCACGGCGTCGGGTCGCAGAACCTACGATGCCAGTGACATTGAGCGTTTGCACTTCATCCGCAACGGTCGCCGGCTTGGCTTCTCCGTCGACGAGATCCGTTCGTTGATGGGGCTGGCGCAGAACCCGGACCAGGATTGTGGTGCCGCCTCAGCTATCGCTGCTCAGCACCTCAAGGATGTGGAGGAGAGACTGGCGCAACTCGCGGTGTTGCGGGATGAGTTGGCAATGCTCAGCCAGAGCTGCACCAAGGCGCGCATGGCCGATTGTCGGATCATGAAGGCGATCGGCAAAGGCCACCCTCAAGCCGATCAATAATAATCGGCCAGCCTGAGCTCGCGCACATCACCCGAGGCCATCGTCAGCTTTACGAGGGTGCCAGCAGGCCGGGAGCGCACTTGCCAGAGCTCCCCACGCGTATAGTTCGCATCGATCGAATGGCCGTTCACCGCCACGATCCGGTCGCCGACCGCCCAGCCAGCCTTTTCCGCGGGACTGTTCGCCGCCACATGAACAACGGTGAGCGCCGTTGGTGAGGCTGCGAGGCCAAGGCCGCTACGGTCCTTCAGCATCGGCAGGCGACGACGAGGACCGAGTGGCCGGAGCCACACGAATCCGGCGGTCACGTCGAACACCACGTCGAATTGAGCGATCAGCGGTAGGCCGACATTGCCAACCGTGCTGGTGGAGAGCCAAGCTCTCATCCCGAGTGTGGGGACGTTCGAGACGCCAAGCCCTTCGATGTTGATGTTCTGGATCGTGAAAGCATCGTTGATACGCACACCATCGACGCCGCCGATCGCCGCGGTCGAGACGAGCTTCCCGTTCAACAGCCCTTGATCGCGGGCATAGGCCGACGAGAGCATCAGCGCGGCCGAGCTGCCAAGATCGATCATCAAGGGCACGGGAGGCAAACCCGAGACGGAAGCTCGAATGAACAGCTCCTGCTTGGCACCGCGCCCGAGCGCGACAGCGCGCCAGTCGGGACCGGCGAGAAACGTGCCTGACTTGACGACCGCCATACGCCTTTTCGCGAAATCGAGCGCGATGCAGCTACCCGTGAACATATCGGCACCGAGGAGGATATCGATCGGTCGTCCGAAGGCCGCCGACACTGAACTCAGATCACCAACGACGGCAAAGGGTAAGCGACGGGTTTCGCGGGCGAGCTGTACGTCGATGTCGCGGACCAGCAGCACCGGGGCCTTGGCGCTCAGCCCGCTAATCATGCGCCGCTCACCATCGTTCAAGCCGAGCTTCGCCGCGAGCGCCGTGCTCATGATCGACGCGCCGCTGCCACTGTCGAGCACCGCCCGCACCGGCACTCCGCGCACTTGTGCCGAAACAAGGAGGGTATCACCCGTGCCGACTTCCAGCGGCTCCCATTCGAGGTGAGCCGCACCGAAGTTCCACGAGCCCGCAGACCGGGAAGTCTGTCGCGCGAGCGTTGGAGAACCGAGCACCAAGCCGGTTCCACAGGCCACCAGCCGCGCCACTAATGAGCGTCGAGACATACCGATTGCTTCAACACGGGCCGTCAAAAAGCCACCTCCAGCCCCCCGTCCGCAGGAGAGCAAATTGCGGTTACATGCTCCAGCCACTGGAGGAGCAAGTGCTTTTGGTGCGCCCGAAAATCCTCAGAAGCGCTTGGAGAACTTTAGATGAAGGATGGTGCAGACCGCTTAGATGCCTTCCCGATAACGAACGGTTCCGGGGGACGCTGGGCCGATCGGGACCGCGAACGGTGTAAACGCTCGCGCTAAGTGGCGGCATTCTGATCGCGCTATTTGTCGGCGAGCGTCGCTACGCGGCTACCGGCTTGGTCTCGGCCGATCGCACATAGGCGTAGAGTTTTGGCTTGGAGATGCCGAGCATCGAGCAAATCTTGGCGATCGGCATCGTGTTCTCGTGGTAGAGCCTGACGGGCAGGTCGCGCTTTTCCTTGCCGAGTGCGGCCGGCCGGCCACCCTTCTTGCCGCGAGCGCGGGCTGCGGTGAGACCGGCCTGGGTCCGCTCGCGGATCAGGTTGCGCTCGAACTCCGCCAATGCCCCGAACAGGTGGAAGGTAAGCTTGCCCGACGTGGTGGTCGTGTCGATCGCCTCGTGCAGGCTCAGCAGCCCGACCTTTTCCTCGTCGAGGTAGGTCATCCATCCGATCAGATCACGGAGCGAGCGGCCGAGCCTGTCGAGGCGCCAGACCACCAGTGTGTCGCCGGCGCGAAGCAGCTCCTTCACCTTTTCCAATCCAGGGCGAGCGGCAGTCGCCCCGGAGGCCTTGTCGGTGATGACCTTCTCGCAGCCGGCAGCCTTCAGCGCATCACGCTGGAGGTCCAGGTTCTGCTCGGCGGTCGATACGCGGGCGTAACCGATTTTCATGCGTAGGGCCGGTGGCGCCCCGATCGGGCGCGGTTTGGGAAGAAAGTCGTCATCGGCAGGTCTATGTTGCCCTAGTTTTCTTTACCGGGTAGATTTACGTCGAACAGGCCGGTTTGGCAACGCGAGCGGACTCGCATGGCGATGGGCAGGCAAATCTCCGTTTTCCTTACCTGCGACACGGACCGTCGGCGGTGACGCATCCGGCGCTTGTCCCGCCGCTGGCGATCGAGCGCTACCGCGTCCTTGAACCGCACCTCGCCGATGGCATCCCGCTCGCGGACCTCGCCCGCACCGGCACGCTGAGCGAGCGGACGTTGCAGCGCTGGCTCGGGCGCTACCGTGCCGAAGGACTTGCCGGTCTCGCGCGTCTGCCGCGCAACGATCGGGGCAGGCTGCACCTGCCGGAACATCTGGTCGAACTGACCCGCACTCTCGCCACCAAGCGCCCGCGACCCCCGGTCGCCGCCATTCACCGAAAGGTGCAGGAACTCGCCATCGCGCATGGACACCGAACCCCCAGCTATGCGGCCGTCGCGCGTGTCGTCAGGGCGATACCGGCAAGCCAGATCGCCGCAGCCTCCGATCCGGCCGTCTACCGCGACCAGCACGAGCTAGTGCATCGGCGCGAAGCCGCGACCTCGAACGAGATGTGGCAGGCCGATCATACCGTTCTCGACATTCTCGTGCTCGATGATGCCGGAACCCCGGTGCGTCCTTGGCTGACCGTCATCGTTGACGATCACAGCCGAGCCATCGCCGGTTACTTCCTCAGCCTCGATGCCCCCAGTGCCCTCAACACGGCGCTCGCCTTGCGGCAGGCGATCTGGCGCAAGCCCAATCCCGAATGGATCGTCAGCGGCATTCCCGAACAGCTTTACGTCGACAACGGCTCGGATTTCATCTCCGAGCATATCGAGCAGGCGTGCATCGCCCTCAAAATCCGCCTCATCCATTCGCTGCCGGGGCGTCCTCGCGGGCGCGGCAAGATCGAGCGGCTGTTCCGCACCATCAACGACATGTTCCTGCCCGACCTGCCCGGCCACCTGATCGCGGGCAAGCCGCTGTCGGCGCCAGTGCTCACGCTCGACGAGCTGCGCGCCCGCTTCGAGGCGTTCGTGTGCGGCGTCTATCATCGTCGCCCGCATGGCAGCACCGGCGAACCGCCGATCACGCGCTGGCAGAAGGGCGGGTTCCTGCCCGCAATGCCCGACAGCCTTGAACAGCTCGACATGCTGCTCGTGCACGTGCCCAAGCCCCGTAAAGTGCTGCGCGACGGCATCCGTCTGATGGGCAGGCGCTATGTCGAACCCACGCTCGCGGCCTTCGTCGGCGAGCAGGTCGAGGCGGTCTATGACCCCCGCGACCTGACCGAGATCAACGTCTACCACCAGGGCCGGTTCGTCTGCCGTGCGCTCAGCTCCGAGCACGCTGGGCACCCGTCGTTGCGCGCGATCCAGCGCGCCCGGCGCGGCGCGAAGGAGCGCGACAAGCAGGTGCCTGCCCCCACGGAGACCTTCGACGGCGACCAAGAGGATACGGCTTCCCGGCCCACCACCTACCGAGGGCTCCGGCTCTACGCCGCTGACGATTGAGTTCCTGGTCGAGCAGCCGTTCCTGGCGACCCGCGAACATGCCCGGTTCGTCGAGTTTGCCGAAGCCTGCGCGCACTACCGCTATATCGGCGTGTGTCATGGCCGGCCGGGCGTCGGAAAGACGCGATCGGCGCGCGAGTTTTCCAGCTTCCCCGACCTGGGGGAATATGCCGCGCTCCGTCCCATTGCCGCGCTCCTTGGCGAAAAGGTCGCTCGCTGCCGCGCCGTCTTCTACACCGTGTCGGTCAGCAACACGCCCAAGACGATCGACGCGGTGTTGGGCCTCAACCTCATTAAGCTGGGCTATGCCCGGCTGACGGTCGCGGGCGGCTCGCAGGACGAAATCACCCATGACGCCGCCCGCATCGCCTGCCCCCTCGTCATCGTCGACGAGGCCGACCGCCTGACCATAAAGTCGCTCGAACATCTCCGCGACATGGCCGATCGCCACGGCTTCGGGCTGATCCTGATGGGTATGCCGGGCTTGGAGAAGCGCCTCGCCCGCTATGCCCAGCTCTACTCGCGGATCGGCTTCGTCCACGAGTTCAAACCGCTTACCGAGACCGAAATGCGGCTGCTGCTCGCGACCCACGCCGGCGATTTCGGGATCAGCTTCGACCCGGCCCAACTCGACGCGATCGAAGCGCAGGCAGCCGTGATCCGCATCACGCGCGGCAACTTCCGGCTCATGGAGCGCCTGTTCGCGCAGATGCGGCGGATCATGACCCTCAACCGCGTCGAGGAGGTCACCGCTGACATCGTTCAGGCCGCGCGCGATTGCCTCGTCATCGGACCCGGCAACTGACAAATAGCGCGATCAGAACGCCGCCATTTAGCGCGAGCGTTTACACAGGATAAGATCCATACCGTTTCCGGAACCACTTTCTTGTTTCCTCTTCGAAATTGGACTGTGCTGATGAGTTTGAGCGATGGTGGCTTCGCTCATACACTACGCGCTACCAGGCCCCTGCCCGTTTCTTAGGCTTAACGTTGTAGCTCAAGACCCCGGGGGCTCAGCCTCCCTTCTCCGGTTCTTGCCGCTGCGCAAATCCCTCGATCTACCTGCCGCCGTCGTGTGGTCGCACGGCATCATCCAAAGACCTATTTAGGCCGTCATGACTAGCCAATCTTCGCCATAAGGCGCCCCGCCGCCCCCTGCTCTGCCGCGAGATTGCGATTATAAGCGAGCGGCATCCGCGGCGACTTCCACCGCAGCGCGTCCATGATGCCGGCCAAATCCTCCCCGCTGGCGAACAGGTCCTGATTGAGCCCGATCCGCGTCGAGTGCGCACTGATCCCCTTCAGCAACCGCGCCAGATCGTCCGCCGTCAAATCGGGCAGCGCGCCACGGTCGAACGCGCGGCCGATGATCGACCGAAAGATTGGTCCGATCGAGCCCGGGTGCAGCGCCACGGTGCCGATGTCATATTCGACGCGCGCCTTCACCGCCGGCTTGGACAGCGTCTTGCGCAGATCCCACGTCTCCCGGCCCGAGATGCTGTCGATCGGCCGACCGCGCACGGCTGCCCGCGCCTTGTAGCGCCGCACCTGCACCCGCCGGAACAGCGGCCCTGTCGTGATCCCCGCCGCTTCGGTCCACGCCGCGATCGCCGCGACGGTGCGCGGGCTGAGGTAGGCGGTCGCCCCCTCCCCGTCTTGATCGCCCTTATGACGCAGAATCTGCAGCAGCCGCGCTTCGGGATCGATCGCCTCCTCAATATGCTCAATGGCGACCGCCACCAGTTCGGAGGCGCGCAGCCCGGTGTCATAAGCGGCCGATAGCAGCGCCCGATCACGCAGCCCCGGCAGATCCTCGCCACAACTCTCGAGCAGCGCGCGGATGTTGAGCCCCCGCGCCTTGTCGCGCTCGACGTCGCGCACCGGGCCCTTGAACCGCAGCGGCCGCGCCTGCTTCTGCGCAGCCCCCTTCTCGCGGCGCACCGTCTGGAGCCGCAGCTTCACCAGCGGCGCCGGCGTCGGATCCTTGAGCTCGAGCAGCTGGTGGATCTTGGCGATCGACGCCTTGTAGCGGGATAGCGAGGCCGGCCGGCTCCCCTTCCCGGCCCGCGCGTCGAGATAATCGGCCACGGTCTCGGCCGTCGCCGGCAGCGCGATCCGGTTGGTGCGCCGACACCAGGCGTCGAACGCTTCGACGTCGGATTTGAGCGCGCGGATGCTGTGGGGCGACGAGGCGCCCTGATAGGCGGCGATCAGCGCCTCGTTGACGGTGATGCGCTCGCCGGCGCGCATCTGCACGATCGTCCACGCAATGTCGGCCGAAGCCCCGACGACCGGCAGGGTCGCCTCAGGCGCCGCCACAACGGTTTTCTGCCCTTCCTGGGCGGTTTCGATAGCCATGACACGCCTAGCTGCTCGGCGGCGCTTGTACCGCACGTTATAAAGGGGTGTCAAATCTGCTTATGTGATAACTGCAATTATCACATGTCGATTGCACATCGCTCTGGAAGAGCGAAACGAACTGCTGACTTTGGTTTCCCCTCGTGGCATAGTCACCGCAAACCATGACCCGCACCGAAACCCTCCGTGTTGACGACAGCCTGCTTCTGCTGGGGCGTCTCGACGGTCGACTCCACGCCAGCACGTGCGGGGATATCTTTCTCGCGCGCTCGCGCCTCGAGGGTGCGGCCGCCTTGGCAGGCCTTGCCGGCGTGCCCATCGCAGCGCAGGATCTGCAGGATTGGATCGCGGGTCGCAGATCCCCTCCCCGCGCCTCCGAGGGTCTCAACGACCCCATCTCGGTGGCCGCCATCTTTCACATCGCTCTCAGCCGTGACGAGGATCTCAAGAACCCTATCGCCCGGGCGACGCTGAACACGCTGCGTCAAGTCCTAGACGACCGCACCGCGGCGGAAACCTATGCGGCTTCAGACCTGGCTCATTTCGGTCCGCTTTGGCGCCAGGTGCATAGCATCGCCGATGCGCCCTTTCCCGCAGGCGATCTCCTTTCGGTCGCGTCCCGCGTGATTGAGCTCGCTGCGCTTACCGAGCCAGCGACCGCCAGCAGTTGCATGGTGACGACCGTCGATGGCCGCGCGCTGGAGCTTCAACCGCGGGGGCGTGATCGAACCTGGCTGATCGCGGTCGCGATGCCACGGATGCTTTACCGCGCCGGGTTCACGACGCAGGTTATACCCTCGCTCATCCTGCTGCCGAGATACCTACCCCCCTCCCCCGCCGACCTGGTCAAGACCTTGGAGTTGGCGATCGGCCGTACGTCGCGGGCCGGTCTGCGAGAGCTGGATACCATCGAGCGTGCGGCAGCGCGCATCCGATCCGACCTGCAGGTAACGAGGAGGAGCAAGGCCCCCCTTCTCGCGCGACTTCAGCTGTCCTATCCGGGCCTGCAGCCCGCGGCGGTGGCCCGACTGCTGAACATCACGCCGCAAGGCGCGCGAAAGCTGCTGGCGTCAATGACGCCACCGTCACGGCCAGTGCCGATCTAGCACCGCCCGGACCGCCTCCTCCGCGTCCTTGCGAGACGCGCCGCCCCTGCTCAGCAGCGTCAGACGAATGCCCTTACGGTCCGCGCCCTCAATCCGGAGCACGGGCTTGCCGCCTGCGTTCGACACGGTCTCCGGCTTACCTGACCTTTTGGGGGATCCTGACCTTTTGGGGGGGTCAACGGCCAAGGAAAGCGCCTTGATCACGTCAAGCACAGGCATCGCCTCGCCACTTGCGGCCTGGGCCTCTGCAAGCCGATCCGCTTCGTTGAAGGCCCTTGCCTTCCGGTCACCTGGCTTCAACAATGCCTTTAGTGCAATCGCGTTGCGGATGCCGAGTTCTTGCGGGTTGACGAAGGCCCGGATCAGCTCCGCGGGCAAGCGGGCGAGGTCGAGGTAGCGGGTCAGCCAGCTCTCGGACACCTTGAGCCGCTCGGCCATCGTCTTCTGACGGCCATCGTAATAGGCGTCGAGAGCGCGTAGATAGTCCCTCGCCCGTTCCAGGTCGGTAAGGTCGTCACGCGCCCGATTCTCTATGTCGGCAAGCCGGAAAGCTTCCTCATCCCCGATTTCACGAACATCAACGAGAAACTTGAAGTCGGGATAGTTGTGGGCCCGCAGCCAGCTTATCGACCAGTGCCGCCGCGCACCGCAGATCACCTCGAAATCGTGCGCCGGATCGCCAGACACGCGCCGAACGATCGCCGGCATCTCCTGGCGTCCTTGCGCCTTGATGCTCTCGATCAGGTCGGCACATCGCTCCTCGGTGAGCAACGCATAGTCGCGATTGTGCCCGGCCCACATCCGGCAGCGGGCGGGATCGACGAACTCATGAGTGCGATTTACGATCGCTCCGGAGGCGAGGTCGGCCAGCCGGTTTGACCGGCCGGTCAGGACATTTGACGCCAATCCTGAGCGTCGCTGCGGAGCGGCCTCCTCGGACAGGTCGATGCCGGCCGCCAGATCGGCTGCAAAGCCGGTGTTCTTCCCGCTCATTCGAGCCTCCTTCCAGCAAATTGCACGCGTGCAATCGCCCGTTGTTCCGGCAAAATTGCACGCGTGCAATTTTGCCCCTTCACGCCAGCGCCGCCTTGCGCAGCGCCGCTTGATGGCTCGGCCACATCGACCGAATATCGACCTCAATTTCCGAATTTACGCCATCGAGATATCCCAGACAGCGATTGCGGACCGCCGAACTCGTGGCAGGACCGTCCAGCTCGTAGACGGTCATCAACCGCGCCGTCGCGTTGTCGATCTCGGCCGAATCCTTGAGCGGGGTCCGTATCATCGCGTGGCCGAATAGGGTGCGCATCAGATGCAGCAGCTCCTTCTGCATCGACTTGTTCTCGTCGACTTTCGAGGCCACGAATCGCAGAAACTGGAGTTCTGGAGCAAGCCCGCGTTCGGCTAATTGCTCGATCGTCTCATCGAGCATCGAAAGGAATGCGGCGGTCGACGAAAAATCCATAACCGTCGGCGGTACCGGCACCACCAGCGCGTTCGCGGCACGCAGCACCGACAGTGAGATGGCGCCCAGGGCCGGTGGCGGGTCCATGACGACCACATCGAAGCGGTCTGAGATACTCTCGATTCCATCCTTGAGCCGGTCGAGCAAGCTGTCACTGCCGCGCGCCATCCGGGCCGCAAGCTCATACTCCGAATTGAAGAGCCGCAGGTTGGCCGGGATGAGTTCCAGACCGTCGAAATGGGTCTTCCGCAACGCGTAGTCGAGGGAGGATCGTTCCCCCTCCCGCAGAAACGGATAGAGGGTATCATCCTCATCGAGATCAAGGTCGGGCACGTACCCAAACAGCGTTGTGGCCGAGGCCTGGCTATCGCAGTCAACCAGCGCCACGCGATAGCCCCGTATCGCGAGATATTGCGCGAGGTGGACCGCCACCGTCGACTTGCCTACGCCGCCCTTGAAGTTCTGTACCGCCACGACGCAGCACGGGTCGCCGGGTGCGCGATATGGCCGGGTTCCAAAGACACCGCGCATGTCGTTCAGCTGCGCCAGCGTGTAGCGCTCGCGTCGGTTCGTGTCCGTACGGGAAGGTTCAGGCAAGCGGCCGTCCTTTTCCGCGTCACGGATCGCGGCCGGGGTACGACCCACAAGTTCGGCGGCCTTGGTAATCGTGAACGTGGGCTCCCGCCGATCGTCTGCCCTGACGCTCCGAGCCGAATCGCGCAGCTTTTCGAGGACAGACGACGTTCGCTTCGCGAGCGTCGCGACCGAAACCACGCGATCGGCTTCCTCAATTTCGAGTCCGTTCGACACATGCCCGCCTTTCGCTATTCGGCATGTGGTACATCAGATTGCGCTTTTTGGTCAAGAAAGACCGAAATTTCGAAAGTGCGGCCCCGGTTTCGACGGGTTCTGCGTGCTACCGGCCCTATCCTGACTTCATGGGGGATGAAGAAAATTGCACGCGTGCAATTTTCGTCGATCAAGGCCTGCCGCGACGGCTCAGCCAGCTCTCACAAAAGCCTTTCCAGGAATCGATCAGCTTCTTGCCACGCAGCTTCTCGAGCCGGTTCCCCATATGCTGCCGGTACGCACCCGCCATCATATCGACCGACCACCCTCCACCGTGCCTCAGGCCAATCTCGTGAAGCTCGGGCGCCTCATAGGTCAGCGATCCCCGGGGGAATGTCTTTTCGGATTCGGTCGGTCCCGTCAGCGCCTTCGCGACCGTCGCGATCGTGTGTGCGACCGATACAGTTTCGGCGGTTCCGTCTCGCCGCGCTTTGCGACCGGAGGAGTGTCGATCCAGTTCATCGACCGTTTCAATGACCTCAGGTGCGCCCTTCGGTTCGAAACGAAATTCAACTTCGGTGACGGTCCGCCCCTGCCTGATCTCCCGCCACTCCACGCGGAAATGGGCGAGCTGATCGATCTCTGCCTTTGCCTTCGTGAGTACCTTCCGGCGCAGCTGGGCAAAATCAGCGTAGACCTCGGGCGGTATCCCCAACGCCGCCCGGAGGGCCTGCATGTCGCCCTTCCATGTTGCCTGCCGGCGATGCAGCCGTAGCGCACCGAGTTCGTACAGCTTAAGCGCATAGCTGGACCGAAAACCCAATACGGCCTGGCGGTTCAACACCGCATAGGTAGCCGAAGCCTGGATCAGCCTCCTTGCATCCGGAGTGAACTCCCATTCGATCCATCCAGCCTCGCCACCATCCTCTTCCGTCTCCTCTCGGGAGCGGGATATCAGCGAGAAACGCAGCGTTGCCTTCTTTCCACGCCATGACCTGTCGTCGACAGCGAAAAGCGTTCGGTGAAGCTCCTCGAGCATGTCGCTGATGCGTTCATTGCCCTTGTGTCCGCGCCGAATATCCGCCTTGCGCATCCTGTGCGGGCGATCTTCCCAGGCATCACCGCCTGCCGTCAGGATCATCAGCGCCAACAACCGCGACGCAGTCAGACTCAGCGATTCGCCTTTGACGAACTTGATCTCGATGATGCTGCCCGGTTTGGCAAATTCTTCGCCGCCCTTTGCTTTCAGCGCAGCAGCGACACGCATGGCACGACCTGGAGATGCATCTCCAGCTTCGCCCCCTTCTGCCTCAGCTATTTGGTCAGCGCCAGTTTCCATGCCATGGTACGATCAAGATTCAACCCAATGGTTTATCTTGCTGCCTGACCTGACCTGCTTCGTCAAGTCAGGTCAGGATAGATCGCGCTCGCTTATCCCCCAAATGGTCAGGATGGGATCGAGGAGGCCGCGGCGAAGATCGCGAGGAAAGACGCCGAGTCGCGTCCGCACGACGCGAGCCCCGGCAAACCGCCCGATCGAGCAAGATTTCCTGCCTAAACGGGAAGGAATACAGCGCTTCCGGCCGTCGCGACGTGCTGCCCCCAACCGGTCAGGTTGGCCCCACAAGGTCAGGCGAGTCCCCCCACCAAGACAGGCAGCGGCCCCCATCAGGTCAGCTAACCACCCCCAATCGGTCAGGCTGGTTCGTACAACATACTGAAATTGCTGCCGTTTTCTGAGACCGAATCTGAATCTACTGAATCACGAATCCTTCCGCTGCGAGCAGCGGCGTGTTTAAAAATGATTCTTTAACGGACTTACCCGAGTCGCATACGTCGACGTATCCTTAACCTCTGACTAGGGGAGGGGGGTCCTTCCGACGAGGTCGAGCTATCCCGGTGCCGCTTGCAGCCAAACGACCGATGCAATTCCCCGCATACCTCTTTGGCCTAGACGATTTATGTCCTTAGCAAAGCCGAGGCACCTTGGCGCCGGCGTTCCAAGCCAGGCCTGTTGATCGTGAAAATGGCGAAACCAAACTGCGTTGATTGGAACAATGACCATCCCCTCTTCGGTCCGCTCAGCTCCATTCCGCCCATCAAACCACATCGTGTCCCGGGAAGTGATGTAGCTTTGCTACCGACGAGCCACACCCCCACCCGGGACACGATCGGGCGGGCCGCTGCGATGGTTGGACCTGGCCGGAGCCGGCTCGGTCACTGTCGCCTGCCCGTTAGAGCTACTGCGTTCGACAACACTGCCATGAATGGATAGTGGTCGCAGCCCGGTCGCGCCACTTGAGGTGCGATCGATGATCGTTCGGTGCGCAGCAATGATCGACATCCCCGCTCCCCCGACCGATGCGCGTGCCGCGCGTCTGGCGATCAGCCTGTCGGGTACCAATCTGGAGCGGGCAGGGGACTACAACCAGCGCGTCGTGCTGCAGGCGATCCGCGGGCGCGACTTCATCACTCGCACCGAACTTGCCACGCTGACCGGGTTGACCGGCCCGACCATCGCCAACATCACACGCCGGCTGGAAGAGGATGGGCTGATCCGCAAGGTCGGCAAGATCCAGCTTGGCCGCGGGCAGCCCGCGCTGCGCATCGCGATCGATCCCGACGGCGCCTTCGCGATCGGCCTCAACATCGATCGCGATCATCTGAGTCTCGCGTGCCTCGACCTCGCCGGCACCGTGCGCGCCAGCGTGTCGCAAGAGATTCTCTATCCTTCGCCGGCGGCGGTGCGCGCGCTCGCCTCGCGTGGGCTTGCCGAAATGTTCGCGACCGCAGCCATCCCGCGCGACCGGGTCATCGGGGTGGGGCTGGCGATGCCCGATCGGATGGCGGAACGCGATCTGCGTGGCCGCCCTGCGGACTTTTCGATCTGGACCGATGTCGATCCCGCGGCGCTGCTTGCCGATCTGCTGCCCTGGCCGATGCATCGCGACAATGATGCCGCCGCTGCGGCGCTGTGCGAGCTGCAATTCGGCGCGGGCCGGCACTCTGCGAGCTTCTTCTATCTGCTGATCAGCATTGGCCTAGGCGGCGGCCTCGTCCTCGACGGCAGCTTCTATCGCGGCGCGACCGGCCGCAGCGGCGAACTGGGGTTCATTATCGGCCGAACCGGCCAGGCGGCGGGGCGTTCGATCGAGACGCGCGTGTCGCTGTCGGCGCTTTATGAACGGCTCATCGAGGCCGGCTGCGCGTCTGACGCGCTTTCGGCGTTGCAAAGCGACGATCCCATCGCGCGCTCGACGATCGACGACTGGCTTGACGAGGCCGCGAGCCTGCTCGTCGATCCGATGATTGCAGTGAGCTGCCTGATCGATCCCCAGGCCGTGCTGATCGGCGGCCGCCTGCCGACCGATCTCATCGATGCGCTGGCCGCCCGGCTGACCGCCGCGCTCGCGCCCTATGGGGCGGAGCTTCCCTCGATGCCGCTGGTCGCACGCGCGGCCACCCCGTCGATCGCACCGGCGGTGGGTGCGGCGCTGCTGCCCTTCGCCGATCGGCTGCTGCCGTCCGACGCGATCCTCATGAACGTCGCGCGCTAGGACGCGACGCTCAGGCAGCGGGTCGCCCGGTTTTGCCCAGCCGGGAGTGGCGGCTGAGGCTTTCCTGCATATGCGCGCGCGCCGCATCGCGCGCCCGTGCCGGTTCCATGCGGATGATCGCGTCGAGGATCGCGTCATGCTCGTCATGGATCAGCGCGGCATAGGCACGCTGCGTCGACACCGGCCGGTCGCGCAGGTAGAGCGTGCGCGGCGGCACGAGGCGCTGGCCGAGAAACGCGATGATCCGCACATAATGCTCGTTCTGGGTCGCCTGCGCGATGGCGAGATGAAAGGCGGTATCGGCGCGCGCGGATTCGGCCGCATCGTCGCCGGCCCCGGCCATGCAGTCGAGCGCGTCGCGCAGCGCGCCGATATCGGCGAAGCTGCGGCGCGCGGCGGCGAGCGCTGCCATCTCGCTCTCGATCGCGAGGCGGATCTCGATCAGCTTGATCACATCGGCCATGTTGCTGAGTTCGTCCGCCCTCACCTGGAATGCCTGCAACGGCACCTGGCGCGCCACGAACACGCCCGAGCCTTGGCGAGACGTCGTCAAGCCATGCGCTGCGAGGCGCGCGAACGCCTCGCGTACGACGGTGCGGCTTACCTTTTCGCGCGCGCAAATCTCGCGCTGGGTCGGGAGGCGCGATCCGGGGCGCAGCTCGCCTCCCCTGATCCGCGCTTCGAGCGTGGTGAACAGGCGATCGGTCAATGATGTCGGCATGCATGTTGATCCTGCGATCCGTGGCGTGCGTCGACCTGCGAGCCGCCGGCGATACGGGTTGACGGCAGCCAGGCATGCGCGACCCGGCGGGTGATGGATTGAAGGCGCGGCCGACGATCGCGGGTCATTCGGAAGACGGGCCCGATCCAGCCTGCCGCTAATCTATCGATCCAGCAGCTATACGACAAGTGTGCGGCTCTATGCAGACCCTCCCATCACGTGCCGCGCAGATAGGAAAAACTCATACAAATAAGCGTTATGCACGGATATCCGCGCTTCTCGGCAGACCGCTCATTCCTTCAGATCAATTAAATAAAATAAATTTGTAATACCGATTGCCAGCCCAGTTACGCTGCGTTAGTCAGCATCACGAAGGCGCTTCGTCCTGCGATCGCGGGGCGGAAAAATGGTCAGTGCGTGGGAGGGATGCTGGGACAAGGCGGTCGCGACGCGCGCGGCTCCTGGCTGGCATCGCCAAAAAGGAGGGGAGCGTGAAAATGCGCAACAGCTTTGCAGCTTCGGTATCAGCATGGGCGATGATCTGCGGGATCGGCGCCGCGCCGGCTTTCGGCCAGACGCAGATGCCGCCAGACGATGCCGCGGCGGCATCCTCGCCGGCGGACGAGATGGAGGCGATCGTCGTCACCGGCTTCCGCAGCAGCCTTGCGGAATCGCTGCGCCTCAAGCGTGAGCAGAGCGGTGTCACCGACACGATCGTCGCCGAGGATATCGGCAAATTCCCCGATGCCAACCTCGCCGAATCGATGCAGCGCGTGCCGGGCGTCGCGCTCCAGCGCGGCGATGGCGGCGAAGGGCGCGCGATCACGGTGCGTGGTCTCGGCCCGATCTTCACCCGCACCCGCGTCAACGGCATGGAGGCGAACAGCGGCGTCGGCGGCAGCGACGTGCAGGGTACCAGCGGCCGCAGCCGCGGGTTCGACTTCAACGTGTTCGCGTCCGAGATTTTCCAGAATCTCACCGTCCGCAAGACCTATTCGGCGGACACGCAGGAAGGGTCGCTGGGCGCGACGGTCGATCTCAACGCGCCGCATCCGCTCGACTATAAGGATGACTTCGTCCTCGTCGGCTCCGCCAAGGTCAGCTACAACGATCTCAACGAGGATGCCGGGCCGCGGCTCGCCGGCCTTGTGTCCACCAAGCTGGCCGACGGCACGATCGGTATCCTGTTTTCCGCCGCCTACACGCAGCGCCGCACGCGCGAGGAAGGCTATTCGCCCGCCAATGTGCTGAACGCCGCATCCGATGGCGGCTTCTGCAGCCCGATCGGCTATGCGCCGCGCAATCCGGTGGACAATGCGTTGAAGGGCACCGACGCGCTCAATTGCGCCACCGGCATTCCGCGCACCTCCGATCCGGAGGCCTATGCCACCGTCGTCGGCGCCGACGCGCATATGCCGCGCCTGCCGCGCTATTTCCGCAGCGACCAGAATTACAAGCGGCTTGGCCTCACCGGATCGCTGCAATGGCAGCCGACCGACCGTACCCTGATCTCGCTTGACGGCCTCTATGCCCGCTACAAGGTCAACCGCGTCGACGATTTCTTCATGGGGCTATCGTTCGGCCGCGGCGTCGGCAACAATGGCAAGCCGCACACGTCGATCCTCGATGCCGAGGTCTCCGATGACGGCACCGTGCAATATGGCCTGTTCAACGGCGTCGATGTCGCCTCGGTGACCACGCAGGACATCTATACCACCACGTTCAAGCAGGCGACGCTCACTGCCAAGCACGAGTTCAGCGACTGGTTCGAGGCGGATGCGCTGGTCGGTTTCGGCCGTACCGACTTCAAGGAGCCGACGCGCAACGACGTTCGCATGGACGCCAACAACGTCAATGGCTTCTCGTTCGATTTCCGCAATCGCGGGAGCATCCCGCTGATCGATTATGGCATCGACATCACCGATCCGGGCAATTTCGCGTTCGGCCCGGCGCTGGCCGATGGCACGGTCCGGGGGTCGTTCAGTGGCCGCAAGGTTTTCACCCAGTTCGACAACCGCCAGTTCGGGCTGAACCTGCTGTTCAAGCCGCTTGAGTCACTTCATATCCGGGTGGGCGGCGAATATCGCCGCAGCGCGTTCGACAGCGCCGAACTGGGACGCGCCGGGCCGATCTCCGCCTTCGTGCCGGCTCTGCCTGTCGGCACGACGCTCGCCGGCCTCACCACGATGGTCGGCGGTTTCGGCAAGGGGCTGCCGGGGGATCTGCCCAATGGCTGGGTGAAGCCCGATTACGACAAATTCAACGATCTGTTCGATTTCGACAGCAACACCGGCGGCTTCACCTTCAGCGGCGCGGACACCGGCACCTCGCTGGGCGGCAATTATGCGATCCGCGAGGAGGTGAAGGGCGCTTATGCGCAGGCCGAATTTGATACCGAGGCGCTGCCGTTTCGCGTGCGCGGCAATATCGGCCTGCGCTATGTCCATACCCAGCAGCGATCGTTCGGCTATGTGACGTTGGCGAGCCCGATCAACGGCCAGGGTTTTACCCCGGTGGCGGTGGAGCGCAGCTATGACGACTGGCTGCCCTCGCTGAACCTCACCGCCGACGTCACCGACAAGCTGCTGCTGCGCGTGTCGGCGGCCAAGGTGATGGCGCGTCCGGATCTCGGCCAGCTTTCCCCCAGCGGCGGTTTCAACCCCACGATCCGCACGATCTCGGTCGGCAATGCGCTGCTCGATCCGATCCGCGCCAACACGCTCGATCTCTCGGCCGAATGGTATTTCGGCTCGGGCAGCCTGTTGTCGGTCGGCTATTTCTACAAGGATATCAAAACCTACATCCAGAGCCTGCAGCGGATCATTCCGTTCACCGAAACCGGGCTGCCGGTCGAACTCTTGGCCGGATCGCAGGCGACGCCGCAGGATCTGTTCACCGTCACCAACCTGTCCAACACCAAGGGCGGGCCGATCAAGGGTGTCGAGGTCAATTTCCAGCAGCAGTTCCGCTTCCTGCCGAGCGTCCTCGCCAACACCGGGGTGCTGCTGAACTATACCCACGTCACCTCGGAGATCGAATATATCCTCAACGCGACGACGGGGGTGACGACGCGCGAGCCACTGGTCGGCATGTCCAAGAACCAGGTCAACGCAACGCTCTATTATGAGGATGACAAGTTCAGCATCCGCGGCTCCGCAAACTACCGCTCCAAATTCGTCCGCGCGGTGCCTTCGATCGGCACGGGCAGCGACATCGATCTCGGCAAATCGACGCTCTATGTCGATTTCTCCGCCTCCTATGCGATCAACGACCGCTTTCGCGTCTCGCTGGAGGCGACCAACCTGACCGACGAGCATCAGGTGCTCTATGTCGACTCGGTCCGGCGCGACACGCTCTATGACTCGCATTTCGGGCGGACCTACACGCTCGGCGTGGCCTATCGTTACTGAGTGACAGGACAGAACGGGACGGGGGGCGAGGATGCGGATGGTGCGAATAGCGGGACTGGTGTTGATGCTGGCGCTGGCGGGGCAGGGGGTCGCGCAGGAGCCCCCCGCCGCCGCCGATCCGGTTGCTGCGGTCGATGTCTTCGTCGGCAGCGACGATGGCGGCAATACCGTGCCGGGTGCGGCGGTGCCGTTCGGCTTCGTCAATGTCAGCCCGGACACCACTGGCGGCTCGACCAACGGCTATGATGGCAAGACGCCGGTCACCGGCTTCAGCTTCACCCATGTCAGCGGCACCGGAGGCAACAGCAAATATGGCAATTTCCGCGTCACGCCCACGGTCGGTGCGGTCGATCCGCGCAACCTCGTCTTCGCGCGATCGAACGAGAAGGGTAGCGCCGGCTTCTACGCCGTCGATCTCAAGGGGCAGGCGGGGCCGATCCGCACCGAACTCACCGCCACACGCCGCGCGGCGCTGGCACGCTTCACCTTCCCGGCGGCGCGCGACGCCAATCTGTTGATCGATGTCACCTCGGCGGTGCAATTGATGGGCAATGGCCCGCGCGCCACCGGGGCGGAGGCTTGGTTCGACGACGACCGCACCTTGCTTGGCCGCGCCAGCTTCACCGGCGGCTGGAACGAGGCGCCGCTGACGCTCTATTTCGCTGCCGCCTTCAATCGTGCGCCAATCGGTTTTGGCACCTGGAAAGCGACGCGCGGCACGCTGGCGCTCCAGCCCGGCTCTGCGCGCGCAGCGGGCGGCGACCAGCGCACCGACGCTTCCGTCCAGCTCGGCGGCTACGCGACGTTTGACACGCGCGGGCAGCGCGCGGTGCAGGTGAAGCTCGCCGTCTCCTTCATCAGCGCCGAGCAGGCACGGCGCACGCTGGCGGAGGAACTGCCGGACTGGGATTTCGCCGCGGCGCGCGGTCGGGCGGAGGCGGCGTGGCGCGATGTGCTGGCGAAGATCCAGGTGACCGGCGGCAGTGCAGACGAACGGCGCAATTTCTACAGCGCGCTCTATCGCAGCCACACCATGCCGCACGATGTCAGCGGCGAAAATGCCTGGTGGCGATCACCCGCGCCACATTATGAGGACTATTACACGCTGTGGGATACGTTCCGGACGCTGCATCCACTGATGACCCTGATCCAGCCGGAGCGGCAGCGCGACATGATCGTCTCGCTGCTCGAAACCTACCGTCACACCGGTTGGCTGCCCGATGCGCGCATCGCCGGCGCCAACGGAATGACGCAGGGCGGCAGCAATTCCGATGTGCTGATCGCCGATGCGGTGGTCAAGAAACTGGGCGGCTTCGACGATGCGCTCGCCTTCGAAGCGCTGCTCAAGAATGGCGATGTCGAATCCGACGATCCGATCAACCAGGGCCGTGCGCTCAGGGACTATCTCGCGCTCGGCTATATGTCGCTCAATGAGACGCGCTCTGCCTCCCGGACATTGGAATACGCCTATAATGACTTCGCGATTGCCGAGGTCGCTTCGGCCCTCGGCCGCAAGCCCGAGGCCGCACGCTACCTGAAGCGCTCGCGCAACTGGCGCAACCTCTGGGACGATAGGCTGAAATGCATCCGCCCGCGCTATGCCGATGGCGGCTGGATCGCCAATTTTGATTGCGACCATCTCTATCCGGACAACCGCACCGCCTGGTGGGATGCGCCCTTCTACGAGGGATCGAGCGCGCAATATTCCACTTATGTGCCGCATGACGTCGCCGGGCTGATCGGCAAGCTGGGCGGGGAGGCGGGGTTCGTCGCCTGGCTCGATCGGCTGTTCGACGGTGGCGGTTACGAACAGGGCAATGAGCCCGATTTCCTCGCCGCCTATCTCTATATCCACGCCGGCCGGCCCGACCGCGCAGCGGAACGCGTGCGCCACATCATGGCCAACCACTACAGGCCCGCGCGCGATGGGCTGCCGGGCAATGACGATGCCGGCGCGATGTCGTCCTGGTATGTCTGGAGCGCGATCGGGCTGTTCCCCAACGCCGGCCAGCCCTTCTATTATATCGGCGCGCCGATCTTCTCCGTCAGTAGTCTCCACCTCGAGAAAGGTCGCCGTTTCGAGGTCCGCGCGCCCGCCGCCAGCGCCGCTGCGCGCTACGTCGTCGGCGCGACGCTCAACGGCAGGCCGATCAACCGCGCCTGGCTGACGCATGACGAGGTCGCAGCGGGCGGGCTGCTCGAACTGCGCATGGCCGAAACACCGGGCGACTGGGCGACGCGCTTCACGGCGCCGCCGAACCCCTATCTCGCCGCGATCGACGCGCGGCCGGGCAAATGATCGTTGAAATGCGAAAGGGAGATGCGATGACATCGAGGTGGCTGCGGTTCGGAAGCTTGGCGTTGGCGATCATCGCGGGATCGGCGGCGCTCCCTGCGCCGGTGCCGGCGCAGGCACACGCCGAACGCCTCGTCGCCACGCCCGGCCGTGCCGAGATCCTCGCGATCGGCGAACGCGTTGCCGACTATCACGTCGCGCAGCTCGCCGGCGGCAGCGCCTATCCAAAGGTGCCGACCGGCAACCGCAACCCGATCGATCCGAAGGGATGGGAACAGGGCGCCTTCCTGATCGGCCTCACGACCTTCGCCGACGCCTCGGGCGCGCCCCGCTATCGCCAGATGATCTTCGAGCGCGGTGCCGCCAATGGCTGGACGCTGGGCGACCGGCTCTATCATGCCGACGACCATATGATCGGCCAGACCTATTTCTGGGCGCGCAGCCACGGCATCGGCGATGCCGCTATCGCCGATATGCGCGCCCGCTTCGATCGCATCCTCGCCAACCCCTCGCGCATCGACCTCAAATTCGATCGCGAGGCGCCGCGCTGTGTCGATCGCTGGTGCTGGTGCGACGCGCTGTTCATGGCCCCGGCCGCCTGGCTGGAAATGAGCCGGGTGACCGGCGACCGCCGCTATCGGGACTTCGCGATGAAGGAATTCTGGGCGGTGACCGCCTACCTGTTTGACGAGAGCGAAGGCCTCTATTTCCGCGATAGCTCCTTCTTCGCTGAGCGCAACGCCGCCGGCCGCAAGCTGTTCTGGAGCCGCGGAAATGGCTGGGTGTTTGCCGGCCTCACCCGGATGATCCCGCTGCTCGACGAGCGCGATCCCGATCGCGCCAGGCTGATCGCGCTCTACACGCGGATGGCGGCGCGACTGCAAGGGCTGCAGAAGCTTGACGGCTATTGGTCTCCGTCCCTGCTCGACGAACCCGGTGCGTCGGTCGCGGAATCGAGCGGCACCGCCTTCTACGTCTATGGCCTCACCTGGGGCGTGAACCATGGCCTGCTCGATCGTGCCGCCTATGAACCCAATATCCGTCGCGGCTGGGCGGCGCTGGTGCGCTCGGTCCATCCCGATGGGCGGCTGGGCTGGGTGCAGTCGATCAGCGATCGGCCCGCCGCGGTCACCTATGACGATACGCATGATTATGGCGTTGGCGGCTTCCTGCTCGCGAGTTCCGAACTGCTGAAGCTGGCCGATCATTGAGGTGAGCGATGTCGATGGCGCACTGCCGCTGGCCGGGGTCGAGCTTGGCGGCACCAAATGCATCTGCACGCTCGGCCATGGCCCCGATGCAATCCTCGCGCAGGAGATGGTCGCCACGACCACTCCCGATGGGACGCTGGCGGCGATCGCCGCAATCCTCGCGCGATGGTGGCAGGCGCAGCGCTTCGCCGCGCTCGGCATCGCAAGCTTCGGTCCGCTCGACCTAGATCCCGCATCGCCTGCCTACGGCCATATCCTGGCGACGACCAAGCCCGGCTGGGCGATGGCCGACGTTGCCGGCCGGCTGGCGGCACAATGGCCGGTCAAGGTCGTTTTCGACACCGACGTCAACGGCGCTGCGCTCGCCGAATGCGCTTGGGGTGTGGGTCGCGGCCTCGACGATTTCGCCTATGTTACCGTCGGCACCGGCGTCGGCGTCGGGCTGATCGTCCATGGGCGGCCGACGCGCGGGCTCGGCCATAGCGAACTGGGTCATTTGCGGGTGCCCCGTCTCGTGACCGACACGGCTCCCAGCGGCTGCCCGTTTCATCCGGATTGCGTCGAGGGGCTTGCCGCGGGCATCGGCATTGCCGCTGCGCTCGGCGGCCGGGAGATCGGCGAAGTCCCCGCGGGGGATCCGCTCTGGGATCGGGTGACGCACGCGCTCGCCATGCTCTGCCATGCGCTCGTCTGCGGTACCGCGCCGCGCCGCATCGCGATCGGCGGAGGCGTGATCGAGCGCCAGCCGCACCTGCTGCCGCGCATTGCCGAGGCGTTGGCGGCCAGCCTCAACGCCTATGTCGCGATCCCGCAAACCAACTTTCTGGTCAGGCCGGCGCTGGGTGATCAGGCAGGGCCGCTCGGCGCCATCGCCCTTGCGCGTCGATCGTTGACTTAAGCGGGTAGAGGCTTGCTGCTCGGCTAGCCCGCCCAAATTGTTTCGCGCCCGCAGCACTTCTCTGGACTATGGTGATCGCTGGGACAAACCCGTCGTTCCAATGCCGCAGGTTGAGCGTCAGCTCTCTTCAGGAGCTGACTTTCAGCGCTTGACCGTCAGCGAGAGCCCGCGCTAGGCTAGCTCTTGTCGCCATCGAAATAGGGCGCCAAGAGATCGGCCATCGTGTCAAGTGGATCCGGACCTATCCTCAACGGCACGCCGCCAACCGCGTAATCATCGTGAGGGCGAACGCCGCCCGCCGTCAGCGCACCAGCGCCGCGCTTTACCAGGTCGATCAGGAAGGGGTCGCGTTTATCGCTGTCAGATGTATGGGCGAACTTGGCGCCCAGACCTGCAAGTAAGTCCGCAAACTGGATCGCCGGCGACGTCTCTGAGTTAACCGCAGTCGTCGATCGAACGCGCAGAGGCAGTTCAACGATCGTACCGTTAGCCTGCCGAAAGGGCGGCGAGGCAAAATCGGCCCGCGTGATCGTCGACCAGAGTTGCTGCTGGCTATCGAAACTCGTGGATTCGTCATGAACAATGTCGAAGTCCTTACTCTCTCGCTGCCGCCAATGCGTGATTGATGACAGGATCGAGGTAACCTGGATCTCATTCGAGTCCGTGAAATCAGAGAGATCCGAGTTGCTAGCCTCGAAAAAGCTGGCTCCCTTACTGAGCATCCCGAAGATCGTCGAGATTGGATGCGCCGACGTCTGTGCGACCTCGCCGAGATAGTTTTGCAACGCTTTCAAATTTGTTGTGGACGGAGCGCGTGCGAATGCGTTCCAACGGGCGGTTGCTTCTTCGTAAACATTCGCTCCGCCGGCGCGCAGCACATCGCGGTGGACAGTGTTCATGTACCGCATGGCGTAGCCGTCGCGGTAGAAATCGTAACCGGTCGCGCGAAACATCGGCTCGGCTAGGTAGTCGAACATCTTTCCAAGTAGTGCGAACCGTTTGTCCACGATGAACAGGAAGGCGCGATCCGCTACCGCTGGCAATTCGGCGGCCAACGCGCGAAGTCCGTCGCGGTGCACTTCACGTCGGCGCCAGAGCACCTTGAACTTGAACTCGGGCCCCTGAAAGCGGGGAAAGCACCGTCGCATGATCGCTTCCGCCTCCTGGTCCCCGATGAGCGACGAGGCGAGAACGAAGTGCGGCTGCTGATCGTGAAGCAGATCGTCGCCAGTAAAGCCTGATTCATCCAGATAGATTGTCGTCATTACGTCAATATGGACGACATTCGACGGCCGCCACAAGTCACGGTCAATCCGCTGCCGTTAATCGGCAGCCGTTCGCTTAGGTCAAGGCGTCGAGAACCTGCGTGAACCGTCCGAGAAGATCGCGCATCGAGAAAGACGTCGGTCGCTGATAAACGTCGGAGTGGCGAGCGATGTTGTAGTGGTGCCCCAGTTGCGATGCGCCGAGTCCGAAGCCGCTGGCACGCACTATTGCAAACTGGCCGGCGGCGAAAAATGGGCGATACTGTGGAACCCGGCCGCCCCAGCCCGCTACGCCGGCCTCGTCGAAAATCCGATGCGGCGCGCCGTCCCAGCTCTGCTGAATGCAAGCTAGATCAAACAACCGCGCGAGCGTCTGCCGCATCTCGTCCGGCGGAGCGTCCGACGTCTTGTCTTTGCACTCGATGGCGACGATGGGCAGCCCGCGAGGATAACCGCCTCCTGTTGTCCCCCGAATTGCGATGCCGACGTCCGCCGGAAGAAGGGAGATGTCGCACTCGTGCCGGGCTCCGCTGCGGCCTCGCCACTGGACACCGCCATGCAGTTCGAACGTATCACTTGCTGACGCCGTCGCTCCCGTTGGGGAAGACGTGGGCGTTATCGTCGGGGCCGTCAAGGCAATGTAGCCGACCGCCGCAATGCTGGCCTCCTTGATGGGCCCTGGCTGGGTGCGGAACAGGAAGTCCGCGCCCGACGGCAGCGGATTGCCGTCACCGCCGTGTAGACGGACGGTCCACCCGTGAGCCGATGCCGCACCGGCCATCCGCATCATGACCCACGCTTCTAGCGCCTTGCCGGTGCCGGACGGCAGCACCGACCATGTATGGGCCGCGCGGTATTGTCGAAGCAGGTTCCTGAGCTCCCTTCGCTCCTGCGTTCCGAGCGGCATCAGCCAACTTCCATCGGCGGCTCGTCGCTCAGAATGCGGCTGAGCAGATCATTGAGTTTGACGGCGAAACGATCGTCCCCTGGGGCGACCAAGTCGCTTCTGGCGCTGATCACCTCGTCGTCCTCAACTAGCACGAAGCGCATTGGCTCGCCGATCGTAAGATCGCCCGCGAGCCGCTCCGCCTCCGCGAGCCTGCGTGCGGGCTCCACCAAGCGGAGCCGCAAAATTCTGATGGCTTCCGCCAGCTGCTCGTCCAGTGGGATAGGTTGGCGACGACACGGTCGGTCTTCGCTTCTTCCGTCGGGAATGGTGTCGGTGTCGAAGCCCGCTTCCAGCGGAACATCGTCCCCGGAGTCATCCGAGGGCACCAAGCGCCCGCTATCCACCTCGCTCAGGATTTCGCCCGCGAGAAAGCCGTAGCCTTCCGCTTCAAGAATGAGGACTAGGCGTCGAACGTCTCGGCTAATCATCTCTTGGCTTCCACCGCAATATCCCCTGCCCTTTGTTGGCTGGACGCCCACGATAGTGGATCGTGATCCCGGCGCAAATCAGCCGCGCTGTATCCATCAGCGCGGCCCGGCTTACCGCGCGGAAACTCTATAAGTCAGCCGTTTCGGGTGCCCCGATTGACGAGATGAACGAATGTGAGCTTTCGCTGTTAACTACCGACTTGGCGAATGACTCGATTTGGGGCGCGGTTCGGCCCGGCAAATGTTGGGCCGAAAGCCGGCCGTCAGCTCATGGAGCCTAAAACGCGAATAGCCGACACGAAGACGTCTCTGCCGAAGACGCGCCGGTCGCGCTTTGCTACAAGTGCGCTTGGGGGGATCGCCATGCCAGAAAGACGCAGCTTCAGGACTTTGCTTAACCAAGAGCGAGACAACCTCGCCCTAGTGATCGGCAACGGCATCAACATCCACGGCGCAGACAATCGCAACTCCTGGGAACGGTTGCTCGTCCAGATCGCGCATCACTGCGCTGTCGACGTGCCCAACGTCCCCAAGGGCACTGCGCTAACCGAGTTCTACGATGTGCTTGAAATGAAACGCAGTAGCCCGACCACCGACGACGATGACCAAACCGCAACTCTCAACCTCCAAGCCGAATTTTGCCGTTTGATGGAACGCTGGGAACCGCTCCGGCACCATCATACCATCATGAACTGGGCAGTGCGCCATGACGTGCCGGTCCTGACCACCAATTTTGAAGAGGTCCTAAGCGACGCCGCCGGTTGCGACTTCATCAAGCCGCCCGAGCTGCCTTTCACCGATTTCTATCCGTGGAGCTGTCGCTTCGCCAACCAGCTGTTCGATGATCCATGCGATGGCTTCGGCATCTGGCACATCAACGGCATGCGCCGCTACCGGCGCAGCATCCGCCTCGGCCTCAGCCACTATATGGGCTCGGTCCAACGCGCCCGTACTTGGCTCCACCGCGGCGAGGCCAACCTATTCAACGCTAAGAATCGGCCAGACTGGGACGGGGCCCGCACCTGGGTCCATCTCATCTTCAACAAGCCGCTGCTGATCTTCGGCCTTGGCCTCACCGAAACAGAAGTCTTCCTGCGCTGGCTGCTAATCGAGCGCGCACGCTATTACCGCAAATTCCCCGAGCGCGCCCATCCCGCCTGGTATGTCTATACCCACACGGACGACGACACGTCCGAGGCCGGCAAGCTCTTCTTCCTTGAAGGCGTCGGAATCAACTGCGTGGAAGCCGACTATGCCGAAATCTATGAGAGCCCTTCCTGGGCGGCCTGACCACTTGCGTCAGGCTTGGCGCCCGAGCCGGGAAGATAGGGGGAAGCCTTTCTTTGAGGATCAGCTTCGGGTCTCGCTTTACCTCTCTGCGGGGGCGATGAGCACCCCGCAACGCCCCGCTTGCGGGCTGATGGCACACGATCAGGCTCTGTCTGCGCGGTGATGGCCTCGTCCCGTCACTCAAACGAACGGCGATTCTCACCGCTCGCTGGTGACCCTCCCAGCTTCGGCTTCTCTGGCCGCCACTTCCAACTTCAGCTCAAGATCACGCGCCTCGGCGAGGCCCATGCCGGCCAGCGATCGAAGTGCCCGGTCGACGCGGTCGCGGTAGCGGTGCGTAGGCCCAAGTAGGCTTGGCTCCTCGCTGGCCGCCCTTCATGCTGCGGTCAAGGCGCGGGCCGAACGCCCCACAACGACGGTGGAACCGAGCGCTTGGCCTTGATGATCCTCGGCCGCGATGCGCCGGTAGCGCCCACCCATTGATCGTTTGGCTAGCTTTGCAGCCTGGTCGGTGCCCCGTCCGGCCATCTTCGCCGACTGCCGGCGGCGCTACCCGATGCCTCGCTGGCCGCGGCACAGGCGAAGGAATGCTGGGAGCGCTTCATCGAAACGCTCAATCGCCGGATGGAATTCGGGCCGCGCCTCAAGAACGAGGTTTCCGAGGACATCGAGGGCGGCACCGCTGGAGCACCGGGTTGAGCGCAGCCCGATTTTTCCCGAACCCTAAAGTGGCTCGAACGCCTCGCCGCATTATTCGCGAGGCCAACTCACTTTTCTTGCTGCATCGCATGCGATCGCCCGCAGGAATGACTATGGCTGACCTTCGCGAGCAGTCGAAGTGAACGGCCGCTTTGGGATCGACCTGACAAGCACCGAAAGTCCGTCATTAGGGCGCGAAGCCGACAGGCTGGTTTGCGCGATCCGAGTGGCCGGTTTCAGCAAGAGCCGACGCTCACATCAACGACGCTGAATGTCTTGAGCTGGTCGAGAGCAGCCATGCCCCGCTATTTAAGGGTGACCATTATCGGGCAATGGTCCGAGAAGTGCTCGCCGCCGTCGGGATAGTGCGTCTCATTGAACGTAACCATCGCATCGCCTGCGCGCTTGTCGAGGACGATATGGTCGATGAAGCTGTCGTAGCGGGGATCGCAGCCGGGTGGCGTGCCATCGTCCGCGAGGCGAAGGTCGGCGTTGGCGGGATCGGCATCGTCAATCTCTTTCCAAACGGGATCCCCTGCAAGCGCAAGTCGGCGGTTCCAGTCGCCGAGGACGGCGAAGCGGGTCGGGCTTCTCGCGGCGTCGTCGATCCAGGCTTCCAGCTTCGGGATTTGGTCGAGCAGGATGGGGCAGGCGTTGCCGTCGGTTCCCGAGAAGCATCCGGACTTCAGATGGATGCCGAGCAAGCGGAGCGGGGCGCTGCCATCTGGCCGGATCGTGATGTCGACGCCTGAGCGCAGCTGCGGGTTGCCGAGCATCAGGCTGGTGACGTCCGGGCGGCGCTCGAAGGCGATGCCTTTGCGGATCGCGAAGCCGACAGCCTGGCGGATGAACTGCTGTTCGGGATGGCGGCCGCCGCACGTGCCGCTAGGGTCGCCCGCGCGCTCTTCCATGACGATCGTGTAGCGCGCCGGATCGAACACGCGCTCGGCGGCCTTCACCGATTCCGCTTCCTGGAACGCGATGACATCGGCGTCGAGGCCGTCGACGATCGCGCGCATTGCCTGATAGTCGGCCGCGGTGCGCGGCTGGCAGCCGGTGCCGTCCTTCTCGGCGAGGAATTCGAGGTTCCAGCTTGCGAGCTTAAGCGGACGGGCGGCTGCCGGCGGTCGGGCTTCGGGAGCCGGCCGGGGTGTGCTGCAGGCGACGGTCGCGGACAGCAGGGCGAGGGCGGCGATAGTGCGGATCATGCTATCCTTGTGCCGGGCGAGCCGGGCAGCAGCAAATCGATTTTGCCTCCAATGAAGGACGAGGTCTTGCACCGCTCCCTATGCTCCGACCGCCATTCCCGTATCGATCGACTGCCGTCGCTTCCAGGGACCTTAGTTTATGAAAAAGCGGTGATGACTCCTGCCGTATCCCAGAGATCTATCGTCACTGGATCATGCTCCAGCAGGTTGGTAGAATGGCTGCGCGCCTGGCGGCGCTTTCGGCTCATGCGGTGCTAGGGAGATATGTATTGGTAGCGTCCGATCTGACTGACATGACGGCGGACATCGTCATCAATTATGTTGCGCATAATGAACTGCCGATCGCCGATGTCGCCGGGTTGATCACGCAGGTGCATGGCGCGCTTGCTGGTCTCGGTGCGGAGCCGGAAGCCGTTGCGGAGCCGGTTCACGCGGCCGCTACCACTATTCGGAAAAGCCTCGCCGACCCGGCGAAGATCATCTCCATGATCGACGGAAAGCCCTATTCGACATTGACGCGCCATCTGTCGACGCATGGCCTGACCCCGCAAGCTTATCGCGAGCGTTACAAGCTGCCCGTGGACTATCCGATGACGGCACCGGAATATTCGGCGCGCCGCAAGGAGCTGGCGCTGGCGGCCGGGCTGGGACGCAAGCCGGCACCTCCCAAAGTGCCGGAGGTCAAGGCGGGACGGCGCAAGCTGGGGATCGCGACGAAGGCCGAGGCCGCGCCAAAGCGTATGCGGGCCGCGCGCGCGAAATAGGTCGCGCTTTGCTCTGCCGAGGTGCCGGCAGGTCTGCCCCGGTTGGATGCGCGGCGACCCCAGTGGCCGTCGCCGTCCGGCGAGGCGGCGGCTTCAGGTCAAAGCTACCTGGAAATCGTCGAGGAGGCGACTGATGCCGGGGGTACGGTCGAGTTGCTGCGTACTTGTCGGTGACAGCTTCGCGACCGCACGATCATAGATTGCAAGATTGATCTCGGTGTTCAGTCGTGAAGGGTAGATCAGTCCGTCAATCCTGTCGGGATGCTCATGCATCGCCAGCGACCAGCGGCGCGCGAGCGTCTGGCTGCGACCGCGGACGACGTCACTGGGGATGCCCATGCGCACCGGCGCGTCGCCGCGCAGGTCGATAAGCGTCAATGCCTGCGTGACACTGACCTGCGAATAGAGCCGGTCGGTGATCTCGGCTTCGGCGATCAGCAGGTCGCCGACCACGGCATCCCGCTGGTCGCGCATGATGGTTTCGAGAAAGCAGACCTTGAGCGTCGAGCCGAGGTAAAGAACACCGAAGCGGTTTGCATCGACCCGACGGCGTGGGTCGCTGAAGCGGCTCGCATGCTTGCCGAAGCCAAGCGGGTCGGGCCAGGCCTGACGATGGATGCGACCAAAAGTCCGCCCCGCCGCGATCGTCGCGGTGTCGAGGCGGATCCTTGCGAAGTCGGGCGTCGGCGTGGCGCCAGCCACTACGCGAAGTCGCCCCGCGCCACGCTCTCAGCGGCATCTAGAACATCCGCCGTACGTCCGCGCTGCAGCGCATCGCGTGCCGTCGCGCCGTCGAGTGCATCGTGATGCTGCGTCAGGAAGCGATAGACCGTCCAGGGGCTCGGACCGAGCAGCGCGAACAGTTGCGGCAAAACCTCGAGTGGCTTGCCGTCATCATTGACCTGCCATGCGGGGAAGCGGAAGCCGCGCTTCGCGCCGTCGAGTCCGAGCAGTTCGTGTCGCTGCCGCCGCGCATTGACGGTCACGCGCGAGATGCCGAGCCGGTCGGCCATCGCATCGGCCGACAGCATTTCGCCGCCGCCGAGGATCTCCGCAGCCTTGACGCGGCCGCGCGCGCGCGCCGCGGCGAAGGCGCGGTCACGCTCGGCGACATCGTCCGCGTCCATGGCCTGTTCCCGCGCCAGCGTGTTGATCTCGGGCGCGCCGTCGGCATCGACAGTGATTGTGAAGCCCGCGGTTCGTCCGCTGCGGCGTGCCTCGGAAAAGAGGCTGCTGAGTTCCTCGACCATCTGCTTGACGATGCTCCGATGCGGGCGCAAGCCGTCAATCACGGTCGGCGATACAGCGACGGCAAGGGTGGCCCCCGCCGCGGCACCGGCGGCGCTCTTCAGCACGAATTGGCCGCCGCGGGGCCCGCGAGCGATGGGCTCGGATTTGGTGCTCGGCATTCGAAACTCCTTGCAGCAACAGTAAGGCGCATGCGTAGTATCGTCAAGTTCGTAAAGTTCGATAAGGCAATTTGAGCCCTACGCGTTCTATCCGCGTCGGCGGTTCGCTCGACGCCACGCAGTCCCGGCATGACACGGTTCCGCGGCTGCGCCGCGTCTGCATATGGAGGAGAGAGGGAAGGATGGTGTCGCCGCCGGGAAGGGGATCGCGCTGTTTGCGATACGGTCTCCGCCGGACCTGGTGAAAAGCTGCAGCAGGGCGCGTCACAATGGAAACAAGGTGCGCCCCACCATCCGTCGCCGCGCTTCGGCGTGGCCACCCCGGCTTCCTCCCGGCGGCATCCTTTGGCCTGAACGTCCGCCGCCCGTTTTACCGCCTTGAGGCATGTGCGGTTGCGCGCCGTGAGCAGGTCGTATGTCACGAAGGGGAAAGCCATGTCGCTGATCGCCAATCCACCGACCCAGGAACTCATCGATCTCGTCCACGCGCTCGGCGGTGAATGGGCTGGTCGCACAGCGATGTGCCGCTGTCCGGCGCATGCGGACAGTGATCCGAGTCTGTCACTCCGCCAGGGCGATCACGGACTCCTCGTTCATTGCTTTGCCGGCTGCGCGCCTGACGACGTGCTGCGCGAACTGGCGCGGATCCGCGTGGTTCCAGGAGCGGAGTCGCCGCCCGCTGGCGCGCCGTCGAGGCGCTCCAACGTCCAGCGGCTCTGGAACGAGGCTCGCGACGTCCGTGGAACGCTTGCCGAACGCTACCTGCGCCACCGGCACTTCGACGATATCCCGCCGGACCTCCGCTTTCATCCGCGCTGCCCGCTGCACCCGAGGCCGCACACGGTTTTTCTTCCGGCGATGCTCGTAGCGGTGCGCGAGCGGACGCAACTTGTGGCGCTGCAGCGGATCTTCCTCGATCCGGTGACAGCGCGCTACTCGCGCAAGGTGATGCTGGGACATCCCGCTGCCGGGGCCTGGCAGGGCGGACGCCCGCGCGACACGCTCGCTATCGCCGAGGGCTTCGAGACCGCGCACGCGTTCACGATTCTCCACGATATCCCGTGCTGGGCGGCTTTAGGCGGTCGACTGGACCAGATCATCTTTCCGGAGCGCATCACGCGACTTCTCATCGCCGAGGACAATGACGGACCGGGCCGCGCCGCCGGCACGCGCGTCATCGAGCGACACAGCCGGACCGACCTGAGCATCGAACGCTGCCCACCACCGCGCCACTTAGGCGACTGGGCGGACGTGCTTGATGCGCGTCACATGCGCCCCTGACGCGAAGCGTCAGGAGAAGAGGGGAGGGGGATCAAGGAGGTGTGGCCGCGCAAGGTGCGTGAGCCGCCCAGGAGATCCCGATGACCGACCTCTTCGACGCGCCTGCGCGCCCGTTCGCGCACGCCGGCGCCCTGATCCGCGCCGCGCTCGCCGGCGACGCCCCCATTCCACGCGCCACGCTGAATGAAGCGATGAGCACGGCCTTCGGCGGGTCCGACGCGGATGGTCGCTGGACGCAGCGCGACAGTTTCGAAGCGCTCGAGCTGGCGCTGGCGATGCATCTGGCGGGCACAGCTGCGCCACTGTCCGCAGATTGCCTGGTGCCGATCCTGTCACTCGCCGAACGGCTGCCGACGCAGACGGTGCGCAGCGAGACGCAGATGGCGTGGCATCAGTTCTCGACGCCGATCGATCTCGCCGGCGTCGCCGCCCTGCTCGCCGCGCCGAAACCCGACGATGTCGTACTCGAACCAAGCGCCGGCAACGGCCTGCTTGCCACCCAGCTCGGTCGGGTGGCATCGCTCCATCTGAACGAAATCGATGCCGATCGCCGCGATCGCCTCGCGATCGCCTTCCCGACGGCGAAGATCAGCGGCCACGACGGTGCCGTCATCAACGCCACGCTGGCCGACATCGTACGCCCGACCCTGATCCTGATGAACCCGCCCTTCTCGCGCTCGATCGGCCGCGGCGACGACGACTACGCCGCAGTCCGCCACCTGCAGGCGGCGCTGAAGCTGCTGGCGCCACATGGCCGCATCGTTGCGATCATGCCCGACTGGTTCGGACCTACGGGTCGGATGCGCGACCTTTTCCAAGCCACCCTCCGCGACATGACGCTGCGCACCGCGCTGCGGCTCGAGAAGTGCTACGGCAAGCACGGCACCTCGATTGCGGTCCGCCTCTACGTCATCGACAAGGCCGCCGGCGCGCACGCGCGCGAGACTCTGCAGCGCGATTCCGTGGCCGCACTGCTCGATGGGTTGCGGATTCCGCTGCGTCTCACACCGGCGTCGGTCTCGAGCGCTCCGACGCCGGTTCGCAAGGCGGTGTCGCTGTTCGGCGCTGCCAAGGCGGCGAAGATCTCAGCGCCCGTCGTGCGCAAACCTGCCGCGCACAACGATGCCGTGCTGCCCGTCGGCTACAAGGCGCTGGAAACGCCGGCGCCGCTGCTCGACCAGGTTGGGCTCTATCTGCCTTACCGTCCGAGCCGGATCGCCTTCGGGACCGCCGGCGAGCATCCGACCGCGCTTGTTGAATCGATCGCGATGGGCTCGATCCCGGCGCCGATCCCGGACTATGTTCCGCGCCTGCCCGAACGCACGGTCACCGAGCGGCTGCTCTCGGCTGCCCAGCTCGAAACCGTGATCTACGCCGGCCAGGCATGGTCGCAATTCCTGCCGGGTCGCTTCGAGCCTGCGAAGGAAGGCGTTGGCCTGGTCCTCGCCGAGGACGGCAGGGCCTATCGCAAGGGATTCTTCCTTGGTGACGGCACCGGCGCCGGCAAGGGCCGGCAGATCGCCGCCTGCATCCTCGACAACCGGCTCAAGGGGCGCCGCCGCAACATCATCGTGACCAAGAACGAACCGCTGCTCGAGGACGCACGTCGCGACGTCAGCGCGCTCGGCGGCAGCGCGGCGGACATCCAGCCGATCTCCAACTGGTCGATCGACGAGCCGATCCGCCTCGACGACGGCACCTTGTTCGTAAGCTATCCGACCCTGCGGTCGATGCGGGCCGAGCATAGCCGGCTCCAGCAGATCCTCGACTGGGCAGGGCCGGACTTCGACGGCGTCATCGCCTTCGACGAGGCGCATGAGATGGGCGGCGTCGCCGGGGGGGAGGGGGCGCTCGGTCCCAAGACCGGCTCGCTGCAGGGCATCTGCGGGGTGCGGCTGCAGAACGCCCTGCCGGAGGCGCGGATCCTCTACGCCTCCGCGACCGGGGCCTCCGACGTCAACAACCTCGCCTATGCCGTGCGGCTTGGGCTGTGGGGGCCGCAGACGGCGTTCGCCGATCGCGAGCGCTTCATCGCCGATATCCGCGCCGGCGGCATTGCCGCGATGGAAGTCGTCGCTCGCGACCTGAAGGCCATGGGCCTCTATCTCGCGCGTGCGCTGAGTTTCGCCGGTGTCGAATATGACGTGTTGCGCCACGAACTGACGCCCGAACAGATCGCGATCTACAACACCTACTGCGACGCCTGGGCGGTGGTGAACCGCGACATGGAAGCGGCCCTCGGCCAGACCGGTGTCGTCGATACGCTCGCTGGCAACACGCTCAACAGCGGCGCCAAGGCCGCGGCGCGGTCGCGCCTCTATTCGACCATGCAACGCTTCTTCGGCCAGGTGCTGCTCTCGATGAAACTGCCGACGGTGATCGCGGCGATCGAGACCCATCTTGCCGCCGGCCAGTCGGTCGTGCTGCAGCTGGTCTCGACCGCGGAATCGATCCTAGATCGTCGACTCGCTGCCTTGTCGGCCGACGAACGCGCTGACCTCGAGTTCGATCTCTCGCCGGTCGACTATATGCTCGACTATTGCCGGCGCGCCTTCCCGATCCGCCAGATGCGCGTCTTCAAGGATGATACCGGCACCGTTCGATCCGAGCCGATGTCCGACGATGACGGCAATCCGGTCTACAACCCGGAAGCGATCGCGGCGCGCGAAGCACTGATCGAGCATATCTGCGCGCTTCCGCCGATCGCTTCGGCGCTCGACGGTATCATCGGCCATTTTGGCAAGGACATGGTTGCCGAGATCACCGGGCGTTCGCGCCGGCTCGTCGTTAACGCACACGGCCAGCAGCAACTCGAAAGCCGATCGCCACGTGCCTCGCTCGCGGACGCCACCGCCTTCATGGACGGCACCAAGCGTGCGCTGATCTTCTCGGACGCGGGCGGCACGGGCCGTTCCTACCACGCGTCCCTCGATTGCAGGAACCAGCAGCAGCGCGTCCACTTCCTGCTCGAGCCCGGTTGGCGCGCCGATCGGGCGGTGCAGGGGCTCGGCCGCACGCACCGCACCCACCAGGCAAGTGCGCCGCTGTTCCGCCCCGTCACCACGGACTGCAAGGGCGAACTGCGCTTCACCAGCACGATCGCGCGGCGGCTCGATGCGCTGGGCGCGCTCACCCGCGGCCAGCGCCAGACCGGCGGCCAGAACCTGTTCGACCCCGCGGACAGTCGGGTAGGTGCGGCCCCTTGCGGAGCCGCACCCCCCTAAGAACCGGACGTGCCGCTTTCGCGGCATCCGGCTCAAGCCTCTAGCAAGCCCGGTTTGACCCGGACCAGCAGTACCGACAACCCAGTCAGAGAGGGCTGGGCGGGGAGGACCTAAACGTCGGCCCAGTGGGATGGCTTCGCCGTGTGACGAAGTAGCTATCCCAGATGGGGTCGAACGGATTGGCGTCCGCCCGGATTTTGACGTGACGACGGATGGCTAGATCGGCGGCTTGGAACAGCCGCACGAGCGTAGTTTGTCCAGCGTGGTCAGTCGTAACTGCCCGGAACACCCAGTTGCGCGTGCCAAGGCGGGGGAAGTATTTGTCCTTCACCCATTGGCGCGGCTTATGGGGGTGCCTGCGGCAGGCCCACCGCCAGAGGAGCTCCCAGATGGCATGATCGACCTTGGTGAAGGTGCGACTTGCCACTTGGTTGCGATGATAGGTGGCCCACCCCCGGATGATGGGATTGAGCCGATCTATCAGTTCCCCGTGCGTCATGCTGGTGGCAGCCTTGATGATCGTTCGGATTTTGCGCAGAAGCGCAGCCACGTTTTTGCGGGCTGGCGTGATGAAGAGTTTCCCCTTCGTCCTGCGCGCGGTCCAACCGAGGAAGTCGAACCCTTCCTCGACTCGCACGACGCGGGTTTTCTCGGCAGACAGGGACAAGCCTCGCTCCGCCAGAAAATCCACGATCAGAGCTTTCGCAATTTCCAGCACTTCCAAGGATGAGCCGGTTATCACGAAGTCATCGGCGTAACGCACCAAGAAGACCTTGGGATCGGGGTTCCGGTAACGGTATTTGTGGCCAAAGTGGCGTTGAAGTACCGCTTCCATCCCATCCAAGGTCATATTTGCGAGGGTGGGCGAGATAATGCCTCCTTGCGGAGTGCCCGCCCGCGTCTCGCGCAGTTCACCATCCTGCATGTAGCCCGAGGTCAGCCATTTCCGGAGTATCACTTTGTCCATAGGGATGTTGGTGATAAGCCAGTCGTGGCTGATGTTGTCGAAGCATCCGGAGATATCCGCATCGAGCACCCATTCCGCAGTCCCTTTGCCTTTCAGTGCGAGGAAGCAGCGGCCGATGGCATCGCGGGCGCCTCGGTATGGCCGGAAGCCATATGAGTTCGGATCCGCGGTGGTCTCGGCGATCGGTAGGAGCGCCAGCAGGTGAAGTGCCTGCATGGCGCGGTCGATCATTGTGGGTATGCCGAGCGGACGAAGTTTACCGTTTGCCTTGGGTATGAAAACCCGTCTCAGCGGCTGAGGACGATAGCCTCGCCGTTTGAGCGACGATATTCCCCTGACTTTCTTGCCCGGCGAGTTCCAGATGATCCGGTCCACCCCGGGCGTCCTCTTTCCTTGATTTTCGGTGACCCGCTTCACGGCAAGTGCCTTGCCGCTAAACGAGGTAGTCAGCAGCCGTTGCAGGGCTTTCACCCGGCCCCAGCGGCCTTCCTTCACTGCCTTCGCGATACGCACCTGCAGCCGTCGCACGGTCTGTCGCACTTTACGCCAGTTGATCTGGTTCCAGTCCGGCTTCCCGTGGGAGGCCGCACCAGCCATTTTCATGACCGTCATTTGCCTGTCCTCCTCATGAGGGTTCTGCCTGTTTTCTCGCGATAAGAGACCAGTCGGAAGTCTGCTCCCTTTCGGGCGGGGTGATGTTGGCGAACCGCAACCCCTATCCTGACCGTTACAGCCCGGCGTTCGCTTTCTCCGACCTCCTTTACCCGCACCCCCAACAGCGTCCCTTGCGGTCGGCCTGCCCGTTGCCGGGCGGGAGTACGGGCTTACCGTGTTTCACTTAAGTAACGAGGATGGGTTAGACCCTGCCTTTCCGCCGGCGGTCCTATTGTCCGTGTACTCCCACAAGATAAAAGAGTAACCGACCGCATACCTTTTGGTTCGAGCCTATCAGCACCTTTGGCTCGTCTCAGCTTGACGACGTTTATCAGCAGTTCACTTTCGTTGGTCATACCATCCAGCCTAGCGCCTTTCCGCATTGGTGCTCGCAGAAGTGTTTTCACCTCACGGTGGCAACACGGCCCGAAGGCCCGGCTACATTGTCCCGGCAGCTTCACACCGGACCGTTACCAGTCCCGCATGTGCCGGTAGGCTACTGATGACGGAACATCAGGTTTGATTCATGAGTAAAACTCCTTTCAAACAATTGCTTAAGCGACTTCACGTCGCACATCTGGAGAGCGAATATGCGGTTGCCGCGCTTCACAACTGGTATCAACTGCTCGTCGCCGGCAAGCTCACCAGCACAAATCTTGACGACTTCCAGTATCGCAGCGGGCTCGAGCTCCTCGACAAGGATGGCGTTCTCAAGGAAGACCTGCCGCCGATCCAGCGCTGGCTCAACCGCCTGCTCGCACTGCCGATCGCGCTGCAGAACGCGATCTTCGACGAGTTCCTCTCGCTGGTCGAAACCCGCGTCGACGCCGCGCGCGAGGCCGGCACGCTCGATGTCGGCGTCGAGACGATGATCGTCGAGGAGGCCACGATCATCGACGACGTCATCCTGCGCACCGATCCGTTGACGGGGGCCACCTCGCACCTCCTTCACATCGAGATCGGCATCCGGCGAAAGCCTGTGTCCGCGGACCGCATTCTGCGGCTCGCCGATACGATCGAAGGCGCGACGACGATGTTCAACACCCAGTCGCACATGGTCGCGCTGCGGATGCCCGCACGCTCGCTGATGGAAGAGAGCGACGGGACGCTGATCCCGCGCTTCGAGATGATGCGGCCGACCCGCAGCGACTATCATCGCGCAATCGCGATGCAGGAATCGGCATGGGAGCCGATCGGCCGTGACGACTTCATCACATTGTGGCGCGCCGAGGCGGATGAAGCCGCCAACACGCTCCATCGCGAGCACATCCGGATCGCGACCGGCCTGCTCCTGCCGATCTGGTCCGCGCTGAAGGGCAGCAGCAGCGTCAAGCGCGTCGCGGCTGCTGACGGCCGCTCCTGGCTCGGCCGGATCGTCCATGACGGCGACGTGCAGGCGCTCTACAGCGCACTCGGCCTTGGCACGTTCACGCTGCCGCCCGCCGAGATCGCCTGCGCGGTGATCGGCGGCCGCAGCATCGATGTCGAGCGGCCATTCCGCATGACGTTCCGCCGCGCGCTGGTGAACCGGTCGCAGCGCATCGAGATCCTCAACTGTCCGGCCGACCAGCTTGCCTGGCTCAAGTCGCTGGGCGCCTTCACCGAGATCATCGGTTTCCGCACCCGCGTCTTCGTTCCGGTCGACCAGGCCGAGGCGATCCTCACGCGGATCCTCGCCTGACACGACCGTGCGCGCGCCATTGGCGCCGCGCTTCCGACCCTTCCATCGACAGGAGGCCAGCATGCGCAAGCCCTACATCCAGCGTCACACCCGGCTCCATCCCAAGCTGTGGGCGCCATACAAGATCATCGCCTACCCGTACGGCTTCCACAACTGGCCGGGAGACCTCGCGCTCCCGGTCTGGATTCCCGAGGCACGCGTCGTGGGTCCGACCTGCGCGCTCCTTCGCACGCTCGGCGAACAGCGGACGCTCGATGACGCGATCGAGGCCTGCTGGATTCACCTCGCGGGCTTGATGTCCGGTGAGGCGGCCACCTCGAAGCCCGCCTGAGCTTCCGCGACGCACGTCCTTCAGCTCTCCCGCGCGTTGCGCGGCGCCACGGCGGGAGAGGGGAGGGGGAAGGGAGACCGTGTCCGGGATTAGGCCCGAAGACATGAGGAGTGCCCAGATGATCCAGACCGTCAAGCTCGCGAAGCTCCGCCTCTCGCCGATCAACGTCCGCACCGCCGATCCGGCGGCGCTCGCGCTCGAGCCGCTCGCAGCCGACATCGCCGCACGCGGCGTGCTGCAGAACCTGCTCGTGACCCCGGCGTCGAAGCCGCGCGGCACCTTCGAGGTGTTCGACGGCGGCCGACGGCTGCGCGCGCTGCAGCTACTCGCCCAGGCCGGAACGATCGACGCGGCCGACTATGAAGTGCCGGTGCTCGTGCTCAAGGACGACGAGGCGGCGCTCAGCGAAACGTCGCTCGCCGCCAACTTCCACCAGCTCAGGCTCAACCCCGCCGAGGAATGCAAGGCGTTCCAGCACTTCCTCGGCGCTGACGGCGACATCGATGCCGTCGCGAAGCGCTTCGGCCAGACCCGCCGGTTCATCGAGGGCCGCCTGCGCCTCGCGGCACTCGCCGTCCCGATCTTCGACGCGCTCGCCGCCGGCGAAATCACGCTCGATGTCGCCAAGGCCTATGCCACGACCGACAGCCAGGCCCGCCAACTCAGCGTCTGGGAAGCCTATCAGCACAGCAACCCGGTCGCCGACACGATCCGCCGCGTCATCGCGCAGAACAGCATGGATGCGAACAGCCCGATCGCGCGCCTCGTCGGCGAGGACGCCTATGTCGCCGCCGGCGGCGCTGTCGACCGCGACCTGTTTTCGGACAATGCCGACAAATGGACCAACCCCGAGATCGCCGAAGGGCTCGCCGATGCCCTCCTCAGGGCCGAGGCCGATCGCCTTGCGGCCGAGCTGGGGCTCGGCTGGGTGCGACCGATCCGCACTGCCTACGCGATCAGCCACGCCCACAACCTCTATCACGTCTCGCTCGAACAGCCGGCGCTTGATGAGGCTACCTCCGACCGGCTCGCGCAGCTTCGCACCCGCGAGGCCGAGCTGAACTCGGCGATCCAGCACAACGGGTTCGGGGACGCCCAGATCGAGGTATTCATCAAGGAGCTGAACCAGGTCTCCGACGATATCGACGCGATCGAGAACCGTGCGCCGGTGCTGCCGGAAGGCCTGCGGCCGCATGTCGGCGCGTTCCTCACGTTGACGCCGCAGGGCGAGATGCAGCTCGACCCGCGCTACTACAGCGAGATGCCGATCACCCGCGTCAGCGATCAGGATGCCGAGCCGCCGATCGCTGACGGCGCCGACGAGGCCGCCGACGCCGGCAACCCGGAGCGCGGCAGCGACGGCGCTGCCAGCGACCGAGAGCATATCGTCGACGGCTTCCGCATCGGAGATGTCGAAACCGATGATGCCGGTGCAGGTAGCAAGCCGATCAGCGCCCGCCTCGCCGACGAACTGGCGATGCAACGCCGCGATGTGCTCGGCGCGTCGATCCTCGACCACCCGGAGCTGGCGCTCGACTATCTGCTCTTCGCGATGATCGACCCGACCTACGTGGCAGGCCACCGCGACACCGGCACCACGATCCGGGCACCGTTTCCCACCGACCCGATCGTCGGAGATGTTCCGGCGTCTCCCGCGCGCGACATGCTGGCCACGGCGCGTGCGACGCTCAACGCCGGTTGGGCGGACCATGAAACCCTCTTCGACCGCTTCATGGCGTTCCGCGCGCTGGACGACGGCGACAAGACGGCGTGGATGACCTGGATCGTCGCGGTGACGCTCGAAACGCGGCCGGTGCATCTGCGCGATACGGCGTCGCTGCATGACAGCCTCGCCGGCATCATGGGCATCGATGTCGCGGCGATGTGGCGCCCGACCGCGGCGAACTTCTTCGACCGCATCTCAAAGTCGACGATGGTGGGCATCCTCAACGATGTCGGCGGGCCCGCCGTCGCGCAACGTCACGCGACCCTCAAGAAGCCGGAGATGGCAACGGCAAGCGAGAAACTCTTCTCCGGCAGGACGATCGTCGAACCCGAGGTCAAGGCGGCCGCGCTTGCATGGCTGCCCGAGCCGATGCGGTTCGCCACGATCGACCTGTCCAGCATGGCCGAGGCCGACGACGGTGCAGCGACCGACGGCGAGGCCGGCGAAACCGACAGCCTCGATCCCGACGACGCCGCTGACGACGATTACAACGACGTCGATGACGACGACACGCTGATGGCTTCGCGCTTCGACGAGATCGCCGATCAGCTCGTCGACTGACCGCCGTCCACACACTCCTGGGCGACTGACCGCCGGCGGCAGAACGTCGCCGGCGGTTCCTTTTCGCCGCCAAGAAAGACCATAAGATGACCCAGGCAGACGCTCCGCGCCGCGACGCCGCGGCCGAGATCACCAACCTCATCATCCGCAAGCTCGAGGAAGGCGTACCGCCCTGGCGGCGGCCGTGGCGGATGTCCGCCGGCGCCGGTCAGCCGCTGCGCCACTGCGGCACCCCTTATTCGGGCATCAACCGGCTCTACCTCTGGGCGATCGCGGATGCCCGCGGCTACGCGTCACCCTACTGGATGACGGCGCGACAGGCCGAGCAGCTCGGCGGTCGCGTGCGCCGGCACGAGCAGGGCTCGGTGTCGGTCTTCTTCTCGCGGATGACCCGCGACGAGCGCAATCCTTCCACGGGCGAGACCGTCTCGCGCCTCATCCGCTTCCTGCGCAGCCACGTCGTCTACGCGGCGGACCAGATCGACGGCCTGCCCGACCAGTACCGCATCGAGCGGGAAATCCCGACGCCGCTCGCACCATCGGAGCGGCAGAATGCGATCGACCGCTTCTTCTCCGCGATCCCGTCCACCGTGCGCCATGGCGGCAACGAGGCCTTCTACCATCCCACGGCCGACTATATTCAGATGCCGCATCGGCACATGTTCCGGTCCGCCGACCTTCACGCATCCACTTTGGCCCACGAGCACATTCACTGGACGGCAAATCGCAATCGGCTCGCGCGCGCCTTCGGCAAACGCTTCGGCGATAATGCGTACGCATTCGAGGAACTTGTCGCTGACGTTGGTGCTGGCCTGGTCTGCGCCGACCTTGGCCTGCCCAACGAGATCCATGACAGCCACGCCAGCTACCTCGCTTCATGGCTGTCGGTCATGAAGGCCGACAAGACCGCCATCATCACCGCCGCCGCCCATGCCGATCGCGCGTGGCAGTTGCTGCGCTCCTACAGCGCCGCCGCCGAGACCGGCGAGGCCGACCAGATGAAGCGAGCGGCCTGATGTTCACCATCCCGGATTCCCCATCCCAGCGACAGGAGCTATCATGTCCATCACCGCCACCGCGCGCAGCCCCAAGCGCGACACGTTGTGCAGCCGACGCAATGCCGAGCGCATCGCGCTCCGCCTGCACGATGACACCTGGACCCGCGTCAGCGTCGTCCGCACCGCCGATACGCTGCAGCCGTGGCGTGTCACCACTTCGCCCTCGCACCTCGACCATGTCGAGATGGAGATCCGCTCGTGATCCGCTTCCTTCTTTGTTCCGCGTTGCTTCTGGGTGGCTGCGACGCGCTTGCCGACCGCGCTACGGACCGGGCCCGCGATGCCGGCGCCGCCGCCGTCGCACGCGCGTTCGATTCAACCGGCGCGGATCCCGCGCGGCCGAACCTGCAGGGCAGGGGCCGCGCGATCGACGGCGACACCGTCTCGATGGACTTCCGCCTGTCGGGCGTCGATGCTTACGAGCGCAAGCAGATGTGCGCACGCGACAATGCCTGCTGGCCGTGCGGCAAAATCGCCCAGGACTTCGCTGCGAAGGCTCTCCGCGACCGCCCTGCCACGATCGAGCTTGTCGGCGGCGCCACCTATGGGCGGCCCGTCGCAATCGTCACGGTTGACGGTGAAGATCTCGGCGAGATGATGATCCGCGCCGGGCTTGCCGTGCCGGCGCCGCGCTATCTCAAAAGCGACCCGGCACGCGCGCGGCGATACGAGGACGCGGCCAGGACCGCGCGTCGCGAACGGCGCGGCGCCTATGCCGGCGACTGGATCGAGCCCGCCTCATGGCGACGCGGGCAGCGACTGGAGTGCGAGACATGATGCTCGACGAGGTACTTGGCCATCTGCGCAGCGGCGCTCGCGCCCGCCGTGCCGGATGGCATGACGGACTGCTCTACATTCACGCGCCGTCGAACACGGATTTCCTCGAGGTGATCCTTGTCTATCGCCAGGGCGGACACGACCGCGAACAGCCATGGCCGCCGCGGCGGGCCGACTGGTTTGCCGACGACTGGAGCCTTCTCTAGACCTTGCGCCGTTCGCGCACATCCTTCCCCCAGGACTCGCCGAACCGGATATCTTCCGTCTTGTCGACAACGGGGCCGTCGGGCTCAGCCGCCACATAGGGATCGGCCAGCGGCTTTGCCCGGACGCCCATCGTCGCCAGCTTGCCCACCGTTCGCGCACGAAACTCGAGGATCGGCAGAATCCAGTCGAGCGACGCCAGGATATCGGCGATGCCCCGGCCCGCCAGCGCGTAATAGATCGCCCGCTGGAAATCATCGCAGGCGTTGTTCGACAGGATCTCGACGAGCTTCGCCGTCCCGTCGCTGGCCTGGCCCTCGTGAATCCAGCCGAGCGCCTGCCGCAGTTCGAGGATCGAGTAATAGGCGTCGTCATAGCCCATGCCGAGGCACAGGTTGGCGATCGCGCGCCGGTTGGGGGAATTCTCGGGATCGAGTGCGGCATCGCGCAGCACGATCTCGGCGTCGAACTGTTTCACGAACTCGGCAAGCTTCATGGGGGCAAACCTCCTGCGCCTCCGAACATATCATGAACAATCGGACTGTCAACGACGGGCCGGCCCTTTCACCCTGCACTGGAGAAGCATCGCATGACATTCGCATCCAGCCCGCGCCCCACTTGCTGCATGTGGGGCCAGATCGACTTTGCCTGCGAGCTTGTTCCCGGCATATGGGTGGTCAGCACGCCGTCTCACGGCGGACTGATACTTTCCGACGAACGGCAGCGGGCAATGCCCGACGCGCTGCGTCTCGAGTCCAACGAATATGAGCACGACTGCAACTGGTCGCTTGTCTATCTGGCCTTCGAGCACGAGTTTGCGGCATTGCCGGATCCCTATGAGCCGGTTCGCATCCGCCACGCCCATGAGATCGCGGCGCGGTGGAAGCCCGAGCGCCACGCAGCCTTCGTCGCCTCGCGCGACGCCGCCGGCGAAACGGCGAAGCCATGAGCATCGAGATCCTCGTCGGCCTGCCACATCTGAACAACGGGCCGATCCTCGATCGCGTGCGCCGGCTCGGTCAGCCCGCGCTGGTTTCCGCCAACGCGCTGTCCCGCTGGGGCATGCGCGATGGCGTTCGCGAATGGCAGGGCTGGCGCACCACACAGCTCGCCAATGCCTACGGTCTTTCCAGCCTGGCGCTCGATTCCGCCGGATTCGTCGCCACCGCTGCCTATGGCGGCTTCCCGTGGGGTCTCGGCGACTATGTCGCGCTCGCGGCAAGCTATCCGTTCCGCTGGTGGGCGAGCGCCGACTATTGCGTCGAGCCTGAAATCGCGCGTGATCGCGCGGAGGTGCTCGACCGCATCTCGCGCACGATCCGCGCCAACAGGGATTGCCTGATGCTCGGCCGCGATGCCGGCATCGAGCGGACCTTCCTGCCGGTGATCCAGGGCCGACGTCCGCAAGACTACGAACGCTGCGCCGAGGCGCTTTGGGGGCCGATCAGCCGGCAGCGCCGCGTGGGCGTCGGCAGCATGTGCCGGCGCGACGTCCGCGGTGACGAAGGCGTGATCGCCGTCGTCGAACATCTCGATGCGATCCTGCCGGCATCGACCCGGCTGCACCTGTTCGGGGTGAAGGGCGATGCCATCCCCTATCTGCTGCCCTACGCGCATCGGATCGAGACACTCGATAGCCAGGCCTATGGCATCAGCGCCCGCCGCGAGGCCCATCGCCGGCGCACGCGCAAGTCGGATCGCTTTGTCGCCGACCATCTCGAGGCATGGCTCAGGGCGCAGAATGCGAAGCTGCGGGCTGCGCCGGCACGCCTGCCGATCGCCGCGGCGCCGGCGCCCGACCCCGCCCCGACAGATCCATGGGAAGCCGCGATCGCGCAGGCCCAGGCCGAGATCCGCGACCTCATCGAGTCCGGCGACCTCTTAGGTCCGGTCCTCTGATCTGTCTCATTAGGAACGGATGCGGAGAGGGATCAGGCCGACCGCCGCGCTAACCCAAAGAGCTGGCGGTGGTCGGCCTGATCCCTCGCTTGGCGAGGCGCTCGACTTAAGCGATCGACTGCGATGCCAGATCGGGGGCGGCATCCTGCTTTGCCGCCTCCGCCTTCCGCTCCGAATAGCGGTCGACGAGCTGCACGGCGTGCCCACGGGTGAGCACGGTAAAGCGCACCAGCTCCTCCATCACATCGACGATGCGGTCATAGTAACTGGAGGGCTTCATGCGACCGGCTTCGTCGAACTCCTTGTAGGCCATCGCCACGCTTGACTGGTTGGGGATGGTGAACATCCGCATCCAGCGGCCGAGCAGCCGGAGCGTGTTGACCGCGTTGAACGACTGCGATCCGCCCGACACCTGCATCACCGCCAGCGTGCGGCCCTGGGTCGGGCGCATCCCCTTCATCTCCAGCGGCAGATGGTCGATCTGCGCTTTCATGATACCGGTGATCTGGCCGTGACGCTCCGGGCTGCACCACACCATGCCCTCCGACCACATGGCATGGTCGCGCAGTTCATGGACGGCGGGATGATCGTCGCCCTTCACCTGATCGGGCAACGGCAGGTCGGTCGGATCGAAGATGCGCGTCTCCGCCCCGAAGAACTGGAGCAACCGTGCCGCCTCCTCGACTGCGAAACGCGAGAAGGACCGTTCGCGCAATGAACCATAGAGCAGCAGGATACGCGGCGGTGGATCGCCCGCACCAAGCCCGAACGCGGGCCGCTCATGGACATAGCGGAGATCGAGCGCCGGCAGATGATCCGGGTCGGTCAACTCGCTGATACGGGTCAAGCAGCGGCTCCCTTCTCATACCAGCCGCGTGTCCGCTTCACGATCGCCACGACCGACAGCATCACCGGCACCTCGACCAGCACGCCAACCACCGTGGCGAGCGCGGCGCCGGACTTGAGGCCGAACAGGCTTATTGCGGCGGCCACCGCCAGCTCGAAGAAATTGGACGCGCCGATCAGCGCGGCGGGCGCCGCCACGCACCATGCGACGCCAAAACGGCGGCTCAGCCAATAGGCCAGCCCGGCATTGAAATAGACCTGTACCAGAATCGGCACGGCGATGAGCGCGATCACAAAGGGCTGCGCGACGATTGCCTCGCCCTGGAAGCCGAACAGCAACATCAGCGTCGCCAGCAGGGCGGTGAGCGACACCGGCCCGAGCCGGGCCAGCAGCCGGTCAAGCGCGGCCTGTCCGCCTGATGCCAGCACGGCGCGACGGACGAGCTGCGCGACGATCACCGGCACGACAATGTAGAGGCCGACCGAGAGCAACAGCGTATCCCACGGCACCGTCACCGAGGCGACGCCGAGCAGCAGCCCGACCAGCGGTGCGAAGGCGAACACCATGATGAGGTCGTTCAGCGCCACCTGGCTCAACGTGTAATTGGGTTCGCCGTCGCAGAGGTTCGACCACACGAACACCATTGCCGTGCAGGGCGCAGCCGCCAGCAGGATCAGCCCGGCGATATAGGACGGCGCTTCGCCCGCCGGCAGCAACGGCGCGAACATCCAGCCCAGGAACAGCGTGCCGAGCAGCGCCATCGAGAAAGGCTTGACCGCCCAATTGATGAACAGCGTGACACCGACGCCCTTCCAATGCTGGCGCACCGATCCCAGCGCGCCGAAGTCGATCTTGAGCAGCATCGGCACGATCATCAGCCAGATCAGCACCGCGACGACGAGATTGACCCGCGCCACCTCGGCGGAGGCAATCGCGCCGAACAGGCCGGGCAACATATGGCCGAGCGCGATCCCAGCAACGATGCAGAGCGCCACCCACAGGGTCAGATAGCGCTCGAAGAAGGAGATGCCGGGACGAGCCGGCGTGGCGTCGAGAACGGTCGCCATGCCTCAGATCACCCGCGCGCCGGCCGCATCGACGACCTGTTGGCCGTCCTCCTTGGCGAATGCGCCCTGTTGCGGTGCGGGTAGCAGGTCCAGTACCGCCTCCGAAGGGCGACACAGTTTCACGCCGAGCGGCGAGACGACCAGCGGCCGGTTGATGAGGATCGGGTGTGCCATCATTGCGTCGATCAGGGCTTCATCTGACAGCGAGGGATCGCCCAGGCCTAGTTCGGCATAGGGCGTGCCCTTCTCGCGCAGCAGCTCGCGCGGCGTGATCCCGGCGCGCGCGATGAGCTGGACCAGCAATGGCCGCGACGGTGGGGTCTTCAGATATTCGATGACATGCGGCTCGATCCCGGCATTGCGGATCAGGCCCACCACGTTGCGCGACGTGCCGCACTCCGGGTTGTGATAGACGATGATGTCGGTCACGCCGCATCTCCCCGGCGAGTGGTCGAGCCTTCGGTATGGCCGATCTCGCGCAGCTTGGCGGTCAGCGCCGTGGCTTCGAGCTTGTCGATCGGCAGCGAGATGAACAGCCGGATACGGTTTTCCAGATAGTTCAGCGCCATCACGAAAGCGCGTTCGCGCTCTATGTCACCGCCCTGGACATGGCTTGGATCTTCGATGCCCCAATGGGCCGTCATTGGATGGCCGGGCCATACCGGGCAGACTTCACCGGCTGCGTCGTCGCAGACGGTGAACACGAAATCCATGACCGGCGCACCGGGCCGGGAAAACTCCTCCCAGCTTTTCGAGCGCAGGCCCTCGGTCGGATAGTCGAGCCGTTCCAGCAGTGCGAGCGCGTCGGGGTTAACCGCGCCCTTGGGATAGCTCCCGGCCGAGAAGGCATCGAAGCGACCTTGGCCGAGCTTGTTCATGGCGCTCTCGGCGAGGATCGAGCGTGCCGAATTGCCGGTGCAGAGGAACAGGACGTTGAACACGCGATCGGTGGACATGGCAGTCTCCGTCAGCAGCAGGGGACGAGTTCGGCGACGAGCGGTGCACACAGTTCCGGTTTTCCGGCGCAGCAGTCCTTCACCAGAAAGAGGGTCAGCGCGCGCAGCGCATCGAGGTCGGCGCAGTAGATGATCGACCGGCTTTGCCGCTCGGACTTCAGCAGGCCCGCGCGCGTCAACGCGGCGAGGTGCGCGGACATCGTGTTCTGAGGAACGTCGAGCGCTTTTGCGATCTCGCCGGCGGGCAATCCTTCGGGCTCGTGGCGCACCAGCAACCGAAATGCGTCAAGGCGTGTGCCCTGCGCGAGAGCGGCCAGGGCCGTGATAGCCGAATCAGTATCCATATATCCGAGATAGTGGATATATGGATGAATTGGAACAGGCGTCGTGTCGCCCGGCCCAAAAAGTGCTCGCTCAGCCGACTGTCCGAACTGGAAAGGCCGGGATGATGCTAGAATAACCGCCCTGATCCCGCGTGCGTGAGGCGGAGGTGTGATCCATGGTGACGATCATCCGTGCCGTTCCAGGTGAGCCCGGCATTCCCGCCGGGTTCCCCATCCTGTTCGACGCGAACATGGCCATCATCGAGCCGGCCTTTGCCTATCTGCTCGAACATGCCGAGGTTCATGGCCACTCCCAGGCCTCGGAGACGGTACGGACCTATGGCGAGCACCTGTATGAGTGGTTCGATGCGCTCGAGCAGTCCAACATCAAATGGGATGTCGCTGACGAGCATATACTCGCAGCTTATCGATCCCGAATGCTCGAAGGGCCGAGCCAGCATACCGGGCGGCCGTTTGCCCGCTCCACCATCAATGCCCGGGTTGCCACCGTCTATCGCTTCTATTCCTGGGCCCTCGATCACGACTTCATCCGGCATCGTGCGTTCCCGCGACCGTTGCAGACACGGCAGGGCAGGGGACCGCGTGTTGGGCCACAGATCAGACGCCGTTCGACCGGGAGCCTCACGGTCTCGGTCCCGGAGCAACTGCCACGACCAATGCGCCCCGATGAGCTGGCAAGGCTGTTCGCGCAGCTTGCGCCGACCGCGCGCCTTGCAGGGGAGTGGGCGCTGTGCGCAGGCCTTCGACGCAAGGAACTATGTGCTCTGGCGGTCGATCAGATACCGGATAGCTGGTCGCTTCACCCGGAAGAGACGCCGCTTGTAGGCGTGCCGCTCAGCATCACCAAGGGCGACCGGCCGCGAACGGTCTATCCGCCGGTTCGCCTGCTTGATCGCACGCACTGGTATATCGGAGAGGACCGGGCCCGGATCGTGCGGCGCGCGCGCAATGCCGATCCCCGCTACAGGGCGCCGCCCAATCTTCTCCTGAATGAACATGGCCGTGCGATGACGCGCAAACGCCTGACGGCGCTTCTGTCCGAGGCGTTCGCGGCCGCTGGGTTGCCCGGCACGCTGCATTGGCTCCGTCACACCTTCGCGATGGTGATGCTCACGCGGCTTCAGATCCAGGCTCGTGCCAATCCGGCGCTGAATCCGCTGAAGATCGTCCAGGTTCTGTTGGGCCATGCCTCGATCGCGACGACCGCCATCTACCTGCGCTGCGTCGAGCTGTACGAACCCGATATCAACGAGAGCCTTGCCTGGCTCTACGGCGAAGCGATCAACGATGCTGGCTGAGGGACGGATCGACCGCCGTATCGCGATCGATCGAGCATCGACCGCGCAAGCGCCAGATGATCGACGCTTCTCCTTTCGTGATGAATGGGGACAGGTCGTGCAGACGTTCGATCCGGTCGCCCTCGACATGCCACATGACCTCACCTGCGCCTTTGTCGAGGCGTTCAGGGTTCATGATGCCGGATCTTCGATCTCCACACGACGCGGACGCTGGAGAGTGATCCGGCGCTTCGGTCGCTTCCTACGCACAGAAGGCGTAAGCTGTGCTGCTGATGTGAACGCCGGCACGATCCGGCGCTACATTGATGCGCTGGCACCCTCGATAGAAGGCCGCCAGCTCAGCCGAGCCACGATGGCTCAACGCTTCGCCAGCCTGAAACCATTGCTCGAGCGCATCGAGCAGACCGATCCGGATCTGTTCGGGAGCGCGCTCGCCATCCCCTACAGCCCGTTCCCCAGCACGGGGTGGGCGCCAGAACCCAAAGCCCGGCTCACGGCAGCGGAAATGAAAACGATCCTCGCGGCCGCCTATGAAGAGATCGACATCGCATGGGCGCGGTTCCAGCGCGGCCAGAAGATCATCGCCTCTCCCCAACCCCCGGAGGGAACTGGTCCGAGAGAGGCGCTCGCGCGCTGGGTGTGGAAACTCCACCGGATCGGCGGCGGCATCGCTCCGAGCGGCGAGGCAATCCGCGCTGCCGGGATCAACCCGAACTCGCTCGAGCATCATGGACGTCAGGAGGCGATCGCTCAGCATTATCACCTGACCTCGCACACGATGGGGCCGTTCTTTGTCGCGCTGGCGATCCAGCTTGCCGCCAATCCCCAGCCTCTTCGGGCGATCCGCCGCGACTGCCTCGTGCCCCATCCACTCGATGATCATCGGGTCATGGTGGAATGGCTCAAGCAGCGGGGCGGTCGAACTCCGAAAATGCAGCGTCGGTCCTTCGACCGCCGTAAAATGCGATCCGCACCGCGTCTGATCGAAATGCTGCTGGCGATGACCGAGCCGCTGATCGAGCATGCTCCGCCTGAAGAACGGGAATGTCTGTTCCTGATCCGCTATCTGTCGCGGGCCTATTATCGCAGGCACGACTATCCTGCCGGCCTGATCGCGCCCGACAGCATCCCCGGGTTCATCAATCGCTTCATCGGCCGCACCAACAGGCGGATCGAACGCTGGAACACCGCACATCCGGAGCAACCGAAACCACTGGTGCCCAAGTTCACGGCCTCGCAACTACGCGGCAGCGTCGCCACGGAGCATTATCTGGCTTCTGGCGGCGACCTGCGCGCGGCAGGGACGGTTCTCAATCACGCCAGCCTCGTCACGACCGATCGCTACGTCGAGGGACCGGCCGCACGGAAGCTCGAGCAGGAGACGATCGCGCGCCTTCAGAAGCTCATGGTAGCCTGGGTCTGCGGACCCGACCGGAAGGAGCCCGCCCGCCACGGCCCGGTAACGGCATTGTTCGGGCATCGTTGTCTGGCGCCTGTCGAACAGGGCGCTGACGGAAATCCGCATCTCTGTCCGAGACTGCGAGGTTGCCTTGCCTGTCCGGGGCTGATCGTTCCGCTTGATGTCGAGCGGTTCGCGCGCGTGCTGCAAGCTCGCCGGCATCTTCTCGACGCCCGCGATCAGATCGATCCGGCTCGCTGGGCGTTGTTCTATGCGCCCAGCTTGCAGGTGCTCGAACATGATCTTCTTCCGGCGTTCCCGCCCGACTTGAGGGAGGAGGCAGAACAACGGGCCGCGATGCTCCCCGATCTCCCGGAACTGGAATGAGCGTTCCGCTCCTCGCCTTGCCGCAGGCCTCGCTGCGCGTCTCTCCGCACTCGATGTTCGGCGACGACCATTGGCAGATGGCGACAGGCGTCGTGGGTCAGCGGGACACCACCTTCCGCGTCGACTGGGGGTTCACACTGCCCGACGGAAGCCGGTTCAACGAGCCGCATTGGCGGACGCTGCGCGAGGCGAGCAAGCATCTGCTCTGGTCGTTGCACAGCGATCCACCTCCCGGTCGATCCGCGCTCTCGTTACGTTCGCTTGGAACGCAGGGAACGCTCCAGCGGGTCGTGCTGGAATGGATGGCGGGCCGCGGCCTGGCTCGATGGTCGGAACTGGATGACGAGGCCATCCGGCATCTATTCGATGATCTCGCCCAGCGCCCGAGAGACAATGGCACGATGGCGCTATCGACCGCGAGCAACTACCGCACGCTGCTGCGGGCGTTTTACCAACAGCGTGAGAAGCTTCCCGACACCCCGAAATCCGCGCCGCCTGCGCTCAATGAGCTGGGCCGTTGGCGCCCGGTCGAGCGGTGGCCCTATACGCCTGATGAAATCGCAATGCCGCTCGTTGCGGGAGCGCTCCATCTCATCGGCGAGCCAGCCGATACCATCCTTCATATGCGTGACGACATACAGGCGCTGCACGATGCGGCTTCCGCAAAAGGGCATGCAAAACCGGGGCGTTCCAGGCGCATACGCCGATACCTGCACGCTGCTCCACCGATCGAGTTTGTTCCTGGGCAGGCTCAGCCGCTGACGGTCCAGCCGATGCTCACCTTCAATGGCATGGTGGCCCGTCTCTACGAGGCTTGCTTCATTGTCCTCGCCTATCTCGTTGGGCCGCGCGCTTCGGAAATCCTATCGCTGGAAGCCGGTTGCATCGAGCGGGTGCAGGGCGAGCAGCAGGAGATGTTCGCCTATCTGACCGGCACGATCCGAAAGGACGCTCCAGGAGACGGAGTGCCGCATCGCTGGATCGCCCCCGAACCCGCCGTTCGCGCCATCGAAGTTCTTGAGCGCCTATCGGCACCATGGCGAGCGATCGACGGCCGACAATATCTCTGGCTGCTCCAGGTCCGCCCGGGGAGCGCGATCCGAACCTCGGCATTGCCGATCGAGCCGCTCACCAGTTCGGCTATGAATATACGCCTGAATGACGGCATTGGGGCCGCGCTTCGCCTTCCCGAAATCAACGGTGAAAGCTGGAGGCTTGCCACCCACCAGGGCCGCAAGACCTTCGCGCGGTTCGTGGGCCGGCGCGACAGGACCGGTCTCGCGGCATTGGCCAAGCATCTCGGGCATGTGACCCGCGCCATGACCGACCGCGCCTATGTCGGCACGGACTTCGAGCTGGTTGAACTGGTCGACGCCCAGGCGGCACGAGAAACCCGCGCCGCGCTCGAAGAGTTGCTGGTCGCGCCTCGCCTGGGCGGCAAGGCGGGGCGCGATCTTGCGGCGCGATCGCCGTTCCGCGGTCGCACGCACGATGGCGACCTCGATGCCTACATCACCCGCCTGTTGGCCGATACCGACATCAGGCTCGGCGTCTGCGACTGGGGCTACTGTCTCTACCGTCGGGAGACGTCTGCCTGCCTCGGGTCCGACAAAGAGCCCAATCCCGTTCTCCGCACGCAGGGCACATGCGTCACTTGCGCGAACTTCGCGGTGAGCGAACGTCACAAGCCGGTCTGGGAAGCCCGCCTGAAACGAAACCTGGCTCTCCTGGAAAGAACCGACCTTGACCCTGAAAGCCGAAATCTGGCGATCACGCGGGTCGAGGAGAGCCGCCGCGTGATCGACGATCTCGATTTGCAGCCCGCCGATGGCAACCTCGGCTGATACGCCCCAAGGGCGTCGCCGCGAGCGGGTCGCTACCCGCCTGCGGGAAGCTCTCGCCGTGTTGCGCGCCGATCCTGAATCCGAAATCTCCGTTGCGGCGCTGGCCCGGCACGCCGGCATCGGACGCAATGCGCTCTACACCAATCATCGCGCTGTGCTTGAAGATCTCCGTGCCCTTCAGGCTGAACGATCTCCGGCTTCGGGTCAGGATGAGGTTCCAAAGCTGGATGGAGGAAAGGGGGAGGCGGAGGTGCGGATCCGGGTGCTGGCCACCGAGAATGCCTCTCTCTTGCGGCGCGCGTTGATCGCGGAGAGCCGCGCGAAGCGGTTGGAGGAGCGCAATGCCGACCTTGTCCGCGAGCTTCGGGACCGACGCAATGTTGCTATGCTGCCGATCGCCCCGCCGAATGCGTCCGAAGAATAGCCGCGCGCGGGGCTAACCAGACGTCCGGTTAGCGAGCGCGCCCGAAAACCCTTCAAGATCAGCCAACTGGACCTAATCGGACAGGCCGAACCAGACCTAAGATCTTGATCATGCGGAACTCACCGCGCCATGGCTCGAGCAATGGGCCGCTGACATCCACCGGAGGCAAGCCGCCGAGCAATGAAGAGGGGAGGGGGAAGGGCAGGGTTGAGCATCAGGCTCGACGGAAAGAGGGCGCGCACCCGCGAAGGAGGCGCGACGCCAATCCCGAAGGAGACCCGCCTTGACCCCATCGCACCCGCATGCAGCCATGACGCTGCCGCTCTCCAAGATCATGCTTGGGTACAATCCACGTCGCTATTTCGACCGTAAAAAGCACGAGGACCTGGTCGCCTCGTTCCGGCTGCGCGGCATGCTTCAGCCGATGCTCCTCCGCCCGGCGGCCGGCGGCGACGACACCTACGTCGTTGTCGCGGGAGGCCGCCGGTATCGGGCCGCGCTCGAGGCCTTCGGCCCAGAAGGGGAGGTACCCGTCGTCATCCGCGAGATGACCGACCAGGAAGCGCTGGAAGCGGCGATCGACGAGAACGACAATCGCGACGATGCGTCGGAGACGGAGCAGGCGGACGCCGCCGTTCGGGTTCTCGCCGCCTGCCAGAATGATCGTGCAGAGGCGGCGCGGCGGCTCGGCTGGTCCCAGGCCAAATTCGACCGCCGCCTCGCCCTCGCGAATCTCTCCGACGCCGTGAAGCTCGCGCTCGATGAGCGCCGCATCAAGGTCGGGCATGCCGAGCTGCTCGCTGCCATTCCAGCGGACAAGCAGGACAAGGCTCTCGACACGATCACCGCTTCCGGTCTCGACGTCGGAAAAACGCGCGACCTCCTGATGCGCGTCACGCAGGATCTCGCCAACGCCTGCTTCGACAAGACCGAATGCATGGCCTGCCCGTTCAACTCCGGAACGCAACGAGCCCTCTTCGAAACCCATGTCGATGAAGGCCATTGCACCAATCCCGGCTGCTTCCAGCTCAAGACCGAAGCAATCGAAAAGGCCCGGATCGAGGCCCAGGAGCGCGCTGCGGCTGCCGCACAGGCCGAGGCCGCCGATCGGCAAGCGGACGGTGACGATGGGGAAGCTGCTCCCGACGCCGACGAGCTGGCCGATACCGACGACGATGGCGACGGTGAGGCCTCGCATCCAGGGGTTCGAGCGGCCGCGGTCGCGGCCAATCGGTCGTCGTCCGGCGCGATCGTCAAGCCGGCCGCCCGGGCTGGCGGTGCGACCGTCTCCGCCAAATCGATCGCCGGCCGCACCGCCGATCTTCGGGAGGCGACCTGGCGAACGGCGCTTGCCCGGGGCCTCGCCGATAATCCGTCCCATGCGCATGCCGCGATCCTCGTCGCCGGCCTGACTGGTACGCTCGCGCAGATCAAGCCGGCTACCTTGACGTCGCGCGCCGGGCTGCTGGTCAACCCTTCGTTTCCCGACCTGAGCTTCGAAGAGAAGATCGAGGGGATCCGCGCGCTTTCGGACGCGCAGGCAGCGAACACCCTTGCCGCGATCGCGGCGGCCTATGCGCGCGATGTGCAGTCCTTTGCGCATGTCGCCGACCTTGCCCGAGCGTTCGCAATCGACATCCGGCACGGCTGGCGTGTCGATCGATCTTTCCTGGAGCGGTACACAAAGGACGAGCTCAAATTCATCGCCCAGGAGTGCGGCCTCATCGCGCACATGGGCGAGAAGGCGTTCGCAAAGCTGCTCGCTTCCAAGAAGGCCGACCTTGTCGCCGGGATGCTCAACGCGGTCGGCTTCGATTGGGCCGGCCGCCTGCCGAGCGGCATGACCCTCGACGGGAAATACGGGCCTCCTCCGGCCCCTATTCGCCCCAACGCCGACCGCGGCATTCCCGCGATCGCGGCCTGACGGCCCTCTCTTCCCTCCAAAATAAGGACTGACAATCATGCTGATCGCAAGTCTCTTGCCGTTGCTCGGCCGCTACTCGCTCGGATTTGACCTCGTGGCGGGTCCGGACGAGACCGTTACGTTGACCGTCATCCCTCGCGCAACTGAGGGCAAAGCCCAGCGGCTCGAGACGGGAGAGCTGCGGCCGATCTCGATCACGGCGACGGCAGCGGAAATCGACATCGAACTCGCCAAGGGGGCAGACGGCGCGCTCGGCCAGCTTATCGCTTCGCGCAAGACCCTCGCCGACCAGATATCTGAGCAGCGCGAGGCGGCCGAGGCCGCACGCGCGGCGTCGGCGGAAGCGGCCAAGGCGAAAGCCGCCTCCGCAGCACCCCGACCGGCCCCGACGAGCAGCTCGCCCGTCACGCCGCCCGCGGGCGCGCTTCCGGCCGATGCCAAGTCGGACGAACCCGCCAGCCTCTGGTGAGCACCTCGAGCCCCTGTCCAGCGCCAAGGAGTACGCCCCAATGCAGATCAACCAGCTTGACCGCGCCTATCGATATGACGGCATCGATCTCCCGGTTCCACCCCATCTCGCGCACGACCCGCAGGCTCTGCGTGCCTATCACGCAACGCTCTACCCGGCGATCCTCAACGCCGAGACGGTCGACGCCGGCGTGAACGGGGGTGTCCACGTCACCGAATACCGCCGCGCCGTCGGCACAAAGGGTTGATCGTGCCCCGCCGTCACGGCGGAGCCATCCCCGCCGCACCGCGCAAGACGCTTCTCGAATGGATCGAGTTCGATGATGGCAACGCAACCGGCATCTCCCAGCCTTCCTGCAGCATCCAGGCCCGGGCCCTCCATGCGCAGCTCGCGCTCGAGTCCACTCATCGAAGCCACTCTCCGGAGCCGCTTCAGCCACCGGCAAGCCTCCGACTTCCGCCGCTCGGCTGATCTCGCCGGCCGATCGGTCGAGATCTCGCCCGACATACCACTGACCTTCGACCAGCCTCTTGCACGACACCATAAGCTGATCGGGCGTTGGGTCGCATCGCACGAGAAGGCGACGAGACGATATTCCCGTTGCGAGGCGCGACGGCGCATCGAGCATGTTTTCAACTCTGCTGCTGTCGAGGCGCTGCGTCCGATCGATCTCGCGGAGCTTCGCGTGGTCGTGCTGAACGGCGAGTCCGAGGGAGCGCCGGCGATCGTGATCATCTGCGAGAGCATCGGCCAACTAGATCTCGGATGGATCGAGACCAGCGAGGCGCCGATCGCCTGGCGCGCGGCTGCCTACGCGGCGCTCGAGCAGACCCTGGGGGCTGCGCTGCCGATCTTCGGCTACCAGGATCTCTTCGACGAAATATCCATGTACTATTGGGATGGCGAGACTGAGGATGACGCCGCCCGCCAGTGCCTCATCGACTATCACGGCGCAGACCCCGGCGATCTTGACGAAGTCGCGCTGCCGTCGACCATGGAGGCCAAGAAGCCCGCATGGATGATCGCGGCGAATGCAGCGCCGCTGGCGAAGCTTCCTCTCGACCTTCGCAAGGCACTACGCGAACTCCGCAGCGCGCACGACGCGCTTCGGCGCCTGCCGGGAGATTGCAACGCCTGGCACTTCGACGGGCAAATTCTCTACGAATATGTTCCCGGCCTCGAGGAATGTTCGACGCTGCCCCCGTTGACACTCGTGCCGGTCGAGTTCTTCGCGGCCGAGGTGGACGATGTCGGACGCCACGGCATGGAATACGGCTTCATGGATGTCGCGGGGATCTGCCCGCTCTCCGAGGCCGCGCACGTTGAGCGATGGTTCGCGTCGCTGCGCACCGGCGCTCACTTCCTGCTCGCTGCGCAGCAGCTGATCCAGCTCGATCCCGACAAATTGTGAGGCCCCAATGCCGGACCATAGCGCCCATTTCGAAGCCACCGCCGGAGGCATGGTGCTCACCAACGCCATCCTCCTGTACCGCACCGAGACCCCCCGCGGGCTCGATCCCTACCGCACCCCCGGGCAGGATGGACATGCCTTTGCCAGCATCCATCATGTGGAGCATGGCGGCGAAGGCGGGCCGACGATCGCCGCCGGCACGCCGCTGACCCGCGCCCACCTTCGCCAATGGACCGAGGCCCTCGGGCGCGCAGCGCCGCCTCAGATCCTTCCCCACAATGTGCTGGTTGCTCATCGCGACATGCTCGCCTGGTGGACGCCCGAGCAGGTCCGCCCGGCTTATTTCCATCTGTCCACACCGCCGGCCGGCCTGCGCGTCCTCGCGCAACGGACGATCCGGCCCGTTCCGTATCCCGCCCAGCTGTTCGTGGCGACGCCGCGCAGGCTCGGGGTCTATGCACTCGCCGAAAATGAGCGCCCCTCGGCGACCACGCATGTACTCCATTCGCCGATCCTCAACGTCTTCGTCGACGGCTCTCTCTGCTGGGGGAACATCCCGAGGCCGCGCACGCTGGACGTCGCGGCCATCCCCGTCTTCGAGCGGGCGCTCTTCGATTCCTGGTCGACGCACCCCAATCCCGGGCAGGAGCTGACCGTCACCGGCAAGGGCGGCCTGCTGAAGCTGTGGGACGACCTTGCGGCGCGCCAGGCGACGCGCTTCCCGGTGAGACGCCTCCGGCCGTTCATCGGCACAAGCCAGCGGCTGCCTTCGAGAAAGGCCAACGCCGAACCGATGACGCTGGAGCGGCTGATCGCCGAGGGCGCGGCGTCATGACCGTCCTCGCCGACGATCCCACCGCGGCCGCCATTCTCGCAGCGGCGCCCTGTTATCCGGTTCCGCCGATCGGTCGGTCCCCCGCGATCGACGCGGTACGCGCCTCCCGCACAGGCCATTGTCTCGCGGTCGGCAGGGACGGTGTCATGCTTATCGTGCGACGGCCATGGCTCGAGCTCGACATTCCTGTCACGCCGGCGTTCCCCGCCTACCTGCCTTATGGGAGCGTCGGCGAGCGCCGGGCGGAACTACGCTGCGGGCTGATCCCCCACGAACTGTTCGGCCGGATTCTCGATCACTTCCGCGCGGCCTTGCCCAACGAAGCTGCCGCCTTCGTCCTGTGGAACGAGAATGAGCGAAGCTTCTCGATCCACTACCCGCACATCGATGATGCCACTCCCTCCCGCGTGAACTATCGGTCCCCGATACTGGCGCCTGACCAACATCTCATCTGCGACATCCACACTCATGCGCATGGCGCGGCATTCTTCAGCGCGACGGACGATGCCGACGACGCGCACTCCACCAAGATCGCGCTGGTGCTCGGCCGTCTTGGTCAACCGGAAGGACCGGCCATCGCCTCGCGCTTGTGCGCCGGCGGGATATTCCTGCCGCTGCCGCGCAGCCCGTTTTCAGGAGACGACGATGCAGCCTGAAATCCCCAATCGCCACTATCTTCCTGCCGGCTTCGACAATCGCGCGATCAAGATCCTTCTAGTCGGCTGCGGCGGAAATGGCGCGCAGATGCTGATGGGACTGGCTTCGCTCGAGACAGCGCTACGCGCGATCTCCACCCGGTCGCTCCAGGTCACCGTCGTCGATGACGACGTCGTCAGCGAAGCCAATCTTGGCCGGCAACCCTTCTACCGATGCGACCTCGGCGCTTCCAAGGCCCGCACGCTCGTCGAGCGGATCAATCTCGCGCACGGCCTTTGCTGGCGAGCCGTCCATGGCCGCGCTCCCGAAGCGGTCAAGCTCGCCGACGCGGATATCCTCATCAGCTGCGTCGACACCGCTTCCGCGCGCCGCGCCCTGGGCGGCGATCTGGCGAATGGAACGTCCGTGCCCGCCTATTGGATGGACCTCGGCAACCGCGCCGGAGACGGGCAGTTCCTGATCGGGTCGCCTCACCGCTCCACCGGCCACGACCGGCGGCGCCTCCCGACCGTCCTCGAGTATTTCCCTGAGATCGCCGACGAAACGGAGCCCGACGACGATGCTCCGTCCTGCTCGGTGGCCGAGGCGCTCGAACGGCAGTCGCTTTTCGTCAACCGCGTTCTCGCAAGCCACGCTCTGGCGCTGCTGTTCGACCTCGTCGGGCGCGGGTCGATCGGCCACGCTGGTGGCTTCATCAACCTCATTCGCGGGCAATGCGTCCCGATCCCGCTTCCCGCGGTCGAGGAGGCGCAGGATCAGCGCGTATCGGCCGCGCTGCCCGGACCCGCGTGATGGGCGCTCGATCCTCCAAGGCCGAGGTGCGCAACCCCGTTCTTGCCCTGCCGGCGGTCGCCCGCCTCCGGGCGCTCAGTCCCGAGGCGCGCCTCGCGCTGCAGTCCGTGCTGCTCGACATCCAAAGCGAAGCCCGGCTTCGCGCCGAACGGAGTTGGCGGAGCCGCAAGCCACCGGTTGCCGCATATTGGGCCGCCTGCGGTGTCTATGCCGGTCACATCGCGCGCGCGATCGGCCCCGGGCCAGGGCGTCGGCGCGGCTGACCGCCAGGAAAAGGAGAGGGGGGAAGGGGCGGGGCGAGCGGACGTGCGCTTGAGCCCGGAGAACCTCCCCATGCACTACGATGTCGCGATGCGCCACCAGCAGGCGCTCGATCCCAGCGCGCTGACCACGATGGCAGCCACCCTCCACGCGATCGGTGCCGCCATCACCGACTGCCGCAACGCGGGCAAGGACCCCGAGATCGACGCAGCGGTCATCCTTCTCGCCCGCCACCTCGGGACTGTCTGCGAACGCCGCCCGGACGACATGGCGCTGCGCCGCAACTGCATGGACCAGATCGCCGAGATCCGGCGCCACCCTGTCCTGCGGACCCTCGCTTGTCGTGGTGTCGCCTACGACGAGGGTGCCAAACGCACCTTCCACAGCGAGGGGCGCACTGCCATGCGCCGGCTCGCCGACGCCCTTGGGCTTGAGGCCGATAGCTATGAGGTCCGCTCCAACAAGGGTGGTCCGGCCGTCTCGGGCGAGATCACCCTCCACGGCGAGGAGGTGTATGTCCAGCTCAGCCTGGGTGCGATGGGGGCCGGCCGCGAAATCCTGTTCCGGCGCTGCAGGGGGCGCAAGGACCATACCGGCGAGCGCAACCACTTTGCCTCAGTCGCCGAATTGCTGGCCCCGGACCGCTTCGCCGACCGGCTCCGCCGCGAACTCGCGCTCTCGCCGCCGGTCCGGCAGTCCGAGCGCCTCTTCGCCTGACGCCGCCAGTTACCAGGCCGCCGCCCTTTTCCGGAGCCGTCATGCCACCCATCGCCCAGCTCGCGGCCGCGGCAGCGGCCGCTCGGTCC